>NZ_JBFPNH010000033.1:0-103252 GCF_040815545.1 Streptomyces sp. LMG1-1-1.1 | reverse complement strand
GCCCCCTCGCCGTGACCGGGCGGGACGTCGCCCCCGCCGCCGGGCGCCGCGCCGGACGGCGCACCGAAAGCCAGCGTGGGCGTCCCGGGAGCGGCCGGAGCCGTGGCGGGGGCCGATGCCAGGGGCTCCGGAGCGGCCGGGGCCGGTGCCGGGGTCTCCGGGGCGGCCGGGGCCGGAGCCGGGGTCTCCGGGGCGGCCGAGGCCGGAGCCGGGTTCGTGGGCTTCGTCAGGTTCGGAGCCGTCCACGGCGGCTCGGCGGCTCGTGGAGACCCCTCGGGGGCAGGCGGCGCGGCCGGTGCCGGAGTTCGCGGGTCTGCCGGGTCCAGGGTTCTGTCGTTCGGAATGCGGTCGGACGGTTCGGGACGTGCGTCGTTCGGCTCTTCCCCCACCACGGTTCCCCCTCGTGGTCCATGCGCGGTGACACCCCACCGTCGCTCTTCCCACCTACCCTTCACCTTCTCCGCACACGCGTCCGCCGTTCCGGGAAGCGGTGACAAACCTGCGACCTTCGCCCTGCGGGAATTCGCGCCGCCCAGGGCCTAGAGTCGCTGGGTGCCGTACGACCACCGGAACACCGCCCGCCGTTCCCTCGCCCTCGCGCTCGCCGCCACGGGCTGCTGCGCCGTGCTCGCCGGATGCGCGGCCTCGCAGGCCGCGCCGCCCGCCGGAAAGGCCCGGGAGGCTCAGGAGGCCCAGGAGACCCGGGAGGCCCAGGGCACTCAGTCCCGCCCCCCGCTGGCCTCCGCGCCGACCCCGACCGGTTCACCTTCCCCCGCGCCGGCGTCCCAGGGCAGCGGGTCCCTGGCCGGCCGGACCGTCGTCATCGATCCCGGTCACAACTCCGGCAATTTCCGCCATTCAACGGAAATCAACCAGAAGGTGAACATCGGGACGACCCGCAAGGAGTGCGACACCACCGGCACGTCCACCGACGCGGGGTACACGGAGGCGTCGTTCACGCTCGACGTCTCCCACCGGCTGCGGGACCTGCTCGCCGCGCGCGGCGCGAAGGTGGTGCTCACCCACGACGCCGACCGCCCGTGGGGTCCGTGCATCGACGAGCGGGCCCGTATCGGCAACGCCGCCCGCGCCGACGCCGTGGTCTCCGTCCACGCGGACGGTTCGGCGGCCGGCCACCGCGGCTTCCATGTGATCCTTCCCGCACGGGTGCGCGGCGGCGCGGCGGACACCGCGCCGATCGTGGCGCCGTCGCGCGCGCTCGGCGAGCGGATCGTCGACCGGTTCGCCCGCGCGACCGGAACGTCCCCCGCCAACTACCTCGCCGGCGGTACGGGGTTGGACGTGCGCGACGATCTGGGCGGGCTCAATCTGTCAACCGTGCCCAAGGTCTTCGTCGAATGCGGCAATATGCGTGATCCGAAGGATGCGCAGCTGCTCACGTCGTCGACGTGGCGGCAGAAGGCGGCACAGGGCATCTCGGACGGCATCGCGACCTACCTCAAGGGGTAGAACCGGCGAGCGATAGATTCGCTCCGTACGATGGGGCCGCCCCCGTGCCGCGAGGCCCCGAGTGCCACCCCCCGACGCGACGACCGACGAACGACGAAGGACTCTTACGTGAATATCCGCTCCCTCACCCGAGGCGATGGCGTGCTGATCGGTGCAGCGGTGGTGCTGTTCATCGCCTCGTTCCTCGGCTACGCCAGCTGTGACGGCCCGGCGTCCATCTGCGACCAGATCGACTCCCCGAACTCCTGGGAGGTGTCGCCGCTCGGCTGGGGCTCCTTCTTCCTCGGCATCGCCGGCGTCGCCCTCGTGGTCGTCTCCCACGGCCTGCCGCAGCAGCGCAAGATCGTCGGCCTGGAGCTGAACCAGGTCGGTGCCGCGTTCACCGTCGCCTCCGCGTGGACCCTGCTGATGTGGGTCTTCGAGTCGACGAACGCCGGCGCGGGCCTGATCCTCGGCCTGATCGCCTCCCTGGTCGCGGCCGGTGCCGCGGTGGCCGGCCCGCTGGTGCCCGCGCTGAAGGCCCCGCTGGTCGGTGCGCCGAGCCCGCAGGCCCCGCAGCCGTACGGCATGCAGCCGGGCCAGCAGGGTCAGCCGGGCGTTCCCGGCGGCTACGGCTACCCCGGCGCGCAGCACCCGCAGTACGGCGGACCGCAGGACCCGTCGCAGGGTGCGGGCCAGCCGTTCGGCGCGCAGGCCGCCGCCCCGCAGCCGCAGGCCCCGCAGCAGCCGGAGCCGCAGGCCCAGGCTCCGCAGCCGGCGGCGCCCGCCGCGGACTTCGCGCCGTTCTGGTTCGCCGTCCCGGTCGCCCGTCCGCTGTACGCGGAGGACGGCTCGCAGGCGCCGATCGCCGAACTGGCGCCCGGCACCTGGTACCTGGCGGTCGAGCAGCGCGGCCCGGCCCTGGTGGCCCAGACGCAGGACGGCCGCCGCGGCGTCCTCCAGGACACCACGGGCATCCAGCGCGGCTAGGTCCCGCGCACATCCCGCAGGCGACGGCCCCCCGTCCGGAATCCCTTCCGGGCGGGGGGCCGTTGCCGTACAGTGCCCGCACCATCTGATGGATCGTCAGAAAGGTTGCGGGGCATGCGACTCGGACTCGCCCTCGGCTACTGGGGCCGCGGCCCCTCGCCGGCCCACCTCGACCTCGCCCGCGAGGCCGAGCGGCTCGGCTACGACTCGGTGTGGACGGCGGAGGCCTGGGGCTCGGACGCCTTCACGGCGCTGACCTGGATCGCCGCGCACACCAGCCGGATCAGGCTGGGCACGGCCGTCGCGCAGATGGCCGCGCGCGCCCCGACGACGACCGCGATGCACGCGCTCACGCTCGACCACCTCTCCGGCGGGCGCCTGCTCCTCGGACTCGGCCTGTCCGGGCCGCAGGTCGTCGAGGGCTGGTACGGCCGCCCATTCCCCCGCTCCCCGCTGACCGCGACCCGCGAGTACGTGGACGTGGTCCGGCAGGTCCTGCGGCGCGAGGGCCCGGTCCGGCTCGACGGGCGGCACCACTCCCACCCGTACTCCGGCGAGGACGGCACCGGCCTCGGCAAGGCCCTCAAGCCGATCACCCACCCGCTGCGGGCCGACGTGCCCGTCCTGCTCGGCGCCGAGGGACCCAGGAACGTCGCGCAGACCCTCGCCATCGCGGACGGCTGGCTGCCCCTCTACTGGACGCCGGACCGCTGGGCCGAGGTGTACGCGCTCCCCGAGGACCTGCCGGAGGGCTTCCTGGTGGCCCCGATGGTCCGGGCGCAGCTCTGCGACGACGTGGCGGCCGGCCTGCTGCCGGTCAAGGCGATGCTCGGCTTCTACATCGGCGGCATGGGACACGCGGCCCGCAACTTCCACGCCGACCTGATGGGGCGGATGGGGTACGGAAAGGAGGCCGGGCGGATCCAGGAGCTGTTCGCGGCCGGGCGGCGCGAGGAGGCGGTGCTCGCCGTGCCGGACGCCTTCGCGGACGAGATCTCCCTCGTCGGCCCGCGCGCGCGGATCGCCGAACGGCTCGCCGCATGGCGCCGGGGCCCGGTGACGGACCTCCTCGTCACGTCACCGGACCCCGCCACGCTCCGCGTCCTCGCCGAGCTCAACACGTAGAGGCGACACATAGGGCTCGACACGTAGGGCTCGACACGTAGAGCTCGGAGCTCACTGAGCAGAGCTCGACAGACGGAGCTCGACAGGCGGAGCTCGACAGGCGGAGCTCGACACGTCGGGCTCGACGCGTCCGACTACCCGCCCAGCTGCGAGGCGCTGGGCACCTTCTCGACGACCTCGGCGCCGGCGCTCTTGCCCGCGTCCTTGACGCTGTTGATGACGCTCTCGAAGGCGCCGACGTCCGCGGCACCCGCCTCACCCTTGCGGAGCTTGGTCCCGAGGTCCTTCAGGGACTCGATGCCGGCCGAGAGCGGCGCGACCGCCCTGGAGAGCAGCGGGTCGCCCTTCGCGTTGTTCACCGCCGCCTTGAGCCTGTTGTACGTGAACGCGCCCGCGAGGCCCGCCTTCACCAGCGCGAGCGTCCGGCCGTCGGCGCCCTTGGTGAACTTGCCCGCGCGGTACGGCTTCACGATCCACTGGTACGCGGCGCCCGCCGCCAGGCCCGCGTTGGCCACGAACCGGGTCTTGGCCAGCTTCTGCTGCTCGAAGGTGCTCGTGCTCGTCGGGGTCACGGCGGCGCCCACGCTCTGGGCCTCGTCGTCGCCGCCGCACGCGGCGGTCGTCAGGAGCAGGGTGCAGGACAGCAGCAGCGCCACGACGCCACGCGAGACGGTTCTGGGCACGACGGACACGGCGGGACCTCCCTGGGGACTGTGGCGCCAGCCTCGCCCGGCCCCCGCCGGGCCGCCACCCGGGTGGCTCCGAACGGGGCGGTGGCTCCGAAGGGGCGGCGGTCCCGGACCAGGGGGTTCCGTCAGAGGCAGCAGTCCGGTTCGAGGCCCGTGGGGAGGCGTTCGCCGCCGAAGACGGCGACCGTGGCCTCCTCGCCGCCGAGTGCGGCGACCGCGAGCAGCAGGGAGCCGGCGGTCCAGCTGGTCTGCTCCTCGGGCCAGAAGGCCTTGTCGGCCTCCGTGTCGCCCTCGAAGACGTACCCCGTCCAGTACATGCCGTTCTCGGCCCGCAGGTGGCCGATGTCCTGGAGGACCGCGAGGGCCCGGTCGGACTCGCCCATCGCCCAGAGCGTGAGGGCGAGCTCGCAGGACTCGCCGCCCGTGACCCACGGGTTGGGCACGACGCACCGCACGCCGAGGCCGGGCACGACGAACGTCTCCCAGTCGGCGTCGATGCGGGCCTGCGCCTGGGGCCCGGTGATCGCGCCGCCGAGGACCGGGTAGTACCAGTCCATCGAGTAGCGCGACTTGTCCAGGAAGCGCTCGGGGTGCCGGCGGATCGCGTGGCCGAGCGCCCCGGCCGCCAGCTCCCAGTCGGGCTGCGCCTCCTCGCGGGCCTCGGCGATGGCGAGGGCGCAGCGGAGGGCCTGGTGGATCGACGAACTGCCGGTGAGCAGCGCGTCGTTCACCGGCTCGCCGTCGGGCTCGCGCTTCCAGCCGATCTGGCCGCCGGGCTGCTGGAGCCCGAGGACGAACTCGACGGCCGCGTAGACGACGGGCCACATCCGGTCGAGGAAGGCGTCGTCGCCGGTGGACAGGTAGTGGTGCCAGACGCCGACCGCTATGTACGCGACGAAGTTGGACTCACGGCTCCGGTCGGTGACCCGGTCCGCCTCCCCGTCGTGGTAGGCCGCGTACCAGGAGCCGTCGCCGTTCTGGTGCCGGGCGAGCCACTCGTAGGCGCGGGCGGCGGCGGCGTGCTCGCCGGCCGTGTCCAGGGCCATGGCGGCCTCGGTGTGGTCCCACGGGTCGAGGTGGTGGCCGCGGAACCACGGGATGGCGCCGTCCTCGCGCTGCCCGGCGAGTATCCCGGCGACGGTCTCGGCGGCCTGCTCGGCGGTGAGCACCCCGGGCAGGACGAGGTGCTCCGCGATCCGCTCGGGGCTCGTCACTTGGCGTCGGCCTTCGGGAGGTGCGGCTTGGTCGCGTACGCCACGAAGCTCTTGCCGACGACCGGGTTGAGCAGCTGCTCGGCGACCCGGGTCAGTGCGGGCTTCTTCATGATGTCCCAGACCAGCAGCTTGTGGTACGCGCGGACCGGCAGCGCCTTGTCGTTGTCGACGCCGAAGGCGCACTTCAGCCACCAGTACGGCGAGTGCAGCGCGTGCGCGTGGTGGGTGCCGTACGGCCGGAGCCCGGCCTGCCGGATCTTGCCGAGGAGCTCGTCCGCCTTGTAGATGCGGATGTGGCCGCCCTCGACCTCGTGGTACGCGTCGGAGAGCGCCCAGCAGACCTTCTCGGGGCCGTACCGCGGCACGGTGATCGCGATCCGGCCGCCCGGCTTGAGGACCCGGACCATCTCGGCGAGCACGCCCTTGTCGTCCGGGATGTGCTCCATGACCTCGGAGATGATCACGACGTCGAAGGACTCGTCGGGGAACGGCAGGTTGAGCGCGTCGCCCTCCATGGCCGTCGCGGTCGCGCCGGCGGGGGCCTCCCCGGCCTCCTTCATCGCAGCGAACCACTTGGCGACCTCGCGGATCTCCTCGCCGTTCTGGTCGAGGGCCACGACCTGCGCGCCGCGCCGGTAGCACTCGAAGGCGTGCCTGCCCGCACCGCAGCCCAGGTCGAGCACACGATCGCCGGGGGCGAGCGGGAAGCGGGTGAAGTCGACGGTCAGCACGGGGTCCTGCTTTCGGGGTTGGAAGGGGTGTGTGGGCAGCCGTCGGCCCGTCGGGGGCGGGCGTTCCGCGAGGCGGAACAGGTGGGCACGGCCCACCCGCGGGGCCGCACCCGGCGAACGGTGCGACGCGTCACGGGCGGACTCCGGCACCCTGGCGGGCGACGGCCTCCCGGTACAGCTCGGCGGTGCCCTGCGCCGCACGCGCCCAGGTGAACCGGGACAGCACCCGCTCGCGGCCGGCGGCGCCGAGCCTCGCCCGGAGCTCCGCGTCCCCCAGCACCCGCCCCAGTGCGGCGGCCAGCGCCCCCGCGTCGCCCGGCGGCACGGCCAGACAGGTCTCGCCGTCGGGTCCGGCGACCTCGGGGATCGCGCCGCCCGTCGTCGCGACGAGCGCCGTCCCGGTGGCCATGGCCTCCGCCGCCGGCAGCGAGAACCCCTCGTACAGCGAGGGGACGCAGGACACCTGCGCCGAGCGCACCAGGTCGACGAGTTCGGCGTCGCTGATGCCCTTGACGAACTCGACGGCGCCTTCGAGCCCGTACCGCTCGATGGCCGCGGCGACGGGCCCCCGCTCGGCGCGCTTGCCGACGACGACGAGGTGGGCGTCGGGGTTCTCGGTGCGGAGCTTGGCGAGCGCCTCGATGAGGTGGACGAGGCCCTTGAGGGGGACGTCGGCGCTTGAGGTGGTGACGATCCGGCCGGGGACCTCGGCGACGGCCGGGTCCGGGGACCAGAGGGTCGTGTCGGCGCCGATGTGGACGACCTGGATGCGGTCCTCGCGGACGCCGAGGTGGTCGACGATCTCCTGGCGGGAGGTGCCGGAGACGGTGAGCACGGACTCCATGCGGCGGGCGACGCGCTTCTGCATGCGGGTGAAGCCGTACCAGCGGCGGACGGAGGCGCGGCGCTTCCAGTCGGCGGCGGCGTCGAGGTCGAGCTGCCGGTCGACGGTGATGGGGTGGTGGATCGTGGCGACGAGCGGTGCGCCGAGGGCGCGGGCGCCGCCGAGGAGCCCGTATCCGAGGGTCTGGTTGTCGTGGACGACGTCGAAGTCGCCGCGCCGGGCGGCGAGCATGCGCCGGGCGCGCAGGGAGAAGGTGAGGGGCTCGGGGAAGCCGCCGGTCCACATGGTGGCGACTTCGAGTCCGTCGATCCAGTCCCGGTACTCCTCGCGCTTCGGGGTGCGGAAGGGGTCCGGCGAGCGGTAGAGGTCGAGGCTCGCGATCTCGGTGAGCGGCACGCCTTCGTCGAGGGTGGGGTACGGCTGGGAGCCGATGACCTCGACGGTGTGTCCGAGGCGGGCGAGTTCGCGGGAGAGGTGCCGGACGTAGACGCCCTGCCCGCCGCAGAACGGGTTCCCCTTGTACGTGAGGAGAGCGATCCGCAACGGTCCGTCACCGGTCGCGGTGACGCCCTGTCGGGGGCCTGCCTCTATGGCCTCAGCGGTCATGCGCGACCCCCTTCGAGCGTGCGTTTCGCCGGAGCGTAACCGCTCGCGCTAATCTAGAACAAGTTACAGACTTGATCGTTCGGGATCTTCTCGCCCGTCTGCCCGCCCGGCCTTCTTGATCCTCCGAGGAGGACAGAATCTACCGGCAGGTAGCTCCGCGGTGAGAGCCGGAACAGGTGATTCGCGCCACGGCGGCGGCACCGCTACTGTCGCTCCCCACCGCACGGAACGGGACCTCATGACCGCAGAGAGCAGAGCGGACCACAGACCCGCGTCGCCGCCCCTCACGGAGCGCCAGGAGGCGCGGCGCCGCCGCATCCTGAACGCCAGCGCCCACCTCGCGGCGCGGGGCGGCTTCGACGCCGTGCAGATGCGGGAGGTCGCCGAGGCGGCCGGGGTGGCCCTGGGGACGCTGTACCGCTACTTCCCCTCCAAGATCCACCTGCTGGTCGCGACCATGCAGGACCAGCTCCAGCACATGCACACCACCCTGCGGAAGCGGCCGCCCGCCGGCGCCGTGCCGGCCGAGCGGGTCGCCGAGACCCTGATGCGGGCGTTCCGCGCGCTCCAGCGGGAACCCCAGCTGGCCGACGCGATGGTGCGGGCGCTGACGTTCGCGGACCGCAGCGTGAGCCCCGAGGTCGACACGGTCTCGCGGCTGACGACCGCGATCATCCTGGACGCGATGGGGACCGATCACCCCACTCCGTCGCAGCTCTCCGCGGTCCGGGTGATCGAGCACACCTGGCACTCGGCGCTGATCACCTGGCTGTCCGGGCGCGCCTCGATCGCCCAGGTGAAGATCGACATCGAGACGGTCTGCCGGCTGATCGACCTCACGGCCCCGGAGCCCGGGACCTCCTGACGGGTCCCGCCCGCGCCCCCTGCGGTCCGGCCGCCGGGGGTGCGGGCGGCGCCGGCTCAGCCCTGGGGCTTGGCGTTGCTCGCGGCGATGACCGCGGCGCACTCCGGGCTGCCGTCGACGGCCACGAACATCACGAGCTTCAGCGGGCCCGCCGAGTGGTTGCTGGCCTGGAGCTGCCAGCTGCTCTTCTTCAGCGACTTGATCACAGAGCCGCCCGCGCCGGAGCTGCGCTCCTCGCTCCAGCCGCCCTTGGTCAGGGTCGCGACGGTGTCCGTGTAGGACTTCGCCGGGTCCGCCGCCTTCTCGGCGTCGGCCGTCCAGCTGACCATGCAGTTCTTGGCCTCGGCCGGGATCTGCTCGCCCGAGGCGTCCTGCGTGAAGCCGGCCCCCGTCGCCGCGTCCGTCAGCTCCTTGGTGACCGCCGCCCCGTCCAGCTTGGCGTCGTCCGAGCCACCCGAGCCGCCCGAGCCGCCCGTCACGGACGATCCGGCCGAGGACGAACCGCCCTTGTCCGAGCCGCCCCCGCTCCCGCAACCCGCGACCAGCAGCACCACACCGGCGGCCGCGGCCACCCTCCCCCAAGTTCTCGACTTCGCTCGAACAGGGGGTACCCCCATCGCCTTGCGCACAACACTCCCGAATACGCACGCACGAAGGCCTCTTGCCCCCGTTGACAAGGGCACAGTTTTGCACGTGGAAACGACAGCCGGGCGCAACGACCCCTTTCGTCAGGGCCGTTCGCGGTCCTCCCCGAACAGGGTGTCCAGTTCCTTCGCCGTGAACCGCGCCATGCACGAGTCCTCCGAGGCCTGGAAGGAGATCAAGTCCATGCTCAGTCCCTGCCGCGTGCTCTGGTGACGGGCGTACAGCGTCCAGCCCTGCTTCTTGAGCGTGACCGCGACCATGGTGCCGCCCTTGTCGTCCAACTTCTCCACCTGGCGCTGCGACTGGCTCCACCGCTCCCCCGCCAGGGCGGCGACCGCCTCGTCGAAGCCACCGCGCGACCCGTCGGCGACGGGGCCGACGTACTGCCAGGCCGCCGAGCATGCGGCGGCCCGCTGGGCGATCCGCTCCCGCTCGTCCGCCGGCGTCGCCGTGGCCGTCACCTGCCCCGGCTCCGGCAGCTCGGACTTCGGCAGCCCCGCCCCGGCCACGGCCGCACGAATCTCGGCCTGCGCCGCCTCCCGCCCGAAGCCCCCGGCCCCGGCCTCTTGCGCGCCGCACCCCGTGACACCGATCGCCACCGTCATGGCCAGGGCCGCGACAGCGGCCCCCCTCTTCCCGTACACAGTCGTCCCTCCCAGGTCACGGGGCTGGAGGCCCCGTGATCGAGGGAGCAGTGTGCCATGGACGCGGGCGGCTACTCCTCCGGGGGATAGACCGGCTCGCCGCCGTCGGCGAGGGTGATGAGGATGGCTTCCACCGGGCAGCCCTCGGCGGCCGCGAGGACGCGTTCGCCCGCGTCCGCCTCGGGCTCGACCGGATGGGACTGGCGGGCGGTGTCGAGGCGGAAGCCGTCCGGGGCGTGGTTGACGCACATGCCGGAGCCGATGCAGACGCTGCGGTCGACCTCGACGCGCCAGCGGTCGCCCATCACGCGTCCCCGTACCCGGCGGGGAGGTGGATCATCTTGTGCTCCAGGTACTCGCCGAAGCCCTCGGGGCCGAACTCCCGGCCGAGGCCGGAGTTCTTGTAGCCGCCGAAGGGGCCGAGCATGTCGAGGCTGAAGGTGTTGACGTTGAAGGTGCCGGTGCGGACCCGGCGGCCGAAGTCGATGCCGTGCTCCACGTCGCCGGTCCAGACGCTGCCGCTGAGCCCGAAGTCGGAGTCGTTGGCGATGCGGAGGGCGTCGGCCTCGTCCTCGTAGGGCAGGAGGCAGATGACCGGTCCGAAGATCTCCTCGCGGGCGATCCGCATGGAGTTGTCGACGCCGCCGAAGAGGGTCGGTTCGACGTACCAGCCGCGTTCGAGCCCGGCGGGCCGCCCGCCGCCCGCGAGGATCTTGGCGCCCTCCTGCTGGCCGATGCCGATGTAGTCGAGGGAGCGCTGCTGCTGGCGCCGGGCGACCAGCGGGCCGACCTGGGTGGCCGGGTCGAGCGGGTCGCCGACGACGAGCGCGCCGGCCGCCGCGGCGAAGGCCTCGGAGATCTCCTCGTACCGCGAGCGCGGGGCGAGGATGCGGGTCTGGGCGACGCACGCCTGGCCGTTGTTCATCCAGGCGGCCGGGACGATCCCGGCGACGGCGGTCTCCGTGTCCGCGTCGGGCAGGATCACGGCGGCCGACTTCCCGCCGAGTTCGAGGGTGACGCGGGTGAGGTTGCGCGAGGCGACCTCCATGACCCGGCGCCCCGCGGCGACCGAGCCGGTGAAGGAGACCTTGTCGACCCCGGGGTGGCCGACGAGGTACTCGCTGACCTCGCGGTCGGCGGGCAGGATGCTGAGGACGCCCTCGGGCAGCCCGGCCTCGGCGGCGATCTCGGCGAGGATGTACGAGTCGAGGGGCGCCTCGGGCGACGGCTTGAGGACCACCGTGCAGCCGGCGAGCAGCGCGGGCCCCAGCTTGGCCGCGGCGGTGAACTGCGGCACGTTCCACGGGATGACGGCCGCGACGACGCCGACCGGTTCGCGCCGGACGAGCAGCGGCCCGAGGACGCCGCCGCGCCGTTCCTCGTACGGGAAGTCGCGGGCGACGGTGATCGCCGCGTCCCAGACCATCATCGCGCCGAGCGCCTGGGCGAGGACGGACCAGGAGTACGGGGAGCCGTTCTGCGCGCTGATGACGCGGCCGATCTCCTCGTACCGGACGGCGATGGCGTCCTTGATGCGGGTGACGACGGCGATCCGCTCCTCGACCGTCATCCGCGGCCACGGCCCCTCGTCGAAGGCCCGCCGCGCGGCGGCGACGGCCCGGTCGACGTCGGCCTCGGAGGCGTGCGGGACGCGTCCGATGACCTCCTCGGTGTGCGGCGAGATCACCTCGATCACGCCGGTTCCGAGCGGTTCGGTCAACTCCCCGCCGATGAACAGCCTTCCGTGCTCCACAAGCTCGGTCATGACCGCTGCCTCCCGAGGAGATGGAATTGCCCCTGAGTTTCTGACGACGCTTCAGAACTGATACCAGTTCTAGTTATACTTGGCCAGACTTGAGGCCAAACCGGCCCCCACCAGCAGCTTTGCCACTGGTGGGGGCCGTCGTCATGCCGCCTGGGCCGCCTGTGGGCCGTCGGGTGCTTCACCGCGCGCCTGATAGACGTCGTCGACGGCCTTCCGCGTACGGCTCTCACTGCTCGGCATGAGGTGCGTGTACGTCCTCAACGACTTCTCCGTACCGTCGGGGCCGACATACCGGGCCCGGTAGCGCATACCCGTCCCGTAGCGGTCGGTCCTGACCCGCCGGGCCTTGCCGTTGGCGCCCTGCTCGACCTTGAACCAACGGTCCTGGATGTGACCTGCCATGTGGTGCTGTGCCTCTCTCAGGGAAAGCCGTGGGGCGCGGCCTCATGGCCGCGCCCCGGGAGTTGGATCGATCGGTTGTGCCTCAGGCGGCCAGGTCGGCTGCCATGCGCTCGCATGTCCACTTCTGGACGGCGGCGGGGTCGTACCGGACGTGCTTGCCGACCCGGAAGCCGGGCGGCCCGGTGCGCTTCCGGCGCCACTGGTAGACGGTCTCCAGGGGCACGCCGAACAGTTCGGCGATGTCGTCGGGGGTGAGGTAGCGGTCGGGGAGTCCGGCTCGCAGGGTGGTCACGGCGGATGCCATGGGTGGCTGTCCTCTCGCGTGTGTCCGAGGTCGGGATTTCTGCGTCATCGCGTCAATCGCGTCACTCGGCCGCCTGACCTGCGGATTCCAGTGACGCAGGGGTCTTCGGCCTGGTCACTGGTGACGCAGGCTCTCCGTCACGGATGACGGAGGTGACGCGGAATGACGCAGACTTTGGCGTCTGCGTCACCGTCGTAGTGGCAGGTCAGGTGCCGTTTCCGGCCGCCTGTGACACAGGTGACGCAGCGTTTCTCTCTTAGGAAAAAGAGAGGGTGGTGTCTGTTGTTGTGCGCGCCTTCGAGCGTGAAGAGGGAGCCGCAGAGCGGCACGTCCCTTGCAGCGGCGGCGAGGCCGCCGAAGAACAAGAGGAGCACGCCCCCCGGGGCGGGGCCGTGCTCCTTTTGCTTGAGCAGTGGCAGGACATGTCGCGCGGCAGTCGGCACGTCGCTGTTCCAGCGGCTGATCGCTGCCACAGCCGCGCGCCGCAGGGATGAATCCTCAAGCAGGAGGGCGCCAACGTAGCCGTCCAGTGCCGCCACCCCGAAGCCGGCGAACGCCCGCAATAGTCGACCCGGCGGCTCAACGCGCCCGGGTCGCGGCAGGCTGCCCCGCACCACCCGCCGGTTGCATCGACGGGCGCTCCCAGCCGGGGAGCGCCACAGCAGCCCGGGGTCAGCCGCCACCCGAGTTGGCCGAGGCCGAACCACCTGAGGTCCAGCGGGAATTGGGCTGCGGCCTTTCGCGCGTGCTGCGCTCGGTGCGCAGCAGCACCACAACCCCAGCCGGGCCGAGCAGAGCCTTCAAGGCGTCGATGAGCCGCCGCGGGTCGCCGCCGAACGGGAGCTCGATCCGCTCCCGGGCGCCCTCTAGGACGAGTTCCAGCGCGAGCGTGGAGACGGCCGGCTTGCAGTCCCCCTGGTACGGCTCCACCACCTTGTGCGTCAGCCACACCTCGCGCAGGGTCGTGACGGGCAGCCAGACGTCCGGCCCGGCGGCCCGGACCAACCGCAGGGACGCGGGCACCCCGGCCGGCGCGAACTCCACCCGCAGGATGTCCCGGGCCCGGGAAAAGGCCATCGCCGGCCAGCCGATCAGGTACTCCAGCCCGACGATCACCCCCACCACCACGAACACGGTCGACGCCCGCGCCCCGGCCAGCGCCATCCAGAGGGCGACGACCAGGGTCGGCACACCCAAGGCGAGCGGAACGAACAGCGCCGGCCCCACCGACATCAGCGCGTTCCACACCCGCCCGGTCGGCCCCGCGCGCAGGACCAGATCCGTCGAGTCGGGGCCTTGTCTCAACAAGGGATCGGCCGCCATGCCTCCAGCGTAGGACCGGTCCGCAAGAGCGCCTCGACCACATCCGGCCGATGGGGCACGACTTCTGACGGCCCGTAGCCCTCAGTCGGCGGGCGCGGCGGGCTCCCAGCGCTCGAACCACGGGTCGGGCCACTGCTCGGCGGCCATCGGCGGCCCGTGCGGCGCGGTCTAGAACATCCCGCGCTGCGCGCCGGGCGAGGGGGGCTGCGGGCGGGTCATCTCGATGTACCGGGCGCTCCTCGTGCGGCCCCAGTCGACGACGACGCCGCGTGCGGCCAGGACGGGCTGGAGACGCTTGAGCCGGTCGGAGAGGACCTTGCCGGTGGTGGGCCACCCCTTGGGCGCGACCCGCAGGCCGTCGCGCGTGTAGAGCTGGGTGAGGCAGTGCAGCCACTCGGACGACGTCATCCGCACGTCCGCGCCCGGGTCGATGCCGGCGGCGTAGTCGAGGACGGTCTGCGCGAGCACGTCGCCCTCGATGACGTCGTCGTTCAGGTCGTCCAGGCTGGCCCGGTAGGCGTCCAGCGCTCCGAAGCCGGTGGCCGTGTCGAGCTGCGCGCACAGGTGGGCGAAGTCGGCCATCCGCAGGTCGGTCGGGATCTGCGGATGGGCGGCGCGGACCTTGACGGTGAGGTCGAGCAGCGAGCCGAGGATGACCGGGAGGATCTCCTCGAACTCCGCCCACAGCTCCGCCTCGGTGCGCCGGATGAGGGGGCGTTCCAGACGGAGCTGAGGAGGCGTTCGGCGAGGTCGGGGCGGATGACGCCGACGTCGATGCCGGTCAGCAGCAGCGGCTTGCGGTAGCGAGAGCGCACCACGTCGCCGTCGGTGAACAGGGCCCGCTTGATGGTCTCGGCACCGGTGACGATGCAGCACATCAGATCCGAGAGGTCCGGGCCGAGGTCGTTCGTACAGTGGCGCGCTCCACCTGGACACCCGGCACCGCGCCTGCTCCACGGTGTGTGGGTCGACGGCAGACGGGATGGGAGTTTGAGGGGTGAAGGTGCAGCGAATGGAGCGACCCGTCGTTGCACCGTCTCACTCTATGTGGGTCAAGCTATTCGTTGGGTGACTCGTGAGTGGCGAGCTCGATACCACGGCGGCGCCTTAGGTGTCGAGCAAGGATATACAGACCTCCACCCAGGATGCCGCAAGGCTCCCAGATCTCTGTCATCAAAGCCTGAAATCCACCGTCACCAACGATGTAGATCGCCTGTCCACCTACGATCATGGCGATGCTGGTGTTGACTCGCTGATCGGTGCTAATAAGCCAATCGACAGGACGCCAGAGTGCGCCAAGAGCATCGTGCGCACGCATCCGAAGAGCAGCTAGCAGGAAACCCGAAAGGAGAACAAACTTCCTTTGAGATGAAACGTGGATTCCGTGCTCCGGGTCACCGAGAAGAATGGTATGCCATTCGTCGTTCAGGTGAGCCCTTCGGCGACCGGCGATGCGGGCAGCAATATTCGTAACCCGTCGAGCAGTGGGGCTCACAGATACCGACATCATCAAATCATCGGGGGTTAGCTTTACCAGTTCACGACGGTCAACGACACGCAGCAGCAACAGATTCCCGCTATCGTCACAAACGAATACGGCGCGCAGATTCCTATCACAGCGCAGGACGAAAAGCCGCCGAGATCCGAAGCTGCCAGAACGAATGACGCTGAGGTGTTGAAACGCTCCGTCACGAAGGCGCCTTATGGAATCGAAGAAGATGGAGCGGCCATCACGCCCTATGGCTGCGACGTCAGCATCCGCAACGGCAGTGATACTGATTTTCATCGGACCGCCAGGCCGGCCATCAGTCGCTCCCAATCCGGCCCGCTGAAGCGACCTTGGAGACACGCGACTTCTCACCCTCATGCGGTCCCCCCTGCCAGACCGAGCCTGACCCGCCGGACCGCCCGCTTCTCCAGGGCTGCCTGCGCCTGTCGCCGCCCCAGTCCCGTGAGTTCGTAGTAGCGGCGCGGAGGGCGGCCCGGATGGGGGGCACTCTCGCTGCGACTGGCGATCCACCCATACTCGGAGAGTCGATCAAGGATCGGATAGACGGTGCCGGAGCCAAGGTCTGCATCGCGACAGATGCTGAGCCCCCAAGCCGGGCTGTCGCTGGTGGCTGCGAGTAGTGCCTCCAGCACGGCGATGGTTGGCTTTGTCAGCCTGGGAGTTGACATGCGCTCAGTAGAGCATATGTCGAGTACGAGACACCAGGGGAATCAAGCATCCGACGTCAGGCTCGGCTAGCCAGTCCTTCCGCCAGCTGCGGCCTATCTGCGGACGGAGATTGCCATCTAGCCGGGTTTCGCGCTTCTGACCTGCTGGAACGCGTTGGCTGCACGCGTCCTCCGGAGTCGTTGCAGCGCAGCAGCAACGTCGCATCGCAGCCCTAACAGCCAAACCACCTGACAACGACTGCCGCCTGGCCAGGCGTCGCTGGGCCGGGCCGTCTCTGGGCCGTGCGAGGGGAGCCCGCGTCGACCAACAACGACCAACCATGACGACCGGAGCGCAGGTCACAGGCAGGGCAAAGTCTCCACACCGCAGACTCTTCTGACGCATAGTCAGTTCTAGTTATGGTGGGCAATGGCCGTACCGGTACACAGAGACGAGGACGCTCATGACCCAGGTGACCGAGCACGGTGGAGGGGTCTGGTCACTGCGGGTGCCCATCCCGGACAATCCGCTGGGCCACACCCTCGTCCACGTCCTCGACACCGACCGCGGCGCGGTCCTCGTCGACACCGGCTGGGACGACCCGGCCTCCTGGACCGAACTGACCGGGGGGCTCGACGCGCTCGGCGTCTCCGTCCGGGACGTCCACGGCGTCGTCATCACCCACCACCACCCCGACCACCACGGCCTCTCCGGCCGGGTCCGCGAGGAGTCCGGGGCCTGGATCGCCATGCACGCCGCCGACACGGCCGTCGTCCGCCGCACCCGCGAGGCCGAACCCGGCACCTGGCTCGACTACCTGGCCCGCAAACTCGCCGCCGTCGGCGCCCCCGAGGACCACCTCGCCCCGCTGCGGTCCGCCCGCTCCTCCGGCCGGACGCGGACCCTGCCCGGCCTGCGCTCCGCCCTCCCCGACCGCGAGATCGTGCCCGGCGAGCTCCTCGACCTGGCCGGCCGGCGGCTGCGCGCCGTCTGGACGCCCGGCCACACCCCCGGCCACGTCTGCCTCCACCTGGAGGAGGAGCACCCCGCCGGGCTGCCCGGCCACGGCCGGCTCTTCTCCGGCGACCACCTGCTGCCCGGCATCTCCCCCCACATCGGCCTGTACGAGGATCCCGACGACGCCACCGGGACCGACCCCCTCGGCGACTACCTCGACTCCCTCGAACGCATCGGCCGCCTCGGCGTCGCCGAGGTCCTCCCCGCCCACCAGTACGCCTTCGCCGACGCCGCCGGCCGGGTCCGCGAACTCCTCGACCACCACGAGGAACGCCTCACCGGCCTCCTCGACCTCCTCGCCACCCCGCTCACCCCCTGGCAGCTCGCCGAACGGATGGAGTGGAACCGCCCCTGGGACCAGATCCCGCACGGCTCCCGCAACATCGCCGTCAGCGAGGCCGAGGCCCACGTCCGCCGGCTCGTGAAGCTCGGCCGCGCGGAGGCCGTCGCGGGCACGGACCCGGTGACGTACATCGCGGTGTAGCCGGTCACCGGGGGTGTGAGGCGCCTCGCACCCCCCGGGACCGGCCCCGTACGGGCCGGTAGAGTGAGCGCGTCGTCATCATGCCCGTACAGGGGAAAGCCGCCCGGGACGTGACCGCCGGCACCGTCGAGGAACACGGAGCCGGAGCCTGGTACTCCTGAGGCGTGCCGGTGCCCGGCCGCAGGAGAGGGCCCCATGAACACCGTCCGCCGCGGCGCCGCCGCGCTCGCCGCCGCCGCAGTCGCACTCGGCACCGCAGCAGCCGTCCCGGCCGCCGCCGCGCCCTCTCCGACCCCCTCCACGGGCACCCTCCCGACCGGGCTGTACGGCACGGCGGACCCGACGTACGACGGTGTCTGGCGCCAGTCGCTCGCCTTCCTCGCCCAGCGCGCCACCGGCTACCAGCCCGCCGACCAGGCCGTGGACTGGCTGATCGGCCAGCAGTGCGCGGACGGTTCGTTCGCCGCGTTCCGCGCGGACACGGCGGCGCCCTGCGACGCGAAGACGATGCGGGACACCAACGCCACCGCCGTCGCCGTCCAGGCACTCGGCGCCGTCCGCCGCCAGGCCGCCGCCCCCGAGAAGGTCGACCAGGCCGTCAAGGCCGGCTCCGCCTGGCTGAAGACCGTGCAGAACAAGGACGGCGGCTGGGGCTACGGCACCGGCGGCGCCAGCGACGCCAACTCCACCTCGATCGTCGTCGGCGCGCTCGCCGCGACCGGCGTGAAGCCCGGCTCGTACGCCTCCGCCGACGGCCGCACCCCGTACGACGCGCTCCTCGCCTTCGCACTGCCCTGCTCCGACGAGGACGGCGCCGGCGCGTTCGCGTACCAGCCGGACAAGACGGGCAAGCTCCTCGCGAACGCCGACGCCACCGCCGCCGCCACCCTCGCCGGACTCGGCAAGAGCATCGTCGCCACCAAGGCCTCCCCCGAGCAGCCGCCGGCCTGCACCGACCCGACGAAGCCGACCGCCGAGCGGGCCGCCCTCAACGGCGCCTCCTACCTGGCGAAGGCCCTCGCGAAGACCGGCCACCTCACCACCCCGCCGATGCCGGGCGCCACCGACACCACCGAGAAGCCGGACGTCGGCAACACGGCCGACGCGGTCGTCGCCCTCGCCGCGGCCGGCGCCGCCAAGGAGGCGAAGCCCGCCCTGGAGTGGCTGGAGAAGAACTCCGCCGCCTGGGCGAAGCAGAGCGGCCCCGCCGCCTACGCGCAGCTGATCCTGGCCGCCCGCGCCACGGACACCGACCCCCGCGAGTTCGGCACCGCCGACCTGGTCGAGCAGCTCAACGCCACCGGCCCCGCGCCCAAGACCCCGGACACCTCCGCCTCCTCCACCAGCGACGACGAGGACTCCGGCTTCGACATCTGGTGGATCATCGGCATCGGCATGGTCGTCGGCGTCGGCATCGGCTTCCTCGTCAGCGGCCGCAAGAAGTGAGAACGACCGGCAGGACGGGCGCCCGGGTCGCGGGCGCCGCGGCCGGGGCACTGCTGACCCTCACCGCCGTCGCGGCCGCCCCGGCGCAGGCCGCGGGATACCGCTACTGGTCGTTCTGGGAGGGCACCGGCGGGAAGCCCTGGGCGTACGCCACGCAGGGCCCCGCCACCGCACGGCCCGCCGACGGCGACGCGATCGGCTTCCGCTTCGCGATCAGCCAGGGCACGAGCGACACCTCCCGGCCGGCCCTCGCACCCGACTTCGCGGGCATATGCGGGGGCGTGGAGAAGAAGGACGGTGGCAAGCGGATCGCGGTCGTCGTCGACTTCGGCGGCCCGGCGGACGCCCCGCCCGGCGAGACCGTGCCGGCGAAGACGGTCAAGGTCGGCTGCGCGGAGGTCCCCGAGGAGGCGACCGGCGCGGAGGCGCTGGCCGCGGTCGCGAAGCCGCTGCGGTACGACAGCGCGGCCATGCTGTGCGGGATCGCCGGGTACCCGGCGCGGGGTTGCGGCGAGCAGGTCGCGGAGCAGGCTCCGGGATCCGCCGCCCCCACCGCGCCCGCACCCGCCGCGGCCCCCGCGCACGGCGGAGGCGGTCCGTCCTTCGGCGTGCTCGCCGGCGGCGCGGCCGTCCTGGCCCTCGGCGGCGCCGCGATCTGGAAGGCCCGCCGCCGCGGATGAGCCCCGCCCGTAGCCGCTCCATCCCCACGTCCCGGTCCGCCCCGCGGGTCGCGTTCGCCGCGCCCGAGGCGAGCCGGGCGAACGCCGTGCACGCCGGCGCCTGGTGGCTGTGGGCGCTCGGGCTGGCCGTGGCCGCCTCCCGCACCACCAACCCGCTCCTCCTCGGCCTGCTCGTCGGGGTCGCCGGATACGTCGTCGCGGCCCGCCGCACGGACGCGCCCTGGGCCCGCTCGTACGGCGCGTTCGTGAAGCTCGGCCTGTTCGTCGTCGCCCTGCGGGTGGTCTTCTCCCTCGTGCTCGGCTCCCCCATCCCCGGGACTCACGCCCTGTTCACCCTGCCCGAGGTGCCGCTGCCCGACTGGGCGCGGGGCGTGCGGATCGGCGGCCGGGTGACGGCCGAGCAGCTGGTGTTCGCGCTGTACGACGGCGCCAAGCTCGCGACCCTGCTGATCTGCGTGGGCGCCGCGAACGCCCTGGCCAACCCGGCCCGGCTGCTCAAGTCGCTGCCGGGAGCGCTGTACGAGGCCGGGGTCGCCGTCGTCGTGGCGATGACCTTCGCGCCGAACATGGTCGCCGACGTCGTCCGGCTGCGGACCGCCCGCCGCCTCCGCGGCCGCCGCACCGGCGGCGTGCGGGCCGTCCTCCAGATCGGACTGCCCGTCCTCGAAGGCGCCCTGGAACGGTCGATCGCCGTCGCCGCCTCCATGGACGCGCGGGGCTACGGCCGTACGGCACACGTCCCCGCCGGCGTCCGCCGCACCACGAACGTCCTCACCCTCGGCGGCCTGCTCGGCATCTGCGCCGGCTCGTACGGGCTCCTCGCCGCGGAAGGCGCCGGATACGGGCTCCCGCTCCTCGGCGCCGGACTCCTCGCCGCCCTGGCCGGCCTGCGCCTCGGCGGTCGCCGCACCCTCCGCACCCGCTACCGGCCCGACCACTGGGGCGCCCGGTCCTGGCTCGTCGCCGGCTCCGGCATCGCGGTCGCCGCCCTCGTGATCCTGGCGAACTCCTCCGCGCCGGACGCCCTGCACCCCGGCGTCGTGCCCCTCGAAGCGCCCGAGCTGCCGCTCTGGCCGGCCGCGTCGATCCTCGTCGGCCTGCTCCCCGCCTTCGTCGCGCCCGTCCCCAAGGAGAGCACGTGATCCGCTTCGACAACGTCTCCGTGACGTACGAAGGCGCCACCGCGCCCACCCTCAGGAACGTGGACCTCACCGTCCCGGAAGGCGAACTCGTCCTCCTCGTCGGCCCTTCCGGCGTCGGCAAGTCCACCCTGCTCGGCGCCGTCTCCGGCCTCGTCCCCCACTTCACCGGCGGCACCCTCACGGGCCGCGTCACCGTCGACGGCCGCGACACCCGCACCCACCCGCCGCGCGAGCTCGCCGACCTCGTCGGGACCGTCGGCCAGGACCCCTCCGCGCACTTCGTCACCGACACGGTCGAGGACGAGCTCGCCTACGGCATGGAGTCCCTCGGCCTCCCCCCGGCCGTCATGCGCCGCCGCGTCGAGGAGACCCTCGACCTCCTCGGCCTCGCCGAACTCCGCGACCGCCCCCTCGCCACCCTCTCCGGCGGTCAGCGCCAGCGCGTCGCCATCGGCTCCGTCCTCACTCCCCACCCCAAGGTCCTCGTCCTCGACGAACCCACCTCCGCCCTCGACCCGTCGGCCGCCGAGGACGTCCTCGCCGTCCTCCAGCGCCTCGTCCACGACCTGGGCACGACCGTCCTCCTCGCGGAGCACCGCCTCGAACGCGTCGTCCAGTACGCCGACCAGGTCCTCCTCCTCCCGGAGGCGGCGATGGGCCCCCCGGCCCGGATCATGGCGGTCTCGCCGGTGCACCCGCCGGTGGTGGCGCTGGGCCGCCTTGCGGGGTGGGACCCGCTCCCCCTGACGGTGCGGGACGCACGGCGGAGGTCGGGTGAGCTGAAGGCGCAGCTGGAGGGATTCCGTCCGGGGCCGATTCCGGCCCCGCCGGCGCTCGGGGCGCGGGAGTCCCGGGACGGAGCCCCTGGTGTCGGGAAGGGGCGGAGTGGGGGATTCTCCCTCTTCCGACGGCGCCGCACCGACCCCACCACCCCCGCCGAGCCCTCCCCTCTCATCCACACCACCGCCCTGGGCGTCCGCCGCGGCCGTGTGGAAGCCCTCCGCCGCGTCGACCTCCGGGTCACCCCGGGCGAGACCGTCGCCCTGATGGGCCGCAACGGCGCCGGCAAGTCCACCCTGCTGTCCGCCCTCGTCGGCATGGTCGCGCCCACCACCGGCACCGTCCGCGTCGCGGGCCGCACCCCGCACACCACGGACCCGCGTGAGCTGATCCGCCAGGTCGGCCTGGTCCCGCAGGAGCCGCGCGACCTGCTGTACGCGGACACGGTCGCGGCCGAGTGCGCGGCGGCGGACGAGGACGCGAACGCGGAGCGCGGCACCTGCCGCGCGCTGGTGGAGGAGCTGCTGCCGGGCGTGACGGCCGACACGCATCCCCGCGATCTCTCCGAGGGCCAGCGCCTGGCGCTCGCGCTGGCCGTGGTCCTCACCGGCCGCCCGCCGCTGCTCCTGCTCGACGAGCCGACGCGGGGCCTGGACTACGCGGCGAAGGCGCGGCTGGTCGCCCATCTGCGGGGCCTCGCGGCGGACGGGCACGCGATCGTGCTGGCCACGCACGACGTGGAGCTGGCGGCGGAGCTGGCGCACCGGGTGGTGATCATCGCGGACGGTGAGGTGGTGGCGGACGGCCCGACGGCCGAGGTCGTCGTCTCGTCGCCGGCGTTCTCGCCGCAGGTCGCGAAGATCCTCGCGCCCCAGCGCTGGCTCACGGTCGAACAGGTGGAGGCGGCGCTGTGAGGGCGGGGCCCGCGAAGACCGACGGGGGCGCACGCCCGGTCCGCCTGGGTCCGCGTTCCGTGACCGCGCTCGTCCTGGTGTCCGTGATCGGGGTGATCGCGTTCTGCTGGCCGCTGTTCGCGGACGCCGGTTCGGCGGTCACGTCGCACGCCGGGGACGCGCCGTGGCTGTTCGCGGCGCTGCTGCCGCTGCTGGTCGCGGTGGTGGTCGCGACGATCGCGGACTGCGGGATGGACGCGAAGGCGGTGGCGATGCTGGGGGTGCTCGCCGCCGTGGGGGCGGCGTTGCGCCCGCTGGGGGCGGGGACGGCCGGTCTGGAGCCGATGTTCTTCCTGATGGTGCTGAGCGGCCGGGTCCTGGGGCCGGGGTTCGGTTTCGTCCTGGGCTCGGTGACGATGTTCGCCTCCGCCCTGCTGACGGGCGGGGTGGGGCCGTGGATGCCGTTCCAGATGCTGTCGATGGGCTGGTTCACGATGGGGGCGGGGCTGCTCCCCGGCGGGCGTGGCCTGCGGGGCCGGGGTGAGCTGCTGATGCTCTCGGCGTACGGCTTCGTGGCGGCGTTCGCGTACGGGACGGTCATGAACCTGCAGGGCTGGGTCCTGCTCCAGGGCATGGGCTCCGGGGTGTCCTTCCAGCCGGGCGCCCCGCTGCGGGAGAACCTGGTCCGGTTCCTGGCGTACGTCCTGGCCACGTCCCTCGGCTGGGACCTGGGCCGGGCCGCCCTGACCGTCGTCCTGACGCTGACCGTCGGCGGCACGCTGCTCCGGGCGCTTCGGCGGGCCACGCGGCGGGCGAACTTCGAGGCCCAGGTCACATTCAAGGCCCGGGAAGGGGCCGCTCCGGGTGAGGCGCCCCACAGGACCTACGTCACGTACGAGCCGGAATAGTAGAGCGGCGGTACCCACCCAAACCACCCCACACTCAGCCATGACCTGCGGAAACCTCCCAAGCCGCCGCCCGGGACGTTCCGCCCGGGTCCGAACCTGCCTCGTATTCGGCGTCCTTGCCCCGGCCCCGCCGGCCCTGCTTGTCTAGTGGACGTCGCCAGGCAGCCGGTGCTCACCACAGCGCCTCGGTCGGCCGGTTCCCCCAGTTCCCGGGTCTCCCGGGCTCTGGTTCCGGCTTGCCGAAATCGCCTGACGCAGCCCTAGTTCCCGACGTTAGGTAGAAACGTTGATCAGCTCGCTCACCACTCGTGTCGCCGCCCGCAAGAAGACCTTCGCCGCCACCGCAGCCGTGCTGCTGGGTGCGTCGGGCGCGGTGCTCGGCACGACGGGCTCGGCTTCGGCCGCCAGCCCGCAGGAGCTCGCTCGTGACATCGTCCCCGCCTCGCAGTACGCGTCCTTCAGCAAGATCGTCGAGCACGAGTCGCACTGGAACCACACCGCGACCAACTCGTCCAGCGGCGCCTACGGCCTGGTCCAGGCCCTCCCGGCCTCGAAGATGTCCTCGGCCGGTTCCGACTGGAAGACCAACCCGGCCACCCAGATCAAGTGGGGCCTGAACTACATGAACGAGCGCTACGGCTCCCCGAACGCCGCCTGGGCGTTCTGGCAGGCCAACGGCTGGTACTAAGAGAACCTGCCGCCGCACAGCGCATCCGCAAGGCCCCGCCCTCCACTCGGAGGGGCGGGGCCTGCGGCGTCTTCCGCTGTGGATTTTTAGTAGACCGGTCGTCTAGCATTCCCGCATCGGCGTACCCACCGCCCCCGCCGCGACCCCGGAGGTTGACCGTGTCCACGCTCCCCACCCTTCCCCCCGGCCGATTCGGCGAGCTCGTCGGGGTCGCGCTCCCGATCGTGCAGGGGCCCTTCGGCGGCGGCCTGTCCTCCGTCGAGCTCGCGGCGACCGTGTCCGAGGGCGGCGGCCTCGGCTCGTACGGGGCGCACATCCACACCCCCGAGGAGATCACCGCGCTCGTGGCCCGGCTCCGCGCGGCCACCGACCGCCCGTTCGCCGTGAACCTGTGGGTGCCGCTGGAGGAAGAGGAGCGCGGACTCCCGGCGGCCGCGCTCGCCGAGCACGTCGAGCGCCTGCGGCCGTACTACGAGGAACTGGGGGTACGCGTGCCGGGCGCGGAGGACGTACGGGCGTGGCCGGACTTCGACGAGCAGCTCGACGCGCTGCTCGCGGCGGCCCCGCCCGTGATCAGCCTGGTCATGGGGCCGCCGCCGCGCCGGCTGGTCGCGGAGGCCCGGCGGCGCGGGATCGTCGTGGTCGGCACGGCGACGACGGTCGACGAGGCGGTGGCCCTGGAGCGGGCCGGGGTGGACGCGGTGGTCGCCTCCGGCAGCGACGCGGGCGGCCACCGGGGCGCTTTCCTGCGGCCGGTACGTGAGTCCCTGGTCGGCACCTTCTCGCTCGTCCCGCAGGTGGCGGACGCGGTGTCCGTCCCGGTGGTGGCGGCGGGCGGGATCGCCGACGGGCGCGGGGTCGCGGCGGCGCTCGCGCTCGGCGCGGACGCCGTCCAGGTCGGCACCGGGTTCCTGGCCTCGCGCGAGTCGGGGGCGAGCGACGTCCACCGGCGTACCCTCGGCACCCCGGAGGCCCGTACGACCGTGCTGACCCGACTGTTCTCGGGGCGCACGGCCCGGGGCGTCCCGAACGGCTTCGTCCGGGACATGGCCGCCCACGAGGAGCTCGTACCGCCGTACCCCGTGCAGAACGCGCTGATGCAGCCGATCCGCCGGGCCGCCGCCGAGCAGGGCCGGCCCGAGTACGTCAACCTCTGGGCCGGCCAGGCCGCCGCGCTCGCCCCGGCCTCACCCCCGGCCGCCGCGTACCTCGCCGTGCTCGTGGAGCAGACGGTCGAGGCCACGGGCTGACGGTCGGCGCGTGGAGCGGGCGGTCAGAGGCGCTGGATGATCGTGCCGGTGGCGAGCGCTCCGCCCGCGCACATCGTGATGAGCGCGAACTCCTTGTCGGAGCGCTCCAGTTCGTGCAGGGCGGTGGCGATGAGCCGGGCGCCGGTGGCGCCGACGGGGTGCCCGAGAGCGATGGCGCCGCCATTGACGTTGACCTTCTCCAGGTCCTGGTCGAAGACCTGCGCCCAGCTCAACACCACGGAGGCGAAAGCCTCGTTGATCTCGACGAGGTCGATGTCCTTGAGGCTCATCCCGGCCTTGCCGAGGACCGCGCGGGTCGCGTCGACCGGCCCGTCGAGGTGGTAGTGCGGGTCGGCGCCGACGAGGGCCTGGGCGACGATCCGTGCGCGGGGGCGGAGTTTGAGGGCGCGGGCCATCCGCTTGGAGGCCCACATGATGGCGGAGGCGCCGTCGGAGATCTGGGAGGAGTTGCCCGCCGTGTGGATCGCGGCGGGCATGACAGGCTTGAGCCGGCCGAGGCCCTCCATGGTGGTGTCGCGGAGGCCCTCGTCGCGGTCGACGAGCCGCCACATGCCCTGCCCGGCGGCCTGTTCGGCCTCGGTGGTGGGGACCTGGACGGCGAAGGTCTCGCGCTTGAAGCGTTCCTCGGACCAGGCGACGGCGGCGCGCTCCTGGGAGAGCAGGCCGAGCGAGTCGACGCGTTCGCGGGTGAGGCCTCGGCGGCGGGCGATGCGCTCGGCGGCCTCGAACTGGTTGGGCAGGTCGACGTTCCACTCGTCGGGGAACGGCTTGCCGGGGCCGTGCTTGGATCCCGATCCGAGCGGGACGCGGGACATGGCCTCGACGCCGCAGCTGATCCCGATGTCGATGACGCCGGCCGCGACCATGTTGGCGACCATGTGACTGGCCTGCTGCGAGGAGCCGCACTGGCAGTCGACGGTGGTGGCGGCCGTCTCGTACGGCAGGCCCATGGTGAGCCAGGCGGTCCGCGCGGGGTTCATGGACTGCTCGCCGGCGTGGGTGACCGTACCGCCGACGATCTGTTCGACGCAGTCGGCGTGGATGCCGGTGCGGCCGAGGAGTTCGCGGTAGGTCTCGCCCAGGAGGTAGGCGGGGTGCAGGTTGGCGAGCGCGCCTCCGCGCTTGCCGATGGGGGTGCGTACGGCTTCGACGATGACGGGTTCCGCGGCCATGAGCTCGTCCTCTCCTCGACCGGACGGGGTGTCCCGGCACCCCGGTCGGTCGGCGTCACGGGGGAACTAGTACGCGTTCTAGTTCTGAGTGCAGTCTTATGACTGCTACCGCCGGTACGCAAGGGTCCGGGACGCAACAGTTCCCGCTCCGCCCCTTGCTACTTGTAGAACTCGTTACTAACTTTCCCGGCAACTTCTGATGGCCCATCAGATATGGAGAGTGTTGCCGATGCCCTGCCCCCATCTCCCCGAAGGGCTCCCCGACGGGTTCGACGCCACCGATCCCGATCTGCTCCGCGACCGCGTCCCCTTCCCCGAGTTCACCCGGCTGCGGCAGACCGCACCCGTCTGGTGGTGCCCCCAACCGGCCGGCGTCACCGGCTTCGAGGACGGCGGGTACTGGGCCGTCACGCGCCACGCGGACGTCAAATACGTCTCCACCCACCCCGAGTTGTTCTCCTCGAACGAGAACACGGCGGTCATCCGCTTCAACGAGCACATCACCCGGGACCAGATCGAGGTCCAGAAGCTGATCATGCTCAACATGGACCCGCCCGAGCACACCCGCGTCCGCCAGATCGTCCAGCGCGGCTTCACCCCCCGCGCGATACGGAACCTGGAGACCGCGCTGCGCGACCGCGCCCACTCCATCGTCGCCGAGGCGAAGCGCGGCGCGGACGCCGACGGCACCTTCGACTTCGTCACCCGCGTCGCCGTCGAACTGCCCCTCCAGGCCATCGCCGAACTCATCGGCGTCCCCCAGGAGGACCGCTCCCGCATCTTCGACTGGTCGAACAAGATGGTCGCCTACGACGACCCCGAATACGCCATCACCGAGGAGATCGGCGCCGAGGCCGCCATGGAACTCATCGGCTACTCGATGAACATGGCCGCCGCCCGCAAGGAGTGCCCCGCCTCCGACATCGTCAGCCAGCTCGTCGCCGCCGAGGGACAGGGCAACCTCTCCTCCGACGAGTTCGGCTTCTTCGTGCTCCTCCTCGCCGTCGCCGGCAACGAGACCACCCGCAACGCCATCAGCCACGGCATGCACGCCTTCCTCACCCACCCCGGCCAGTGGGAGCTCTTCAAGCGCGAGCGCCCCGCGACCGCCGCCGAGGAGATCGTCCGCTGGGCGACCCCCGTCGTCTCCTTCCAGCGGACCGCGACCCAGGACACCGAGATCGGCGGACAGAAGATCGCCAAGGGCGACCGCGTCGGACTCTTCTACTCCTCCGCCAACAACGACCCCGAGGTCTTCACCGACCCCGAACGCTTCGACATCACCCGCGACCCCAACCCCCACCTCGGCTTCGGCGGCGGCGGCCCCCACTTCTGCCTCGGCAAGTCCCTCGCGATCAAGGAGATCGAGCTGATCTTCAACGCCATCGCCGACGCCCTGCCCGACCTCACCCTCGCCGGCGAGCCGCGCCGGCTGCGGGCCGCCTGGCTGAACGGGGTGAAGGAACTCCGGGTCAGGACCCCCGCCTGAACCCCCGCCCCCTCCGCCCCTCCGTCCCTCCGCCCCTTTGCCCCTCCGCCCGGAACCGGATCATCACCGGGCGCGTCCGACCCCACATGCGGGGGACACACGGAAGCAATCCGGCCACCAGAATCCTGACCACACTCATCGCGCTGCTCGCGCTCCAGCTCGGCTCGCTCGTCGCACCGGCGTACGCCTGCGGCTGCGGCGCGATGATCCCGGACAAGTCCGAGCGCATCGGCGTCGACCGCGAGGAGTCGGCCGTCCGCTGGGACGGCCGCACCGAGACCGTCGCCATGCGGTTCAACGTCCACGGGAACGCCAGGAAGGCCGCCTGGATCATGCCGGTGCCGAGCCGCGCCGAGGTCACCCTGGGCGAGCCGGCCCTCTTCGACACGCTCGCATCCCTCACCGCGCCCGAGGAACGCGACCGGCACTACTTCTGGCCCCGCGAGGGCGACTGGCCCTTCGACGACCCGTGGAGCGACGGGGCGGCCGGCGCCGCCCCGGCCGCCCCCGGCCCCGGCGTCGGCGTCGTCGGCCGCGCCCGCCTCGGCCCCTTCGACGTGGCCCGGCTGACCGCCACCGACCCCGAGGCGCTCGGCGACTGGCTGCACGCCAACGGCTTCGAACTCCCCGAACGGCTCCCCGGCGCCCTCCAGCCGTACGTCGACCGGAAGTGGGAGTACGTCGCCGTCCGCCTCGCCCCGCAGGAGAGCGGCGCGGCCCTCTACGGCAACCTGACCCCCCTGCAGATCAGCTTCGCCTCCACCGAACTCGTCTACCCCATGCGGCTCTCCCGCCTCGCGGCGACACCGCAGACCCTCGGCCTCTACGTCCTCGCCGAGCATCGGATGGAGCCCCGCTCCCCCATCGGCGGCGACCGCCCCGAAGTGACCTTCGCCGGCCGGATCGCCGGCGACGAGAGCCACGCCCTCGCCCTGTTCACCGGCGGCGCCCCCGTCCGGCTGACCGCCCTGGAGCAGAGGTTCCCGCACCCCGAACGCATCGACGACGACCACCACCTGCGGGCCGTCGCCGACACCCCGTACCGCGAGGTCGTCTACACCGACCGGCTCCTCACGGTCGGCGACGACGTCCCCGCCTGGCTGCTCGCCGTCGGCGGCGGACTGCTGGTCGCGGCGCTCGCGACGCTCCTCGCCGTACGGGCGGGAAGGCGCCGCTCGCGACTCGCCGCCGGTGTACGTTCGGCCGCATGACGAACCCTCAGTGGACCGCAGTCGACCACTACTTCGCCGACACGATCTCCCCCGACGACGAGGCCCTCACCGCCGCGCTCGCCGCGTCCGCCGCCGCCGGTCTGCCCGAGATCGCCGTCGCCCCCAACCAGGGCAAGCTCCTCCACCTGCTGGCCCAGGTGCAGGGCGCCCGCAGCATCCTGGAGATCGGCACCCTCGGCGGCTACAGCACCATCTGGCTGGCCCGCGCCCTGCCCGCCGACGGCCGGCTGATCTCCCTCGAATACGACCCCGCCCACGCCGATGTCGCCCGCGCCAACATCGCCCACGCCGGCCTCGACAAGATCGTCGAGGTTCGCACGGGCGCGGCCCTCGACTCGCTGCCGCGACTGGAGGCGGAGGGCGCGGGCCCCTTCGACCTCGTCTTCATCGACGCCGACAAGGTCAACAACCCGCACTACGTGGCCTGGGCCCTCAAGCTCTCCCGCCCGGGCACGGTGATCGTCGTCGACAACGTGGTGCGCGACGGCAAGGTCGCCACCGAGCACCCCGACGACCCCGCCATCACCGGCACCCGCGCCATGTTCGACCTGGTCGCCCGCGAACCCCGCCTGGACGCCACCGCCTTCCAGACGGTCGGCACGAAGGGCTACGACGGCCTGCTCCTCGCCCGCGTCACCGCATAGGACCGCGCCCGGCCGGGACCGCTTCCACTCGGAGATCGCGCCCGACACCATCCCACTCCCCTCGGTGCCGAAGGCGAACAGGGCGGCGATCCCTCCGAGCCGGGCGAAGTCGGCGGTGATCGCTTCGAGCCGGGCGAAGTCGGCGGTGATCCCTTCGAGCCGGGCGAAGTCGGCGGCGGCGGTCTCGCAGAACAGGCCGCCCCGCCGGCTCACCCCACCGGACTCGTCGCAGCGCGTGCCTCATCGTCAGGCGGGGACCACCGGCCCCACGGGAGCACTGGACCGCCACCCGGCGAACAGCGGCACCTCACCCTCGCCGTCGAGCACCACCACCCCGAACGGCCGGTCGAACGCGATCCGTTCCACCACCCCGTGGCGCGGCAGAGCCGCGCTGCGGGTCATCGTCACCTGGGTGACGGCCGCCGCCTCGACCCCCTCCTCGGCGACCTCCACCAACGCCTCCTGCACCACCTTGTCGATGAAGACGTCCGCCGCCGACAGCCCCGAGAAGTCGGCCCCCGACCGCATCGCCCGGTCGAGGCCGAGCGCCGCCAGCTGCTCCCCGGCATCGGTCTTCGTCCGCAGCGTGAACCGCGGCAACGCGAGGTCGGCCGACTCGGCCGCGAGCCCCCGCCGCTCCTCCGGCCCCGCCCAGGCCGCCGGCAGCGCCTCACCGGGCCCGTCACCCTCCGCCCCCAGCACGAACCGCACGACGGGCCCCTCCCCCGCACAGGGCAGCTCCACCACCGTCACCCCACCCACGGACCAGACCCACGACGCCGGAATCCGCTTCCGCATGGTCGGCACCCGCCAGGTGTCGCCGTACCCGTCCGTGAACGGCTCCTCGCGGGTCAGCCGCCCCTCGAACGCCGTCGCCCAAGAGGCCTTGAGCGCCAGCGCGTTGAGCAGCACCAGGTCCTCGGACCCGTCCAGTTCGAGCGGCAGCCCCTCGATCCGCCCCCCGGTGGCCTCCCGCACCCACGCGTCCAGCTCCCCCTGGGCGTCGGAAACCTCCCCCGGCGACACGTCGTCCGTCGCCCCGAGCACCCCCTCGGGCAACGCGAACCACACCGCCCCCGGCAACACCCCGAACCGCACCCCGGGCAACCCCCGCCTGAACCCGTCGTGCACCGGCACCGTGCTCCACACCCCGGTCGCCACCGCCACCCCGCCCCCGGCCGCGAGCCGCCGCCCGACACCCGTCACCGCCTCGGCGGCCGCCTCCCCCTCGACCCCCAGCAACTCCCGCAGCTCCTCCGCCGTCCCGCCCCGCGCCCCCGACGCCACCGCCCCGAGCGCCAGCCACAACCCGACCGGCGACACCACGAAGTCGTCGTCCCCGAGCCGCGGAATCCACCGCGCGGCCAGTGCCCGAATCGCGTGTGCCGGGAAGTCGGCGGGTCCACGGGTCGTCATATCCTGCCCCCTATGAGCATCGTGAAGATCAACGTCCTGACCGTCCCCACCGAGCAGCGCGAGGTGCTGGAGCAGCGGTTCGCCGCTCGGGCCGGGGCCGTGGAGGGGTCCGACGGGTTCGAGTGGTTCGAGCTGCTGCGGCCGATGGAGGGGACGGACCAGTACCTGGTGTACACCCGGTGGCGCAGCGAGGAGGACTTCCAGGCGTGGATGAGCGGTTCCATGCAGGCGGCGCACCAGGGTGGCGGCGAGGGCGGCGAGCGCCCGAAGCCGGCGGCTTCCGGGTCGACGCTGTGGTCGTTCGAGGTCGTCCAGCAGGCGTCGCCGAAGTAAGCCCGGGAAACCCAGCGGCGACGCAGGTCGTGCGGGTTGCACAATAGCCCGCATGACCTGGACTTTCTCCCCCGAGCACGTCGGCACCCCGGACGCGACCGCCCTGCGGCGCGACTACCTCGGCGACGTGGCGGGCCGCTACTGGAAGCGGCCCGCCACCGAGGCCGAGATCGACGAGTACCTCACGGACGACGGGGCCGAGCAACTGACCCCGCCGACCGGACAGTTCCTGGTCGGACGCTTCGGGGGAAAGCCGGCCGCATGCGGCGGGGTGCTCCTCCTCGACGACGAACGCGCCGAGCTGACACGGGTCTTCCTGCGCCACGCGTTCCGCGGGACCGGCGGCGCCGCCATCATGATGGACGGGCTCGAAGACGCGGCCCGCGCGCTCGGAGCGCGCCGGATGGTCCTCAACACGCGCCTCGACCTGGTCGAGGCGCGCGCGCTGTACACCCGGCACGGGTACGCGGAGATCCCGGCGTACTGCACGGGGCCGTACATGGACATCTGGTACGGCAAGGACCTCTGAACGGACCCCCTCCGCCTCCGCCCCGTCCCCTTGGGGCGCCCCTTCCTTCACCGGCCCGAATGTCCGGTTATGACCTGTGAATGGGCACGCCTGTTCACCCACCGGAAGGGGGCGGGCTGCATAATCGCTCGCAGTTGTATCGGGGAGGGGACCCATCATGACCGGACACGTCTGTCCTGAATGCGGTGTACACAGACCTGGCTGCGCCTGCGTCCAGGCGGAGATAGCGGCGGCCGAGGACTTCGATCCGCTGCGGATCAGGCCGTACGTGACGCTCGACGCGCCCGACGGCCTGGAGGGCCCGCGCCCGCCGTCCGGCCCTGCCGCGGCGGCGCCGTACGGTGGCGACCCCGCGGCCGGTGACCCGAAGGCGTCGTACGGCGCCGGCCCCGCGAGCCCGGACGCCGCCGCGACGGCATACCTTCCCGCGTACACGACGGACGATCCGCCGACCGCCCAGCTGGCGGCGATCCGGAGGGGCGGTCCCGCGGGCACGGAGGCGCCCCCCGAGGGGGGTGATCCGTCCGAGACGATGCCGCTGCTGCTGCGCGGGGTCGGCGAGGTGTCGCCCGCGCACGGCGGGGAGCGGCCGCGGGGGCGCCGGCGCGGTGTGGTGGTCGCGGCGGTGGCGGCCGTCGCCGTGGCGGGGACGGCGGCGCTCGCCGCGGTCGTCCTGGGCGGCGACGACACCGACGACCGGGCGGCGGTGCCCGAGGTGACGACGAGCGCGTCCCTGAACGTCGCGGTGTCGGAAGCGCCGTCCCCCTCCTCGACGAGCCCGGAGCCGTCCTCCTCCTCTCCCACCCCGGACCGGACGTCGGCGTCACCCTCCCCGAGCCCGTCCGCGACCCGCACGACCACGAGCCCCAGCCCGTCGACGTCGGGCGCGGTCGCGCCGCCGGCCACTTCGACCGCCCCCACGACCGCGCCGCCGACGACCAGCGCGTCCGCGCAGCCGCCCCAGGAGACGGAGGAGGCGGGGGTCACGCTGAGCCTCGGCGCCAGCGGGCCGGAGGTGCGCGAGCTCCAGCTGCGGCTGCAGGCGCTGTGGATCTACAGCGGCCGCATCAACGGCAAGTACGGCAGGGAGGTCGAGGAGGCGGTGGCCACGTACCAGCGCTGGCTGTACCCGCAGACGGACCCCGAGGGCGTGTACGGGGCCTTCACGCGCAGCCATCTGGAAGCGGCCACGCCCGACATCTGAGACGCGCGCGATCCCGGTGGGCGGACCGGTTGGCCAAGTCGGCCCCCGGTTTTGTATCGTGAAAGAACAAAGTGGCCCCGCCCGCACTCCCTGACCGGTGGGCGGGACCGCTTCGTTCTCCGCGCCACCCCCTCTGGAGACCCGATGCCCGCCGTCACCCCGGCAACGCTCACCGCCCGCGCCCTCCTCCTCGACATGGACGGCACCCTCGTCAACTCGGACGCCGTCGTCGAGCGCTGCTGGCGACGCTGGGCCGACCGGCAGGGTCTCGACGCGGCCGAGGTGCTCAAGGTGGTCCACGGCCGCCAGGGCTACGCGACGATGGCCGCCCTCCTCCCCGACCGGCCGATGGCGGAGAACCACGCCGACAACCGGGTCATGCTCGCCGAGGAGACCGCCGACCTCGACGGCGTCGTCCCCGTCCCCGGCGCCCCCGCCTTCCTGGCCGCGATCGCCGACCTCCCGCACGCCCTGGTGACCTCGGCCGACACGGCCCTCTCCGAGGCGCGGATGGGCGCGGCCGCGCTCCCCATGCCCGCGACCCGGATCACCGCCGAGAGCGTCGGGGCCAGCAAGCCGGACCCCGAGGGCTTCCTCAAGGGAGCGGCGGACCTGGGCTTCGACCCCGCCGACTGCGTGGTCTTCGAGGACTCCGAAGCCGGCATCCAGGCGGGCCGCGCGGCCGGCATGCGGATCGTGGGCGTGGGCCCGCGCGCCGCGGCCTTCGCCCCCGACCTCCACGTAGCCGACCTCACCCGTCTCCACGTCGAGTCCACGGCCGACGGCTCGATCACCCTCACGACCCTGCCGTAAGCCCCTGGACGAACGACCGCCCCTCCCCCGCGCGCGGCCGGACCATCCGGCCGCGCGCCACCAGTTCCAGGGCGGTCGCGGCGGCCACCGCCTGCACGGCGAGCAGGGCGATGAGGACGAAGAGCTGGACGGCGCCCGCGTGCAGCGGTGACGCGCCGCCGAGCAGCATGCCCACGAAGGCCCCCGGCAGGGTGACGAGGCCCACCGTGCGGGTCTGGTCCATGCCGGGCAGCAGGGCGTCCGCCGCGGCCGGGCGCGCCACTTCGAGCCGCGCCTCCCGCTCGACGAGCCCGATCGCCAGGCCCGCCTCCACCTCGCCGCGCCGCGTCTCCAGTTCGTCGAGCGCGCGCCGCCCCGCGAGGACGGTGGCGGTGAGCGCGCCACCGACGAGGATGCCGGTCACGGGGACGAGCGTGACGCCCTTGACCGGTACGAGCCCGGTGGCGACGAGCGCGAGGACGACGGGCGCCACGGCGGCGGCGATCGGCACGCCCGCCCACCACCAGCCGGACCCCGGCGCGGGGACGACCCGGCGCCCGGCCGTCCGTACCGCCACGGCGTACATCAGCAGCAGGAAGCAGAGCAGCAGCGGTACGGAGCGCACGACCCACCCGATCACGAGCGAGACGGCGACGAGCTGGACGGCGGCCCGGCCGCCGGCGAGGAGGGTGTCCCGCGCCCGACCGAGGCGGGTGACGGCGACGACGGCCGCGGCGAGGGCGAGCAGAACGGCCAGAACCGCCCCGAAGGTGACGTTCACGTCCAGAAGCACGTGTCAACCCTAGGTCGCCGGACGGAATCTGGCGCTCCATCAGAGGCGCCACACCCCTTGATGTGACGTGCCCATGTCGCCACTCTGTTACCTGGCGCATCCCGCACGGACACTTCGCGCCGCCACGATGACCGGGGCCGCCGCCCGGCAACCCACGGGGACGGCGGACGTCCAAGGTCCCCACACCTCAAGGGAGTTCCCATGCCCGTCGGCAAGATCTACGCGCGTCGAATCGCCGTCCTCGCCACCTCCGCGGCCCTCACCCTCACCGGCCTGCTCACCACCGCCCCGGCCGCCCAGGCCGCCATGCCGACCCCCGTGAGCGCCGCGACGGCCCGCACCTACCTGGCCGCGCTCACCGTGAAGGCGGAAGGTTCCACCTCGGGCTACAGCCGCGACCTCTTCCCCCACTGGATCACCCAGTCCGGCACCTGCAACACCCGCGAGACCGTCCTCAAGCGCGACGGCGTGAACGTCGTCACCGACTCCAGCTGTGCCGCCACCAGCGGCAGCTGGTACTCGCCGTACGACGGCGCCACCTGGACCCTCGCCTCCGACGTCGACATCGACCACATGGTCCCGCTCGCCGAGGCGTGGCGCTCGGGCGCCAACTCCTGGACGACCGCCCAGCGCCAGGCCTTCGCGAACGACCTGACCCGGCCGCAGCTCATAGCCGTCACGGACAACGTCAACCAGGCCAAGGGCGACCTCGACCCGGCGAAGTGGCTGCCCTCGGTGACCTCGTACCGCTGCACGTACACCCGCGCCTGGGTGCAGGTGAAGTACTACTACAACCTCAGCATCGACTCCGCCGAGAAGAGCGCCCTCCAGTCCGTCCTCAACGGCTGCTGACCGGAACGCCCCTGAATGCGCGTCAACGACGCCCGGGTGCGGACCCGCGGTGACGGCCGCCGGGGAGTGAGGATCACCACACGCTCCCCGGTGGCCGAATGTTGAACTTGCAAGCACTAGTGAGGGGTGCCTAACCTTACGGCCTCATCGGTTTCCGTCCCCCACGCCCCGTTCCCCACGAACGGGGTCAGGCCGAAGGAGTTCCCCCATGTCCCCCGCGAACACCCCTGCCCCGCTCGCAGGCCGCCTGAACCAGGCCCAGCCGTACGCGCTCGGCCTCTTCCGCATCGTCGTCGGCCTCCTCTTCGCCTGCCACGGCGCCTCCTCCCTCTTCGGCGTCCTCGGCGGCGCCATGGGCGGCGGCGGCACGGTCCCGACAGGCACCTGGCCCGGCTGGTACGCGGCCGTCATCCAGCTCGTCGCCGGCGTCCTCGTCCTCGCAGGTGTCGGCACCCGCAGCGCCGCCTTCCTCGCCTCCGGGTCGATGGCCTACGCCTACTTCAAGGTCCACCAGCCCGAGTCCCTCTTCCCCCTCCAGAACGGCGGCGAGACCGCGGCCCTCTTCTGCTGGTCCTTCGCCCTCCTCGTCTTCACCGGCCCCGGCGCCCTCGCCCTCGACCGCCTCTTCGGCGCCCGCACCTCCACCAGCACGAAGACCCGCGACGACCAGGAGCAGCAGGGCACGCCGGTCGCGGCCTGAGCAAGCACGCACGCCCCGGACGTGTCCGGCCGGTCCTTTCCGGTCCAGCCGGTCCTGTCCGGTGCAGCCGGTCTGGTCCAGCCGGTCCGGTCCGGTCCAGCCGGTCCTGTCCGGCCGGACAGGACCGGGCGGCCCGGCATGGCCTTCGCCGAGCCGCCGGGCACACCGCGCACGGCCCGCGTGAGGCCCGCCTAGTGGTAAGGGCCGGAAACCACAGCACGGTTTCCGGCCTTTCCCGCACCTGGCGCTCCGGAGCCCCGCCCCGGCGCTCCCGGGCCCGGCGCTCCCGTGCCGCGCACCCCGGCGCTCCGGAGCCGTCGCTCCCCGCCCTTCCCGAGCCCGGCGCTCCGGAGCCGCCGCTCCCCGCCCTTCCCGAGCCCGGCGTACGGAGCCGCCGCGCCCCGCCGTTCCAGCGCCCGGCCCTCCCGCGCCTGCCCCTGCCGCTCCCTCACCCGGCGGTCCCGCGTTCACCGCGCCACCGCACCCCGCCGTTCACCCCGTGCGCCCGGCATTCCGCGCACCGCCCCACTGCTCCCCCCACCGGCCGTCCGCACCCTCCGCCCGTCCCCTGCGGCGCCGCCGGTCGAGGTCCGGTCGGTCGCGGGTCGGGTGCCGGTCGGCTCGCGGCACCCACCCGGTGGGCAGGTCGGCGGGCCCGCGTAGGCTCTTGCCCTGTGAATCTGCTCGACAGCCTCGGCTCGCTGCGGTCGTTGACCGCCGGCCCGTGGATCTACCCGGTGGTGGCGGCGTCGATCCTGCTCGACGTCTTCCTGCCCGTGCTGCCGAGCGGCTTCCTCGTCATCACCGCCGCCACGGCGGCGGCCACGGCCACCGCGACCTCCACGGACGTGCCGTCCCTGCTCCCGCTGCTGCTCTGCGCGGCCACGGCCTCGGTGCTCGGCGACTTCCTCGCCTACCGCCTGGCCCTGCGCGGCGGCGCGAGGATGCACCGGGCGATAGCGCGCTCGCGGCGCCTGAGCCTGGCGCAGGAACGTCTCGGCACGGCGCTGGCCCGGGGCGGCGGCCTGCTCGTCGTGCTCGCGCGCTTCGCCCCCGCCGGCCGCTCCGTGGTCTCGCTGGGCGCGGGCGCGGCGAAACGGCGGGTCGAGGAGTTCCTGCCGTGGTCGGCGCTGGCGGGCGTGACCTGGGCGTCGTACAGCGTGGGGCTCGGGTGGCTGGGCGGTCAGTGGCTGGGCGCGACCTGGTTCAGCGCGGGGGTGTCGACCCTCGCGCTCTTCCTCGCGGGCGGCCTCGCCGCGTACGTCATACGGCGTCCGGCTGCGGCTCCCGCTCCTGCCGCCTGACACCGGGGTGCGCCCCGCGCACCTCCAGGCCGTCCAGGAGTCTCGCGGTGGCCTCCGCGATCTCGTCCACCGCCCGCTCGAACACCTCCCGGTTGTGGGCGGCGGGGGCCCGGAAGCCGGACACCTTGCGGACGAACTGCAGCGCGGCGGCCCGGATGTCGTCCTCGGTCGCCTCCTCGGGGAGCGCGGGCGGGCGGAGCGTCTTGATGCTTCGGCACATGCCTCCAGTGTGGCGCGCACCACTGACAACCGGCGAGCCGCAACCGGCGAGCCTCAGGCCGCCCCCGCCCCGGTCACCCCCCGAAGCCGCGCCGACTCCGTGCGTTGATCTCGGCGGCGCGGGCTCTCAGCTCACGCAGGGGTGTGGCGGGCTGTACGTCGAGGGGCTCGGCCTCCCACTCGGCGTCGCCGTGGACGGCCCGGATCAGAAAGCGCCCGGAGACGCTCTCCACGTAGAAACCGACCCGCCCCGTGGCGGTGTCGCGGACGAGGTCACCGACCTCGGGCAGTGGCTGCACGCATCCCCTCCGTCCCGAATCCCGAATTCTGGGGAGAACCAGAGAAGCCCGGCGGCCCCGCCCTGTCAACGTATCTCTAGAGATGTCCTCCGATGGATGGATCGACCGGCGGGACGGCGTACGCGTGTGCACCCTGGCCGGGGGGTGCGCCGTAGGGTGTCCCGCAGATGAAGGGAGTGGTCCACCCGTGACTGACCAGGACAGCGTTCGCCGGCCCAAGTACCAGCGCATCGCCGACGAGTTGAGAACCGCGATCCAGTCAGGCGCCTTCGCGCCGGGCGACCGGCTCCCCGGCGAGAACGACCTCATGACCACGTACGAGGTGGCCCGGATGACGGCCCGGCAGGCCCTCTCCGTCCTGCGCAACGAGGGACTGGCCGAGGCCCGCAAGGGCTCCGGCGTCTTCGTCCGCGTGTTCCGCCCGCTGCGCCGCCGGGGCATCCCCCGCCTCTCCGGCGACCAGTGGGGCAACGGCCGCTCGGTCTGGTCGGCCGACGTCGAGGACCGCGACCTGGTCGTCGACCAGATCGAAGTGGGCGAGACGGAGGCCGGCGCCCGGGTCGCCGGCGCGCTCAACCTGGTGCCGGGCGCACCCGTGTGCGTCCGCAGCCGCCGCTTCGTCCTCGACACGAAGCCGGTCCTGCTCTCGGTCTCGTACCTCTCCGCCGAACTGGTCCGCGGTACTCCCATCACCCAGCCGGACACCGGCCCCGGCGGCACCTACGCCCGGCTGACCGAGCTCGGCCACCGCCCCGTCCGCTTCCGCGAGGAGATCCGCTGCCGGATGCCGACGGCGGACGAGTCGGACCGGCTCGCGCTGGCCTTCGGCACCCCGGTCGTCCTGATCGGCCGCACGGCCTTCACCGGCCCCGGGGTGGCCGTGGAGCTCAACGAGATGACCCTCGACTCGTCCTCGTACGTCCTGGAGTACGACTTCGACGCGTAACCCCGAGGCCGCGACGCCAGGCTCGGACGGCCTACCGGGCCGAACGACCGGCCGGACCGAACGACCGGCCGGAACCGACCAGCCGGGCGGAACGACAGGACCGACTGACCGGACCGACTGACCGGACCGCCAGCCGGGCGGAACGGCCAGCCAGGCCGACCGACCCACCGGCTGCCCTCACCGTCTCTCGGGCCGAACGGCCCACCACGCACAGCCGGCCTACCGCGCGCGGAAGACCTCGAACCGCGCCCCCGGGTCGGCGTGAAGCACCTCCCCGGAGAACTCGGCGGCGGCGAGCGCGACCGCCTCGGCCGGCTCCGTCCCCGGCCCCACGTGGGTCACGACGAGCCGCCCGGCACGGGCCTCCGCCGCACTCCTGCCCGCCTGCGCGGCGGAATGATGCCCCGGCACCTCCCCGTCGGCCTCGCATACGAACAGGGCGCAATCCAGGGCGAGTTCGACGAGGGACGGGCACGGCTCGCAGTCCCCCGAGTAGACGAGCGAGCGCCCCTCCGCGTCCTCCACGCGCAGCGCGAAGGCGGCGGGACCACCGTGGTCGACCGCTCTGGACCGGAGGGTGAGGCCGCCGATCCGGACGACATGCCCGTCGTACAACTCGCCTACGGCGAAGGCCTTTTCGACCGGACTGCGCTCGGCGCCGTTGGTGAGGAAGCCGGCGAGCCGGTCGGCGATGCCAGCCGGTCCGAGGAGGGGGACGGGCAACTCGACGTCGAGTCCCGCGTACACGAGACCGTAGAAGGCGGTCAGGAGATCGGCACTGTGGTCGGCGTGCAGATGGGAGATCCACACGGCGTCGACGTCACCGAGCCCGACGTACCGCTGGAGCTCCCCGAGCGTGCCGCTCCCCGCGTCCACCCACACCCGGACGCCCCCGCCCTCGACGAGATACCCGGAGCAGGCGTTGCCCGGCCGGGGGAAGGGGGTGGCGGACCCGAGGACGGTGATCCGCAGCGCGTCACTGGCCATGCGACGAGTCTACTGAGACTTGTGGGGACGGAGTGAAGAACGTGCGTATGGTGTGTGTCCTCCGGGCCCCATCGGCGGGCGCCCGGAAGGAACTGAGGGACTTTCATGCTTCGTCGCACCCGTACGTACGCCGCCGTGACCGCGGCCGCCGCAGCCGGCATCCTGCTGCTGCCCTCGCAGGCGCAGGCCGCCGGTTCGGTCCACCTGTACAAGATCTACTACGACAGCCCGGGCGCGGACAACCGCTCCAACACCAGCCTCAACGCCGAGTACGTGCAGATACGCAACACCACCGGCGCCGGGGTCAACCTCCGGGGCTGGACCGTCACGGACGCGTCCAACCACAAGTACACCTTCGGGAACTTCGTCCTCGGCAAGGGCAAGATCGTCACGGTCCACACCGGCCGCGGCACCAACAGCGCCGCGCACGTCTACCAGAACCGCGCCGCCTACGTCTGGAACAACGACCGCGACACGGCGACCCTCCGCAAGTCGAACGGCACCCGCGTCGGCGCCTGCTCGTACAACTCGACGCGCTACGACTACAAGTGGTGCTGACCCCGCCCACCCCGTGACACACCACACCCCCGGGACGCGCCGACCCCGGGGGCTCGTGGCGCACCAGGCATCACATCGGGCGGCCACTCGACCGACGTCGACCCGCCTCGACCCAGCCCGGCATCCCCTTCGGAACAGGGCCCGCGTCAGGAACTCTCCGCCTCCTGACGGGCGGCGGGAACCCCGTGCTGCTGCACGTCCGCGCCGACCTGCCCGCCGAGCGTCATCACGTTCAGCGTCGCCGAGTTCTCGTTGGCGATGGCCTTCTCGACCCGGGCGACCAGGACGGAGAACGCCTCCCGCTTCGGCAGGTTGTGGTAGGGACCCACCTTGGTCTCGAAGTACACCCGCTCGTGGCCGAGGAGTTGCTCGGTCGAGCGGTAGTTCTTCCACTGCTCCCGGTACCGGTAGACGCTCTCCAGCGACACCGCGGCGACGACCACCACGCTCAGTACCGTCGCCGTGACCCGCGCGAACGCCAAGTCCAGGTTCACGAACACCGGCACGAGCGCCGCGCCGACCACGGAGACGGTCCGCATCCGCAGATGCATCGCCTTCATCCGGGTCGCCTTGGCGTCGTACCACTCCTGGTACTGCGACAGCCGGCTCTCGATGTACCCCTGCGGCGTCATCTCGCCGCCCTGCACGCCCGTTTCGGGCACGTCCCCCACCTCGACCATGCCCCGGAGTAGACCCGCCCCGCCGAACTTCCGTCAACTCGCCGCCTCCCGCATGGCCCCCTCCCGTCCGCCTCCCTCCCGTACGTCCCCCTCCTGTAGGGCCCCGTCCCCGCGTAGCCCCTCCCGGACGGGCCCCCTCCGCGCCCTTCCCCACACCCCCGCCCGACCTCGTACGGTCACCACATAACCACCCTTCGCGACCGATCCCCCAGCGTTCCTCGACCGCGCGATGAGATCCCTGTCCCGGCATGACTTCCCCACTGATCCCGTCGGAAAGTGCGGAAGGACCCGAAGGCGGAGCCCTGCTCCATCGGCCCCGCCGCCGACCTATGCCGGAGGATTACGTGAGCCCAGACCGCGAGCCGAACACGCTGAGCACACCGAACACACCGAACACACCGAACACACCGGACAACCCGTCCGCCCCGTACACCGTGGCCGTCGTCGGAGTGGGGGCGGCCGGCACGCTGACCGCCGTCCACCTCTGCGAGACCGCCGCGCGCCGCCGCACGCCCCTCGACCTCGTCCTGATCGACCCGGCCCCGGAGGCCGGCCGAGGCGTCGCGTACGCCACCCAGGACCCCGGCCACCGCCTCAACGTCCCTACCGGCGGCATGAGTTGCTATACCGACGACCCAGGCCACTTCACACGCTGGCTGTGCCGGCACGGCGAACCGACCGTCACCGCGGCCGACTTCGCGACCCGGTACCGCTACGGCGCCTACCTCGCCGACACGCTCGCGCAGGCGATCGTGCGGGCCCACGGGGTGGTGACCGTACGCCGCCTCCGCACCCGCGCCGAGGAGTGCGAAGGCGCCCCGGACGGCCGGGTGGCGCTCCGGTTGGCCGACGGCACGGGGCTCGCCGCCGACGCGGCGGTCCTGGCCACCGGTCCCGCCGGGCCGACAGGGGGCTGGGCTCCCGGGGAGCTGCGTGCGGCGTCCCGCTTCATCGCCTCGCCGTGGACGAGCGGTGCGCTGGACGGGCCGCTGGCCGACGACGCCGACGTCCTGCTGGTCGGTACGGGGCTGACCGCCGTCGACCTGGCCCTCACGCTCGACCGGCCCGGGCGCACGGTGCACGCGCTGTCCCGCAACGGACTGCTGCCGCAGTCGCACGCGCTGACCCCGGCCGGGCCGATGCCCGCGCCGGAGGGGCTGTACGGGGCCTCCCTCGACCAGCTGCGCCGGACGGTCCGCCACCACGTCGCCCGGTCGGTACGCCTCCACGGCGACTGGCGGCCCGCGCTGGACAGCCTGCGGCCGCACACCGCACGCCTGTGGCAGGGCCTCACGCCCGAGGAGCGCACCGAACTCCTGGACTCGGACGGGGCGTTGTGGAACACGCACCGCCACCGGATGGCGCCCGCGACCGCCGAGTCGGTGGCCCGCGCCCGTAACGCGAAACGGCTGGTCCTGCACGCGGGCAGCGTGACCCGGGCCGCCGGCCGCGCCGACGGCTCGTTGGTCGTGGGGCTCTCCGGCGACCGGGAGCTGCACGTGGGCTGGGTGATCGACTGCACGGGTCCGGGACGGCGTCCCGACGGACCCCTGTGGACGTCCCTCCTCGCGTCCGGCGCGGCGGTCCCGGGGCCGCTCGGCATGGGCGTGGCCACCCTCGACGGGCGGCTCCTCGCCGCGGAGGGACGCACCGGCCTGCCGGTGTACACGCTGGGCGCGCCCCGTCGCGGCGAACTGTTCGAGACCACCGCCGTCCCCGAGATCCGCGTCCAGGCGGCGACCCTCGCCCACACGCTCCTCGCCCCGCTCTCCCCGAGGCGCCGCTCGACGCGCCGCCCGCTCGACGGCCACGGACTCGCCCTGTCCACCCACGCGGAGGCGGCGGCCGCGTACCGCACCGGTCTCGACCGCATCCTGAAGGTCCGGGCGGGCGCGGAGGACGCGCTCCGGCGGGCCGTGGCCCTCGACCCCGGCTTCGCCCTCGGGCACGCGGCCCTCGCCCTCCTCGGCCACGAGTGTGGTGCGGCCGTCGACGTACCGCGGGCGCTGGCGGAGGCCCAACGGTGTGCCCGCGAGCGCGCCGACGAACGAGAACGCTCCTTCGTCGAGGTCGTCACCCGCCGCGTCCACGGCGAGAACGGCGACACCGCGCTCGTACGGCACCTCGAAGCGCATCCGGCCGACGCGCTCGCGCTCGCCGCGGCCGTACCGACCATCGCCTTCTCCGGGGTCGACGACCTCGACGACGACTACGCACTGCGGCTCGTCGAACGCACCTCACCGGCGTACGACGGCCACTGGTTCCACACGTCCCTGCTCGCCTTCCTCCGCCAGGAGCAGGGCCGCCTCCACGAGGCCGGCGAGCTCGCGCACCGCGCCCTCGCCGCCGAACCCGCCTCCGGCCACGCCGTCCACGCCCTCACCCACGTCCACTACGAGACCGGCACCCACCAAGCGGGCCGCGACTGGCTCGAACGCTGGGTCGCCGGCAGGGGCCGCGGCGCCGTCCACCGCGCCCACTTCTCCTGGCACATCGCCCTCCACGAACTGGCCCTCGACGACCCCGCCGCCGTCCGCCGCCGCTGGTTCACCCAACTCGCCCCCGGACGCGTCACCGGCGTCCGTGCCCTCGTCGACTCGGGCTCCCTCCTCTGGCGCGCCCGCCTCAGCGACAGCTGGCGCGGCGAACTCCCCACCGCCGACGTCCTGCACTCCGTCGAAGCCGACGTCCTCGAACGCCCCGCCACCGCCTTCACCGCCCTCCACTCCGCCGTCACCCTCACCGCCGCCGGCGACCTCCCGGCCCTCCGCCGCCTCCGCGACCACGCCGCCGGCGCCGACGAAGTCCAACGCGACATCATCGCCCCCCTCTGCGACGCCTTCACCGCCCTCGTCGAAGAACGCTTCCACGACGCCGCCCTCGGCCTCGACTCCCTCCTCCCCACCCTCCGCCGCGTCGGCGGCAGCGCCGCCCAACGCGAAGTCGTCGAAGAAACCCTCCTCTACGCCCTCACCGCCGACGGCCGCTCCGACGCCGCCCGCCGCCTCCTCGACACCCGCCTCCAACGCACCCACTCCCCCCGCGACCACCGCCTCCTCTCCGAACTCCCCACCTGACCCCACCCACCCCCCCACCAGTGAAGCCCCGGACCCAGTCCGGGACTTCACTGCCGCCTCACGAAGATCGGTACGTCGGGCGGGCGGGGGCAGGGTTGGACTCGGCAAACCCATGGAGCACACAGCCGGCTCCCGGCACGGCACTTGCCCAGCTGGCCGCTCGGCCACGCGACTGCGTGGCCGACCCTGAAGCCGGCCTCGGTCACGCCGTGCACGACGCTGCCGCAATATGAGCCCACCCTCAGGAAGGACGAAGCGGGTCCGACCGGCTAGGTTGCCTGTCCTCCCTATGATCAGCCGTTCGCTTACTGATCAGGAATGAAGAGGGAATTCGCGGGATCTGGCATACGTGCGACCGCCGCCGGTGTAACCGCGGCAGCAATGTTTGGCTCAGGCGCTCTTTCGGCAAACGCATCCGCGAGTTGCACTGCCTCATCGGCAAGCTCCACTCCAGCACCGGCGCCGGCTCCAGCTCCAGCTCCAGCTCCAGCTCCAGCTCCAGCTCCAGCTGCTCAACGCCTCCGATTGCCCCTTGCTAGACCCCACGCGCCACGCTGTGAGGCCCGCATCCTCCTAGCTCGACAGAAGAGGATGCGGGCCTTCTCCACGAACAGGCACTTCATGATCAAAGCCGTCTTTCAGGACCATTTCGCCTTCCTTGCGCTCGCCATCACCGTGACCCTCGCTTTCGGCGCCGCCACCTACGCGGTGTCCGTACGCCGCATCGATCGTGCACGGGCCGTGTTCTACGGACTGTGGGCCTCCTCGACCCTCGGTCCCATCTTCCTCACTACGTGGAACGGCAGCGGGCCCCTCACTCATCGCTGCACAGTCAACCCCGCCGTGATCGAGGCGTTCAGCACCACACAGGGCCAACTCAACATTGTCCTGTTTGCTCCATTCGGCCTGTTCGCTGTCCTTGCCACGAGGCGCCCCTTCTTCAGCGCCGCAGTCGGCATTTTGTTCACCGCCGTGGTGGAGACCGGCCAAGCGACCATGCCCTTCATCACTCGCCTTTGCGACACCGACGACCTCGTAACGAACACCGTCGGCGTACTCGCAGGCGCCGCCGTCGGGGCTGTCATCTGCCGCAGAGCCGAGTGCGGCACGCCCCTTGCTCGGGTCGTGGTCCGACGTTCAGCTATCGCCGGTACTGCCATCTCGTTGCTCGTTGCCCAACCTGGGCCACGACGATTGAACCCGTGCGCGCCGTCTTGCCGACGGCGAGTCCTACCGCAGCTCCCGAGCAGGTCCAGGCACTCAACACGGAGCTCAAGAAAGTTCTTGGGGGCGCGTACACCGTCGACAAGGCGGACTTCATCAACAACATTGACGGCCCCAAGACTGTCAGCGCCCCCCTACCAGGCGGCTTCGCTGAACTGACCTGGCCGGACCGCGAGAAGATCACGGTTCACTTCACTCCCACGAGCCAAGGCGAGGGAACCCACGCCTACTGGATTCCCGGTGCTAGCCGTCCCCTCGATACACCCGCAGAAGCCCAGCAAGTCGCCACGCTCTTCGCACAGAAATATGCGCCCTGGGCCTTGCGGGATTCCAAAGTCACGGCCTCACCAGTGGACGCGAGCGTGAAGAACCTCGGCTGGCTCGTCGAATGGCGCCGCTGGCACGGCGATCTCCTCATGCCCATGCGCTTGAGCATCCTGATTGAGCCCTCCGGCCGTATGACCGACCTCATCGCCCGACATGTCGACGATCCCAAGGTGCCGCGCGGCGTCGTCACAAAGGACATGGCGTGGAAGAGCTTCGAGTCCCGCCACAAGCTCAAGCCGGATGAGGCCCAGCGCGAGGTGCCTGTCTATCTGGTCGAGCGCCAGGACGGCGAATGGCGCATCCACTGGCGTCTGGCCGCACGCCAAGCAGAGACCTTGCTGTCAGCCACCGTGGACGCCACCACCGGCGAGGTGGTGAATGCCTCAGCTATACCCGTGTCTGGAGGCACCCCTCCTGCGGCTGAGGGAGTTCCGGTCCCTTGAAGCGCGCCACAGGGCCGCAATCATGCCCATGCCGATGCCGTTACCGACCATCGCAAGGTAGCTACAGCCCGTTGGCCAGCCTCAGGGCAGCGTCTCTGCGGTACGAGCGCCTCATACGGCGCCTGCACCGCAACGAGGGTCCCGGGCTCCTGCCGAAGGAGGAAGGTTAGGTGCACCCGAGGTACTGGGTCGTTGCCAGCGGCCTGGTCCGGGCCCTGACCTGGCCAACCCAGCATGATGGGCTGTTAAGGGCGGGACTGATGCGCCAACTCCGCTACCGGTTGATCAGAATCCCCGGCAGGGCGCCCCTCCCCCGCCCTCCCGGCTGGGGAACGACAAAGGCCCAGGCTCCCGGTTCAGTACCGGTGACCTGGGCCTTTGTCGTGCTACCTACTGGTGGGCGCGGACGGTTTCGAACCGCCGACATCTGCTTTGTAAGAGCAGCGCTCTACCCCTGAGCTACGCACCCGGGTGAGGAAGTCACAGGGTACATGGGGCGGGGGTGGGTGGGGCAAACCGGTTGGGGGTGGGGGTGGCTGGATGGGGTGGGGGGTGGGGGCTCGTACGGTCGGGGGAGGGGTTGGTCGGGTGGGTGGGAGGGGTGGGGGTTGTGGGGTTTGGGGTGCGGGTGTGGGGGGCGGGTTTGGGGGCGGTGGGGGCGGTTGGGGGTGTGGGGCCGGGGATGTGGAGGGGCGCCGGTGGAGGGGAGGGTGTTCGGGTTTGTGGGGGAGGTGTTGACGGTGGATGCGGATGATTCGGAGTTGGTGATCACGGCGGCGGATGTGACGGGGGTGAGGGTGGAGAGGCAGGTGGACGGGTGGGTGTTCATGGGGTCGGGGCCGGAGGCGAGCTGGAAGTTGGTGGACGGGCGGCTGACGTTGCGGGTGGAGTGTGGCGGGGTGGCGTCGAGCTGTGGGGCGGTGCATCGGATCCAGGTGCCGCGGGGGGTCGCGGTGACGGTGGAGGACGACAACGGGGATGTGACGGCGGAGGGGTTCGAGACGCCGTTGAAGGTGCGGTCGGACAACGGGGACGTGCGGGTGCGGAGGGGTGGCGGGGCGCTGGACCTGGGGAGCGGGAACGGGGATGTGGTGGTCGAGGAAGGGGTCACCGCGCCCGAGCTGGTCGCCCGGTCCGACAGCGGGGACGTGAGGATCACCCTCGGGGCCGTACCGCGCAGGGTCGACGTCGTCACGGACAACGGTGATGTGAGCGTGTCGGTGCCGAGGGGCGAGTACGAGGTCGCGGACGGCAGTGACAGCGGGGACGTCCGGTTCGACGTGCCGCGGCGGGACGGAAGCGGGCATGTCGTGAGCGTGCGCACGGACAACGGCGATGTCGTGGTGCGGACGGTGAACTGATCGGCCCGTGTGTTCGTCCTTACCGGGTGGGAGAATGAACCCGGACCGGGCACGGCGGACACAGCACGGGAGAGGTACGTGGCGGCGAGCGATACGAGGGACAGCGCGACGCCCAGGATGACGTCCACGTTCCGGCTGGCTCTCGCGTTGCCGCTGCTGGCGGGGGCGCTGCTGCCGCAGGCCTTCGCCGGCGGGGGGACGCGGCGCTGGTTCGGCGGGCGCGGGGAGAGTCAGCGAGCCGAGGCGCAGGCCGCGAAGGACGCGGCCGCGGCGGCGTTCTACGAGCTCGACACCGCCCAGCGCGGGTTGCGGATCTCCATCGAGACGATCACGGCGGTGGACAGCTCCCCGGAGGCGCGCCGGGCCGTCGAGGGGTTCGAGGCGCTGGGGCGCCGTATCGACGAGGTCAGTCACGCGTACATCAGTGCCGTCGACGCCCACGATCTCGACCGTGACGAGCTGGACGCGGCGACCGCGAACCGGGCCCGCGGCGAGCTGCACCACGCCAAGGAGGAGCTGGACCGGGTCAAGGGCGAGTTGGACCGGTTCGAGGAGGGGCTCGCTCCGCTCCTCGTACGGGCCGAGACGCAGCTCGCGCGGCTCGCGCCGGCGGTCGAGCGGGCCCGGCAGGCCTTGCGGGGTGCGAGCGGCGCCCTCGACGCGGTACGGGAGAGCGGGCTGCGCGCCGACGACCTCGCGCTCCGGCTCGCCCAGCTGGGGCCGGAGCTGACGCGGCTCAACGAGGGCGCGGGGCGCCACGGCGTCCCCGAGACCCTCCAGCGCGCCGACCGGGTGTTGCGGGACGCCGAGGCGGTACGGGCGGAGGCCGAGCGGCTGCCGGAGCGGGCCGCCGAGATCGACCGGCGCCTGGTGTCCCTCCGTACCCGCACCGAAGCGCTCACCACCCGTGCCGGCGGTGTCGAACCGGTCCTCTCCGAGCTGCGGCGGCGGTTCTCCGCGGCCTGCTGGCAGGACCTCCAGCACCTCCCTGAGCAGGGAGCGGAGAGCCTCAAGCAGGCCGGAGAGCGGCTCGCGGAGGCCGGGAGGGCGCGGGCCGAGCAGCGCTGGCCGGACGCGACCTCGCTGCTGTCCACGGTCCGCGCGCTGCTCGACTCGACCGACGAGGCCGTCTCGGCCGCCGGGGAGCGGCTGCGTCGTCTGGACGCCGTCGCGAAGGACCCGACGGCGGAGGTCGACCGCACCCGGTTCGCGGTGCGGGACGCCCAGCGGCTGGCGATGGCGGGCCGGAACACCCCCGACCCGCGCCATGCCCGGCCTCTCGACGAGGCCGTCGCCCGGCTCGACCGGGCCGTCGGCTCCCTGGAGGGCCGCCACCCGGACTACTGGCACTTCCTCACCGAGCTCGAGGCCGTCCGCGCGTCGGCCGCGCACGTCGTGGGTCTGATCCGGGAGGAGCGCGGGGCCGGTCACTGATGCCGGGCGCGTCCCGCCGCTAGCCTGTCCCCATGCCTCGTTACGAATACCGCTGCCGCACGTGTGGCGACACCTTCGAGCTCAGCCGTCCGATGGCCGAGTCCTCCGCTCCCGCCGCCTGCCCCGCCGGGCACGACGACACCGTGAAGCTGCTCTCGGCCGTGGCCGTCGGCGGCATCAGCGGCGGCACCGCCACGCCCGCACCGAGTGCGGGCGGCGGCGGTGGCGGCTGCTGCGGCGGGGGCTGCTGCGGCTGACCCCCCAGGTCAGGGGCTCGCGCCCCAGGTCGGCAGGGCCGGCTGATCCCCCGGGGGGACAGCCGGCCGAGTCCTGGTTCTCACCCGCTGATCCGCGCGGGATTCGTGACCGAGCTGATCCGCGCGGGCTCGTGTCCGAGCTGATCCGCGCGGCGCTCGTGACCGAACCGGCGGGCCCGGTTGGCCCGACGGGCCCGGCCGACCTGGCTGGCCCAGGGGCCCGGCTGGCCCGGCCGACCCGGCTGGCCCAGGGGCCCGGCTGGCCCCGCCGACCGGCTGCCCGGCCGACCCCGGCCGACCCCGCCGACCCAGGGCCCCAGCCGGCCCGACGCCCCCCCTTACTCGGTGACGCCGTTTCCCTCCCGGGTCAGGCGGTGACCGCGGCGCGGAAGCGGCGGAGGATCTCCTCGCCGGCGGCGACGCCGCGTTCCGCGAGGACGTCGAGGTGGGGGGCGGTCCAGTCGTTGTCGGCGAGTTCGCCGTGGCCGGGGCGCCAGGCCCGGTCCGCGGCGAGCAGCAGGTCGGCGTCGAGGAGGGAGTCGCCGGCGGCGAGGGTGAGGGTGGCGCCGATGCGGCGGGCGACCTCGCGGACGGCGGCGCTCTTGGTGAGCGGCTTGGGTACGGCGTACACCTTGCGGCCCTGGAGGGAGACGGTCCAGCCGCGCTCCCCCGCCCAGGCGCCGAAGCGCGCCAGCCAGTCCTCGGGGAGTCGTTCCCGCTCGACGACGAGGTAGGCGAACAGGTCCTCGGCCACCCGGTGCTTGCGCACCCAGGACAGGTCCGTGGTGGCGGTGAGGTAGGCGCGGATCTCGGAGAGCGGCGCGCACTCGTCGGCGAGGCGGTGGAGTACGGATTCGTGCCAGTCGCGGTCGGAGACGCCGTCGACGAGGATGTGCCCGCCGTTGGCGCAGATCGCGTACCGGGGTGTGGCGCCCGGGAGTTGGATGCGCTGGTACTGCTTGCGCGTCCGGGTGGTGGTGGGGACGAAGACGGTTTCGGCGGCCAGGCGGGCGAGGAGGTCGGCCGCGTCCTCGGTCATGTAGGACAGCGGCTTGGACTCGTGGACCTCGACGCAGAGGAGGCGGGGTGCCTGGGCGTCGGGCATGCCGAGGGAGAGGGCCGCGGACGAGTAGATCAGGGTGCGGTCGAGGTCGCTCGCGACCAGCGTCGTCCGCCCGTTCGTCGTCGCAGGGGTGCTCACTGGGATACCACCGCCTTGCCGTCGGCGCCTGTCGCGCCGCGGGTGTACTGAGGGTGGATCAGTCCGACGCAGCTGTACGGGAGTTCGTCGACCTCCTCGACCGGTACGCCGCGCTGCTCGGCGAGCAGGCGGACGTGGGCGAGGTCGGCGTCGGCGCCGCGCTTGGCGAGGATCTTCCAGGGGACGCGGCGGAGCAGGACCCGGGTGGTCTCGCCGACGCCCGGCTTGACGAGGTTGACGTCGTGGATGCCGTACTCCTCGCTGATCCGCTCGACGGCCGCCCAGCCCTCCCAGGTGGGGGTGCGGTCGGTGGCGAGGAGCTCCTTGACGTCGGTGTCGACGGTCTCGGCGACCTCGTCGAAGCGGGCGGCGACGGCGTCGAGGAAGTCCTCGGAGACGTCGGCGCCGGCCAGTTCGCGGTAGTACTTGGCGCCGTGGAAGTCGTGCGGTCCGACGAGGTCGGAGCGGAGCACGGTCCGCGATATCAGGCCGGAGACCGTGGAGTTGAGGCAGGCGGAGGGGATGAGGAAGTCCTCGCGGGTGCCGTGGACGCGGACGCAGGAGCCGGGGTCGGCGAGGACGGCGATCTCCGGGTCGAAGCCCGTGATCCCGTCGCTCGCCTCGAACTCCTTGAGCGCGTCGGCGAGTTCGCGGGTGATCGCGCCCTTGCCGGTCCAGCCGTCGACGAACACGACGTCGGCCGGGTCGTGGTGGGCGGCGAGCCAGCGGAGCGCGTTGGCGTCGATGCCGCGGCCGCGCACGATGGAGACGGCGTAGTGCGGGAGGTCGAGGTCGTGGCGGGCCAGTGCCCAGCGGCGCATGAGGACGCCGACGGGGGTGCCGGCGCGGGCCAGCGAGACCAGGACGGGGGTCCGGCCGGGGCGCTCCGCGAGGACGGTCTCGGTGACGGTGCCGACGGCGCGGGCGATGCGGGCGGCGGAGCTCTCCAGGGCGGTGTGGAACAGCTCCTGGTAGCGCTCGCTGGGCTGGTACTCGACGGGGAGCGACTCGGCGTAGTGCGCGCCGCCGCTCTGGATGGCTTCCTCGCGTTCCTCGGTGGGCGCCTCCAACTCGACGTCCGAGAGGTCCTGGAGCAGCCAGCCGACCTCCTCGGGTGCGTACGACGAGAAGGCGGGGCCGCGGAGGGGCTCGGGCAGCATGGAGCTCCTTTCGGGAGCTTCGGAGACCGTGGGCGTGTACGGGGCGCCCGTGGGCGCGTACGACGGGACCGTGGGCATGTACGAGGGGACGACGGCGAGGACGACGCGCGGGATGTGCGCGGCGAGCCGGGCGAGCAGGCCGTCCGGGGCGTGCAGGGCCGGGGTGTCGGCGGTGGAGTCGACGACCACGACGACGGCGTCGAAGCCCGCGCCGGCCACGTTGTACGCGTAGCGCTCGCCGGGGCCGTCGGCGGGGTCGTCGTGGGCGGGGAAGACGAGCCGGGTGCGGATCGCGTACCCCGGGTCGTCGACGGCGAGCACGGGTGACCGGGTCGTGGTGGAGTAGCGGACATCGTGGCCCGCCTCCTCCAGGGCCGTGCCGAGCCGCAGCGGCGCGTACATCAGCTCCTCGAAGCCGAGGACGAGCACGCGGGGCCCGGCCACCGGGTCGCGGCGCAGGGCGTCGGCGATCCCGTCCGCCGGGTCGCGGCGCAAGGCCTCGGCGATCCTGTCCGCCATGGCCGGCAGGGCCGCCTCAAGGCCGGCCCGGTGGTCGGGGGTGAAGCCGTGCCGCCCGCCGTCGGGGAGCCCTTCGGGCCAGTCGAGCCCGACCCGTACGGGAGCCTCGGCGACGCCGGGCGCCTGGGGGGACGGCGCGGCGGCGGGTGCGCCATCGGCGCCGGCCTCGGCCCCACCGGCGGCCCGTTCCTGCGCCGCGACGAGGGCCTGGCCCTTTTCCAGGACGTCTTCGGGGAGTCGTACGGTGCCGGCGGCGCCGGAGACGAGGTCGACGCGGGCACCGATCTCGGCGGCGAAGGCGTCGAGGCGGCCGAGGTCGGCGGCGGAGCGCATGTCGACGAGGGCGACGACGACGTAGCGCTCGCGCGGGTAGCGCTCGTGGAGGGCGCGGACGGTGTTGAGGACGGTGTTGCCGGTGGAGAACTCGTCGTCGACGAGGACGAGGGGTCCGTCGCCGGCGAGGAGCTTGGGGTCCTCGGGGAGCAGGAGGTGCGAGGTGGCGTGGGAGTGGGACTCCTCGAAGCCGCCCGCGCGGGCGACCCCGGCCACCGGCCGCCGGGTGGAGTGGAGGTACGGGGCGAGGCCGAGGCCGTCGGCGACGGCGTGCCCGAGGGCGGTGGCGGTCTCCGCGTAGCCGAGGACGACGGAGCGGGCGGCCTCCTCGTCGCCGAGGAGTGCCCGGACGCGCCGGCCGAGGTCGAGGCCGGAGCCGTACACGACCGAGGGGCGCTGCGGCACGTGCTTGCCGAGCACGCTGGAGACCAGCAGATGCGCCCGCTTGGGGTTGCGGCGCAGTGCGAGCCCCAACAGGGTCGGCAGCTCCTCGTCGCCGATCAGTTCGACGCCCAGTCGCTCCGCGACCCACGTTCCGGTCCACACCACGTCGTCGACGTCCCTTCGTCAGCCGGCAAGTCCGGCGGTGAGCAGATCCACGAAGCCGACGTCTTCCTTGGCGACGCCGAAGACCTCGGCGCGCTGGAGGGTGCGTTCGGCCCACGCGCGATGCGGCTTCACTTCGTTCATCTTGTTCGTATAGGAGGAGCGGAGCACTCCGCCGCCGCCCTGTTCGGGCCGCAGGATGTCCTGGGCGTCGCTCCACTCCTCGTGGCTGACCACGGAGAGGGCGTGCACCGGCACCACGTGGGTGGGGTGGATGCAGGTCTTGCCGAGGAGGCCGTTGGCGCGGTCGAGCTCGATCTCGCGGAGGAGCCCGTCGAGGTCGTGTTCGATGAGCGCGGTGCGCAGGTCCTCGGCGCGGCCCTCCAGGAAGGGGCTGCGGCGCAGCTGTGGCTTGAACATGCGCTCGCCGGGTCGGAAGTACTCCCAGACGGGTCCGGTGACGGTGAAGCCGGTGCCGTCGGAGCGGCCGAGGACGTTGACGACGTCGGCGATGACGTGGGCGACGATCTTGACGTCGTACGCGGTCATGTCGGGCGAGCGGCGGAGCCCGTAGGCGGAGCAGAAGTCGGTGACGCCGAGGCGCAGGGCGAGGACGCGGTCGCGGTACTTGTCGGTGATCGAGGCGATCCCGGCGAGGGTCTCGGCCCGGGTCTCCAGGTGGAGGAGCTCGGGGGACTCGAGGACGGGCATGGCGAAGAGGCGCCTGCCGCTGGTCCGCTCGGCCTGGGTGAGCGCTTCGAGGAAGGCGCGGCCACGGTCCGCGGTGAACTTGGGCAGTACGAATCCGGACAGCAGCCGAACCGTTTCGCCGAGGCGGTCGACGAGGTCGGTGATCTGCCGCGGTTCGCGGACCCGGATGAAGAGCAGGGGCACGTCCGTGGCGGTGTCGGCGTCCGTCACGGTGCCCGCGGCGAGGTCGGCGAACTGTCGGACGAGGTTGTCCTCGCCCGCCTCGACCTCGGCGTCGCCGATGGAGTCCTCCAGGCAGAGCACCATGGAGACCACTCCGCGGGCCGCCTGCTTGCGCACGTCGTCGGCGAGCCGCGGCCGGGTGGCCGGGCTGTAGAGCGTGGCTCCGAGCGCGACGGCGAGCGTGCGCGCGGGTGAGTCGGACGTGAAGTCGACCGGCTCGCGGTGGAACAGCCCGGCCCGCGTTGCGGACGGGATGTGCCCGAAATGACGCATGTAAGTATCCCGTCTGCCCCTCTGGGCCCTGACAACAGGTGGCCGGTAATAGTACGTAGGTGCGGGTGTCCGTAGTTCCCTCGGTGCATGAAATTCAGGTAACTCGTCAGCATCCGTCGTCTCGGCCCGGTATCGGTGGTGCCCCCGCGTTGTCCGCGGGTCGGCAGGGAGGGCAGGATTGCGGTCATGACGCACGCGATGCTGAAGGGCTCCAACGTCCCTCTCGACACCGCGGCCGTACGGGCCGTGCTCCGCTGGACCCCGGGCCCCGGGGTCCCCGACGTGGATGCCTCGGCCCTCCTGCTCGGGCCGTCCGGGCGCGTGCGGTCCGACGAGGACTTCGTGTTCTACAACCAGCCGCGCCATCCCTCGGGCCTGGTGCGGCGGCTGCCGAAGAAGCGGGTCGCCGAGGGTCTGACGGACACCGTCGAGGCCGACCTGGCCGGCCTCGACGGTTCGGTCGACCGGGTGGTGATCGCGGCCTCCTCGGACGGCGGCACCTTCCGCTCCGTCTCGGACCTGCGGATCCTGGTGTACGACGCGGCAGCCGGGCCGGACCGCGAGCCGCTGGCCTTCTTCGACGTGACGGCCGAGACCGGCGAGGAGACGGCGGTCATCTGCGGTGAGCTGTACCGGCGCGGGGACGCCTGGAAGTTCCGCGCGGTGGGACAGGGCTACCCGACGGGCCTGATCGGCCTCGCCACCGACTTCGGCATCTCGGTGGACGAGGACGCCGCGCAGGAGGCCGCCCAGGAGGCCCTGGACGGCTCCGCCGGCGTCCTGGAGGGCTCTCCGGGCGGCTCCCCCGACCTGGACCTGACCCTGGTCCACACGCCCGCACCCGTGCCGCCACAGCCGACGGTGCCGCCCCGGCCCGACCGGGCGCCCGGCTACGGCTACCCGCCGCAGGGCCCGGGGGGACAGCCGGCGCACGCCCCGGCCCCCGCGTACGGCTATCCGCAGCCCGTGGCCGCCGCCGAGCACCACCCGGCGCCCGACTTTCGGATGCCGCCGATGGGCCCGCAGTTCGTCAGGTCGTCCTGAGGACGCCGGCGACCGTCCCGCGGTCGCCGGCGCGTCCGCGCGCGGCCGCGTGGGCAAGGGCTATGCCTTGGTCTTGTAGCCGCGCCCCCACTGGAGCCCCCAGCCGTACAGGCGGTCCAGCTCGGCCTGGAAGCCGTACACGAACCGCACCTCGCGGCGGACGGTCAGCTCGCCCTTGACGTTCTCCATGGAGAAGACCGCGCAGGAGCGGGCCTGCGGGGCGCGCTCGTCGAGCTCGATCTCGATCCGGGGCCCGTTGCTCGGGTAGAGCGTGACCTTGGCGTGCGTGCGGTCGAAGGCCGGCGTCTGGTCGTAGATGTACGCGAAGAACAGCAGCCGCTTGATCTCGTCGCGGTGGTCCAGATTGACGAAGATCGTCTCCCCGGAGGAGCCCCCGAAGCGGTCGTCCCCGCTCAGCTTCACGTACGGGGCCGCGTTCAGGTCCCCGAAGAAGCCGCCGAGCGGCTGGACCACTCCCTTGCTGCCGTCGGTCAGCTCGTAGAGGCAGCCCAGGTCGAGGTCGACGTTGACCATGCCCTGGGTGTGGGCCTGGACGACCTCGGGCTTGAAAAGCTGCGCCGGGTTCCGCAGCAGCCGTCCGCTCTGCCGGGAGCGGCCCTCGATGTCGGAGGTCCGCATCCGCCACGAGAGGTTCACCCGGAGGTTGCCGGTGGCGGCGCCCTGCTTGGTGAGCGACACGGACGGGCGCCGCTTCGTCAGGTCGATCGCGTTCGACGCGGCACTGCCCGAGTCGAACTGTGCCGTCCTTCCCGGAAAAAGGTTGTCCCAGAAGGCCATGACGCCTTCACCCCCCACTGTTCTTCGTCTGCCCGCACATGCCTGCGGGGCGGCCGGGTGCACCGGCCGCCCCGCAGAGAAGCGTTCCTCGTTGCCGGGGGTGTCACACCCCGGACGGCACCTCGGTCTTGTCGTCCGAGGAGCCGGGCCCGCCCTCGGCCGCCGCGAGCGCCTTGTTGCGCCGCACGGAGGACCAGAAGGACCAGCCGATGAGCGCGACGCCGAGGCCGCCGGTGACGACCTCGGGGATCTCGTACTGGATGGTGACCAGGAGGAGGACCGCGAGGGCGCCGATCGCGTAGTGCGCGCCGTGCTCCAGGTAGACGTAGTCGTCGAGGGTGCCCTGGCGGACCAGGTAGACCGTGAGCGAACGGACGTACATGGCGCCGACGCCGAGGCCGAGCGCCATCAGGACGATGTCGTTGGTGATGGCGAAGGCGCCGATGACGCCGTCGAAGGAGAAGGAGGCGTCGAGGACCTCCAGGTAGAGGAACATGAAGAAGGCGGCCTTGCCGGCCAGCTGGACCGCGGAGACCTTCTTGCCGGTGCGCTTGGCCTCTTCCTCGGCCTCCTGCTCGCGCTCCTCTTCCTCCTCCAGCTTGTTCTCGAAGTAGCCGGAGAGACCGCCGACGACGAGGTACGTGATGAGGCCGGCGATGCCGGAGATCAGGACCGTCTGGGCCTTGTCGACGTGCGTGCCGCCGTGCTGGTGGGCGTGGGTCGCGAAGGTCATGGCGCTGACGAGCAGGACGACGAGCGCGATGCAGACCGACAGCATGTCGACCTTGCCGAGCTTGGCGAGCGGGCGCTCGATCCAGCGCAGCCACTGGATGTCACGGTCCTCGAAGATGAAGTCGAGGAAGATCATCAGCAGGAACATGCCACCGAACGCGGCGATCGACGGGTGCGCGTCGGTGACCAGTTCCTGGTAGCGGTCGGCGTCGTTCAGCGCGAGGTCGACGGCCTCGATGGGGCCGATCTTCGCGCTGATGGCGACGATCACGACGGGGAAGACGAGCCGCATGCCGAAGACGGCGATGAGCACACCGATCGTGAGGAAGATCTTCTGCCAGAAGGCATTCATCTTCTGCAGGATTCCGGCGTTGACCACCGCGTTGTCGAACGACAGCGAGATCTCGAGGACGCAGAGGATCGCGACGATACCGAAGGCCTCCCAGCCCCCGTAGAGCACCGCGGCCGCCAGGCCGAGCACAGTGATCGCGAACGACCAGCCGAAGGTTTTCAGAATCACTGTCTACCCCATCGTGGAATTCATGGCTTTACGAAACGTTGACCCCGAAGTCTAGAGCGATGCCCCGGAGCCCGGACGCGTACCCCTGACCCACCGCCCGGAACTTCCATTCGCCGTTGTAGCGGTAGAGCTCGCCGAAGATCATCGCGGTCTCGGTGGACGCGTCCTCGGAGAGGTCGTACCGGGCGAGTTCCTGACCGTCCAGCTGGTTCACGACGCGGATGAAAGCGTTGTTGACCTGGCCGAAGCTCTGACCGCGGTTGTCGGCGTCGTGGATCGACACCGGAAAGACGATCTTGTCGCAGTGCGCCGGGACCTTGTCGAGGTCCACGATCAGCGACTCGTCGTCACCGTCACCCTCGCCGGTGAGGTTGTCGCCGGTGTGTTCGACGGAGCCCTCGGGGCTGCGCAGCTGGTTGTAGAAGACGAAGTACTCGTCCCCGAGCACCCGGCCGGCCTGGCACAGCAGGGCGCTGGCGTCGAGGTCGAAGGGGGCTCCGGTGGTGGAGCGCGCGTCCCAGCCGAGTCCGACGAGGACCTTGGTGAGGTTGGGTGCGGCCTTGGAGAGGGAGACATTGCCTCCCTTGGCGAGCGTGACGCCCATGATGCGGTTCCTCCCCGGTGGTGATGAGGCACGTCCGGCGCCGCACGGGAGGTGCGGCGCCGGACGTTTCGAACGGTTCGGCTCAGACGTTGACGCCGAAGTCCTGCGCGATGCCGCGCAGGCCCGAGGCGTAGCCCTGGCCGACGGCGCGGAACTTCCACTCGGCGCCGTGGCGGTACAGCTCGCCGAAGACCATGGCGGTCTCGGTCGAGGCGTCCTCGGAGAGGTCGTACCGGGCGATCTCGGCACCGCCGGCCTGGTTCACGACGCGGATGAACGCGTTGCGCACCTGGCCGAAGGACTGCTGGCGGTTCTCGGCGTCGTAGATCGACACCGGGAAGACGATCTTGGCCACGTCGGCCGGCACGGTGGCCAGGCTGACCTTGACCTGCTCGTCGTCGCCCTCGCCCTCGCCGGTGAGGTTGTCACCGGTGTGCTCGACCGAGCCGTCGGCGCTCTTCAGGTTGTTGAAGAAGACGAAGTCCTGGTCGTTGCGGACCTTGCCCTCCTCGCTCACCAGGATGGCGCTGGCGTCGAGGTCGAAGTCCGTACCGGTGGTGGTGCGGACGTCCCAGCCCAGACCGACGGTCACGGCGGTGAGGCCAGGGGCCTCCTTGGTCAGCGAGACGTTGCCGCCCTTGCTGAGGCTGACTCCCACGAGTCCCTCCATACGTTTTCAGGGGCAGCGCCCCAGTCGTGCGTTGGCATCGGATCAACGACTGGATCCTAGTGACGGGTTCCCGGTCGAAACAGTCGATTCGACCGGTGATTCCGAGGGTGTCGGCCCCGGACCGGCTCAGATGGCGTCGAGCGCCTTCAGGTAGTCGCCGAGGTCGCGGGCGTCGGACAGGGCGTTGACGACGGTCCAGCGGACCACGCCGTCCCGGTCGATGACGAAGGTGCCGCGCACCGCGCAGCCCTTGTCCTCGTCGAAGACGCCGTAGGCGCGGGAGGCCTCGCCGTGCTTCCAGAAGTCGGAGAGCAGCGGGAAGTCCAGGCCCTCCTGGTCGGCGAAGACGCGCAGGGTGTGGATCGAGTCGTTGGAGACGGCCAGGAGCTGGGTGTCGTCGTTGACGAAGCTCGGCAGGTGGTCGCGCAGCTCGCGCAGCTCGCCGGTGCAGACGCCGGTGAACGCGAACGGGTAGAAGAGCAGCACCACGTTCTTCTCGCCGCGGAAGTCCGAGAGCCTCACGGTGCGGCCGTGGTTGTCCTTCAGCTCGAACTCCGGGGCCTTGGTGCCGACCTCGATGGCCATCGCGTACGCATCCCTTCGACGGACCCGGACCTCTGGGCCGAATCGGTGAGACCCACCCTACGGCCTGTGCACGAAAGCCCCCGCCGGCGGACCGGCGGGGGCTACTCGCAGCGTGGTGATCAGCGCTTGGGGGCCGTCAGGCGGGTGCCCGTCCAGTCCTTGGCGACGCTGATGCTCTTGGTCTGGGAGAGACCCGCAGTCTGCGCGGCATCGTTGATGTCGGACGGCTCGATGTAGCCGTCACGGCCCGTCTTCGGCGTCAGCAGCCAGATGGTGCCACCGTCCTCCAGAAGACCGATGGAGTCCACCAGGGCGTCGGTGAGATCACCGTCCTCGTCGCGGAACCAGAGCACGACGGCGTCGGCGACGTCGTCGTAGTCCTCGTCCACGAGGTCCTGGCCGATGATGGACTCGATGCCTTCACGGAGATCCTGGTCGACGTCGTCGTCGTAGCCGATCTCCTGGACCACCTGTCCGGGCTCGAACCCCAGCCTGCCGGCCGGGTTGGTCCGCTCCTCCGCGTGGTCCGCGGTCGCGCTCACGGCTTGCCTCCTGCTCATTCGGAAAATGCTGTGGGCCACGCGTAGGCGCGTGGCGCTGGCCGTAGTCCACACGTGCCGGGGCTGATCGCGCAAGTACCAGGCCGCGGAGACCGCCGAAACGGTGACGTTTGGGGCCGTCTCGCCCCAACTTTCGGCACGCTCGGAGCCTCCTTCGTGATCAGGCACACATGGTTCGTCCTGGTTTACCGACTTCTGCCGTTTCAGTCTGCCGAACGCCCGGACGAAACGCATGCGCGAGTTGAGCGTAAGGTTGCGATTTGACCGCACCCGGCGATGTGGAGGACACCCCTGGGGGTTACCCCCCGGTAAGTGTGACGTCTGGCGTCAGCGGGGTACACGATGGACATCCCGACCACTCCGTGGCCTCGTGGGCACCACCGAACAGCGAAGGAAGAGCGTGGCTCCCGGATCCGATCGCAACCCGATCATCATTGGCGGCCTTCCCAGCCAGGTCCCGGATTTCGACCCGGAAGAGACCCAGGAATGGCTCGACTCCCTCGACGCGGCAGTCGACGAGCGGGGTCGTGAGCGGGCCCGCTACCTCATGCTCCGGCTGATCGAGCGGGCCCGTGAGAAGCGCGTGGCCGTGCCCGAGATGCGCAGCTCGGACTACGTCAACACCATCGCCACCAAGGACGAGCCGTTCTTCCCCGGCAACGAGGAGATCGAGCGCAGGGTCCTCAACGCCACCCGGTGGAACGCGGCCGTGATGGTCTCGCGCGCCCAGCGCCCGGGCATCGGCGTCGGCGGTCACATCGCGACCTTCGCCTCCTCCGCCTCGCTCTACGACGTGGGCTTCAACCACTTCTTCCGCGGCAAGGACGAGGGCGACGGCGGCGACCAGATCTTCTTCCAGGGCCACGCCTCCCCGGGCATCTACGCCCGTGCCTACCTCCTGGACCGGCTGGACGACACCCAGCTCGACGGCTTCCGCCAGGAGAAGTCGAAGTTCCCGAACGGCCTTTCGTCGTACCCCCACCCGCGGCTGATGCCGGACTTCTGGGAGTTCCCGACGGTGTCGATGGGCCTCGGCCCGCTCGGCGCGATCTACCAGGCCCGGATGAACCGGTACATGGAGGCGCGCGGCATCGCCGACACCTCCCGGTCCCACGTCTGGGCGTTCCTCGGCGACGGCGAGATGGACGAGGTCGAGTCGCTCGGCCAGCTCTCCATCGCCGCGCGCGAGGGCCTGGACAACCTGACCTTCGTCGTCAACTGCAACCTGCAGCGCCTCGACGGCCCGGTGCGCGGCAACGGCAAGATCATCCAGGAGCTGGAGTCGATCTTCCGGGGCAACGGCTGGAACGTCATCAAGCTGATCTGGGACCGCTCCTGGGACCCGCTGCTCGCGCAGGACCGCGACGGCATCCTGGTCAACAAGCTGAACACCACCCCGGACGGCCAGTTCCAGACGTACGCGACGGAGACCGGCGGCTACATCCGGGAGCACTTCTTCGGCGACGACCACCGGCTCCGGGCGATGGTCGAGGGCATGTCGGACCAGCAGGTCCTGCACCTGGGCCGCGGCGGCCACGACCACAAGAAGATCTACGCGGCGTACGCGGCGGCGAAGGCCCACGCGGGCCAGCCGACCGTGATCCTCGCCCAGACCGTCAAGGGCTGGACGCTGGGCCCGAACTTCGAGGGCCGCAACGCGACCCACCAGATGAAGAAGCTGACGGTCGACGACCTCAAGCGCTTCCGCGACCGGCTGCACATCCCGGTGACGGACCGGCAGTTGGAGGACGGCCTGCCGCCGTACTACCACCCGGGCCCGAACTCCGAGGAGATCCAGTACATGCACGACCGCCGCAAGGCGCTCGGCGGGTACGTGCCGACCCGTGTCGTGCGGGCGAAGCCGCTGGCCCTCCCCGACGACGCGACCTACGCGGCGGCGAGGAAGGGTTCCGGCCAGCAGTCGATCGCCACCACGATGGCGTTCGTCCGCATCCTGAAGGACCTCATGCGGGACAAGGAGATCGGCAAGCGGTTCGTGCTGATCGCCCCCGACGAGTACCGCACCTTCGGCATGGACGCGTTCTTCCCGAGCGCCAAGATCTACAACCCGCTGGGCCAGCAGTACGAGGCGGTGGACCGCGAACTCCTCCTCGCCTACAAGGAGTCGCCGACCGGCCAGATGCTGCACGACGGCATCTCCGAGGCCGGCTGCACGGCCTCGCTGATCGCCGCCGGATCGGCGTACGCCACGCACGGCGAGCCGCTGATCCCGGTGTACGTCTTCTACTCGATGTTCGGTTTCCAGCGGACCGGCGACCAGTTCTGGCAGATGGCGGACCAGCTGGCGCGCGGCTTCGTGCTCGGTGCCACCGCCGGCCGGACCACGCTGACGGGCGAGGGCCTCCAGCACGCGGACGGCCATTCGCACCTGATCGCCTCGACGAACCCGGCCTGCATCGCGTACGACCCGGCGTTCGGTTTCGAGATCGCGCACATCGTCAAGGACGGTCTGCGGCGGATGTACGGCTCCGCCGCCGAGGACGTCTTCTACTACCTGACCGTCTACAACGAGCCGATCCAGCACCCGGCCGAGCCCGCGGACGTGGACGTGGAGGGCATCCTCCAGGGCATCCACCGCTTCAAGCCGGCCGAGGCCGGCGCGGTCCCGGCGCAGATCATGGCCTCGGGCGTCGCGGTGCCGTGGGCGATCGAGGCGCAGAGGATCCTCGCCGAGGAGTGGAACGTGCGGGCCGACGTCTGGTCCGCGACCTCCTGGACCGAGCTGCGCCGCGAGGCCGTGGCCGTCGAGGAGCACAACCTGCTCCACCCGGACGAGGAGCTGCGCGTCCCGTACGTGACGCGCAAGCTCCAGGGCTCCGAGGGTCCTTTCGTGGCCGTCTCGGACTGGATGCGCGCGGTGCCGGACCAGATCTCCCGCTGGGTGCCGGGCCGGTACACCTCGCTGGGCGCGGACGGCTTCGGCTTCGCGGACACGCGGGGCGCGGCCCGTCGCTACTTCCACATCGACGCCCAGTCGATCGTGCTGGCCGTGCTGACCGAACTCGCCCGCGAGGGCAAGGTCGACCGCTCGGCCCTGAAGCAGGCCGTGGACCGCTACCAACTGCTCGACGTGGCGGCCGCCGACCCCGGCGCCGCGGGCGGCGACGCCTGAGTCCGTCACGCATAGCACCTGGTGAGGGGCGGTGGGGCCGGTGGCTCCGCCGCCCTTCGGCGTTCTCTACGATGCCCGGCATGAAGGATCGCTGGGAAGAGCGCACGCAGGTGCCGCTGCTGGTGCTGGCCGTGGCGTTCGGCCTCGCGTACGCCGTGCCGATCGTCGCCCCCGGCGCCGACCCGTGGGTGCACCGGCTGTGCACCCATGTCGAGTGGGCCGTGTGGGCGGCCTTCGCCCTGGACTACCTGATCCGCCTCGCCATCGCCCCGGCCCGGTGGGCCTTCGTCCGCTCGCATCCCGTCGACCTGCTCGCGGTGCTGCTGCCGATGGTGCAGCCGCTGCGGCTGCTGCGGGTGGTCTCCACACTCCTCCTGGTGGGTCGGCGGGCCCGGATGGCCCCGCAGATAACGCTCACCACCTATGTGGCGGGCGCGGTGGTCGGACTGATGATGTTCGGCTCGCTCGCCGTGCTGCACGTCGAGCGGGACGCCCCGAACGGCAACATCAAGACGCTCGGGGACGCCGTCTGGTGGTCGTTCACCACGATGACCACCGTCGGGTACGGCGACCACGCTCCGACCACCGGTCTCGGCCGGGTCCTCGCGGTGGGCCTGATGCTGTCGGGCATCGCCCTGCTCGGTGTCGTCACCGCCAACATCGCCGCCTGGTTCATCGCCCGCTTCGACCGGGACGACGCCGTGGAGCGCCGGCAGACCGAGCTCCTTGAGGCGCTGACCCTGGAGGTCCGCGAGCTGCGCGCGGAGGTGGCCCGGCTCTCCTGCCCGGCGGGGGCGCCGGCGGCGGACGGGGCGCGGGAGCTGCCCGCCGCTACCGCTCCCAGATCTTGAACGCTCTGACCTCGTAGGGAGCCTGCGGCACCCAGGTCCCCCGGCCCGGGTAGGTCTCGAACTCGCCCGCTTCCGCGCACTCGGCGGACTGGTACGTGGTGACCGGCCGTCCCGTGCGGTTCGCCAGGGACTGGGCCGAGGTGCCCGCCGGCAGGGCGATGCAGCTGTCGATGTCGGTCGTGGCCAGCTCGTGGGTCTGCGCCCGGCCCTTGAAGTCGGGCTTGGACCAGAGGCAGAGCCGGCCCGGACCGCAGGCCCCGAGAACGGTCCCGGACGGCGCGGCCGCCACTTGGGCCGCCGAAACAGCCGGTGCCACCGAGGCCGCCGAAGCCGCCGAACGCGCCGGCGCCGCCAGGCCGGCCGAAGCCGCCGAAGCCGCCGGTGCCGCCGGTGCCGCCGGTGCCGTCAGGACCGTGGTCGCCGCGGCGGTCAGGACGGCCGCCGCGGCGAGCAGGGTCTTCGTATACATGTACATGCTGATGAACCCCCGTATCGTCACTCTCTGTAATCAAGAGCATGGCGGAGGTCGTCGGCCGACGGAAGAGGGGCCGCCCCCGTTCACGCGAACGGGTGACGGCCCCTTACGGGAACCCATGCGGGAACCCTGGCGGGAACGGGGACGGACGTCAGATGTGGCCGCCCATGCCGCCCACCTCGGCGTTCTCGCCGCGCTTGGTGAGCGTGGCGACGAGGGCCGCGACGACGGCGACGCCGCCGGCGACGGTGAAGGCCAGGCCCATGCCGTCGAGGAAGGTGTCGTGGATGACTCCGGAGATCTTGTCGAACAGGTCGGGGGTCATGCCCGGCGCCTTCGCCAGCTCCGGCGGCGCCATGCCGAACTCGGCGGCCTGCTCCAGGCGCGGGTCGGCCGGGACCGGGATGCCGGCCTCCTTCCAGTTGTCCTCGAAGACGCTTGAGACCTTGGAGGACATCACGGCGCCGAGGACCGCCGTGCCGAGCGCGCCGCCGACCTGCATGGCGGCCTGCTGCAGGCCGCCCGCGACGCCGGAGAGCTCCAGCGGCGCGTTGCCGACGATGACCTCGGTGGCGCCGACCATGACCGGGGCCAGGCCCAGGCCGAGCAGGGCGAACCAGAGGGACATGACGAAGGTGCCGGTGCCGGCGGAGAGCGTGATCATGCCGAACATCGCGACGGCGGTGCAGACCATGCCGCCGACCAGCGGCACGCGCGGGCCGAACTTGGTGATCAGCGCGCCGGCCAGCGGCGAGGAGACGATCATCATCGCGGTCAGCGGCAGCAGGTGCAGACCGCTGTCGACCGGGCTGAGCCCCTTCACGCCCTGGAGGTAGAAGGTCACGAAGAACAGGCCGCCCATGAAGGCGAAGGCCATCAGGACCATCAGCACCACGCCGGCCGACAGCGGCACGGAGCGGAACATGCCCAGCGGGACGAGCGGCTCCGCGACCCGGGTCTCCCAGAAGGCGAACACGGCGAAGAGCAGCACCGCGCCGATCAGGCAGCCCCAGGTCTTGCCGCTGGTCCAGCCCCAGGACTCGCCGGCCTTGATGAGGCTCCAGACGAGGGAGGCCATGGCGCCGGAGAGCAGCAGGATGCCGACGACGTCGAAGGAGCGCGGCGCGTTCTCGGCGCGGTGGTCCCTGAGGATCACCAGGCCGAGGACGAGCGCGACGACGCCGACCGGCACGTTGACGAAGAACACGGACTGCCAGCTGACGTGCTCGACGAGCAGGCCGCCGACGATCGGGCCGCCGGCCGTGGAGGCGCCGATGACCATGCCCCAGATGCCGATCGCCATGTTCAGCTTCTCGGCCGGGAAGGTGGCGCGCAGCAGGCCGAGCGCGGCCGGCATCAGCAGGGCGCCGAAGAGGCCCTGCAGGACGCGGAAGGCGATCACGGCGCCGATGGAGTCGGAGAGGCCGATCGCGCCGGAGGCGGCGGCGAAGCCGGCGATGCCGATGAGGAAGGTCTGACGGTGGCCGAAGCGGTCACCGAGCTTGCCCGCGGTGATCAGGGCGACGGCGAGGGCGAGCAGGTAGCCGTTGGTAATCCATTGGACCTGGGCGAGCGTGGCGCCGAGGTCGGTCTTGATGGCGGGGTTGGCGATGGCGACGATCGTGCCGTCGAGCGCCACCATCATGACGCCCACGGCTACGGCGAACAGGGTCAACCACGGGTGCCCGCGCAGTCCCTTCGCCGGGACCGGATCGGGTTCCCGGACGCCCCCCTGACCCTGCGGGGTCTTTTCCACGGTGGTCTGACTAGTCATGCGAACGAGGCTAGTGACAGTCACTGACAATTGACAAAGCGGTTCACGCGTCGGTAACTGTCATGTAGCTCACAGGTACCCTGAGGCGGACAGAACGGCGGAGAAGAGGAACCGGACGTGACCGTGCCCGGCCTGCGCGAGCGCAAGAAGCAGCGCACGCGCGACGCGCTGATCCGGGAGGCCCTGGAGCGCTTCACCACCCAGGGGTACGAGGGGACCACCGTCGACGAGATCGTCGAGGCCGTCGAGGTCTCCCAGCGCACCTTCTTCCGCTACTTCTCCTCCAAGGAGGAGGTCGCCTTCGCCGTCCAGCAGATGGTGGAGGAGCGGTTCGTCCGCACCCTCGGCGAGCGCCCGCCGGACGAGGGACCGCTCGACGCGCTGCGCAACGCCGTCCTCTCCGCCTGGGACACCATCGGCGAGGCCATCACCGAGGTCGTGCCGGTGGAGCTGTACCTGCGGACGTTCCGGCTGATCGAGTCGACGCCCGCGCTGCTCGCCGTCCACCTGCGCCGCTCCACGGAGATGGAGGAGACGATCTCCCGGATCATCGCCGACCGCGAGGGCCTCGACGTCGACGAGGACCCGCGCCCCCGGATCGCGGTGGCGGCGTTCAGCGGCGTCATGCGGGTCACGGGGCAGATGTGGGGCCGGGGCACGGACCAGAGCCTGGAGACCATCCGCGCCCTCACCGAGCAGTACCTCGACCACCTCGGCCCGGCGCTGGCCCCGCGCTGGCGGGACGCTTCCTGAGGCCCTGTCCGGAATGCCCACCCGGCTCCGTTTCCGGGGCAGGGCCCACGCGCGTTCCCGCCGGTCGGGCCCCGCGCCGGCGGGACCGGTACGGCGAGGGGCTCGGCTCCGCTCCGTAACCCGCGCCCCGTAGGGTGGCGCCCCGTGACCTCAGCCGATGCCTCCCCCACCCTCACCGTCGCGCGCGCCCTGCTGGCGCTCGGCGTGGTGTTCGTGCTCCTCGCGCTCACCGGGTGGACGACGATCCGGCACCGGCCGGTGCCGGGCCCGTCGCGCGCGACGGCGCTCGCCGCCTGGGCGCACGACCGGATCGACCACCGTCCGCTGCCCGACCCGGCGACCGCGCCGGCGCGTGCCGTCGCCGCGTTCTTCGCCGGGCTGGGCCCCGCGCGCGGGGCCCGGCTCGCCGAGCGGCACCCGCTCGTCGTCGGCAACCTCAACGGCGCCCCGGTCACCCTGCGCTACCGCGCCAACCGGATCACGCTCGGCCGGGCGCTCGACTCCGAACGGCTCCGGGTCGACGACACCCGGCTGTCCTCCGAGGGCCGCCACGAGGCGCGCCGCCGGTTCGACCGCTTCGCGTCGCTCATGCGGCCGGGCCGCCAGATACTCGCGTTCGACCCGACGGGGACCGGACGGACGGCCGAGGTCCTCGGCGACCTGGAGCGGGCCCGGCGGGTCTCGGTCATCGTGCCCGGCGTCGACACGAACCTGCTCACCTTCCAGAAGACCCGCGGCCGGTACGGGGCCCCCGAGGGCATGGCCAACGCCCTGTTCACCGCCGAGCGGCAGGCCTCGCCCCGCGCCCGCGTGGCCGTGATCGCGTGGGCCGACTTCACCTCGCCCGCCGGGGTGGGCGTCGACGCGGCGACGGGCCGACTGGCCGAAAGCGGCGCCGTGCGGCTCGTGCAGCTGACCGAGTCGCTCCCCGGGGACGCGCGCGTGGCGCTTTTCTGCCACAGCTACGGCTCCGTGCTGTGCGGGGTCGCCGCGCCCCGGCTGCCCGCCCGGGTGACGGACGTCGCCGTGGCCGGGAGCCCCGGCATGCGGGTGGAGCGGGCGACGGAGCTCGCCACCCACGCGCGCGTGTGGGCGATGCGGGACGCCGACGACTGGATCGCCGACGTGCCTCACCTGGAGCTGGGCGGGGTCGGGCACGGCGCCGACCCGGTGGCTCCGGAGTTCGGGGCGCGGCTGCTCTCGGCGGACGGCGCGGTCGGCCACAGCGGTTATTTCGAGCCCGGCACGGAAAGCCTCGGGAACTTCGCCGCGATAGGCGTCGGCGCCTTCCCGAGTCTCGTCTGCGCACGTGCCGACAGCGCCTGCCACGACGGAATATCCGGCGCGGAAGGGTCCTGACGCGCGTAGATCCCGCGATTTCCGGACCTTTCACAGGGGCGACGCAGCGGCACACGCCGCTTACGATGAGGCGTATGGGTGATGTGCTGGCCGGAAATCATGCCACCTGGGAGTTCGAGAGCGACGCCCTCCTCATCCGCTTCGATCGGGGGAACCGCACGCCGAAGCTCCTCAGTGTGCTGCGCGAACGACGAGTACCGCACGAGGCGTTGGCGTCCGTGACGCTGACGCCCGGCAAGCGGGGCACCGTGGTGCTGCACGCGGTCCCGAGACCGGGCGCCGATCCGCTGATGGAAGTGGCCGCGGGGCAGCTGAAGGAGGCCTGCGACCCGTACCGGCTCGTGCTGCCCGCCGACCGGGAGACGCTCGCCGAGTACTACCGGGACGAGCTGCGGGCGCGCCTCCCCGCGGGCGCCGGGGTCGGTACGGACGCCGGGGCCGATGCGGACGCCGGGGCCGCGGGGGCCCCGACGCCCGCCGACCGTTTCCTGGTGGAGCCGCCGCAGGGGCCGCAGTCGTTCAAGACGTACGACGGGAAGGCGAGTTTCGACGGGGTCTCGGAGGTCTCGTTCCGCTGGTCGTGGACCGGGGCGTCGACCGAGAAGTGGAAGGCGGGCGACCAGACCTTCTCGGTGCGGGACCTGTGCGGGGTCGAGTGGCGTTCGCCGGAGGTCCTCGACGGGTACCTGCGCCTGGTGCCCCGGGGCGGGGCGCCGCGGGCGACGCAGCCCGACCTGGACCCGGCGTCGGTCGTGTTCGGCCTCGGCTACGGGCCGGTCCACCTGTCGCTCCCCTTCGCCGCGGCGGTCCTCGCCGCGATCCGGGGCCGCGCCACGGACCGCGTGCCCGTCCCGGTCTCCGTCCCGGCCGGGATGCGCGACGGGGCGAGCCGTGACCCCGGGGCGGTCGCGGAGCGGATCCGGCACCTGGGCGAGCTGCACCAGGCGGGTCTCGTGACGGACGCGGAGTTCTCGGCGAAGAAGGCGGAGCTCCTCGCGGAGCTCTGACGAAGGGACCCGCGGGTATCTGACGACGAGCTCCTCGCGGAGCTCTGACGAAGGGACCCGGGGGTATCTGACGACGAGCTCCTCGCGGAGCTCTGACGAAGGGGCCCGGAGGTCCCTGACGACGCCGCCGGGGCCGGTTGTCATACCCCGGTATCAGGTCGCACCCCGGTCCCCGGTATGACGTCGGGGGCGGGGTGGGCTGCCTACCCTGAGCGGGTCATGGCTACCGAACCGCGGCCCGAGCCGCCCACCGCCCGCCCGACCGCCGGAGGGCCGCCCGCCGCCCGCCCGCACACCGGAGCGCCGCCCGCCGGCGGTCCGTCCGGTGCCCGCCGGCTCCGGCTCCGACAGCTCACCGCCCGGACGGGCGGGATGTTCCAGGGGCTCGGGTCGGCGCTGACAACGCCGTCGACGCCGGGGGCGCCGTTGCTCGCCGACGCGTCCTCGCGGTGGGTGCGGCTGCTGCCGTACGCCGTGGCGCTCGCGTGTGTCGGGGCCCTCCTTCCCTCGTCGATCGTGCTGCTCATCGGGGACTACGGCGTCAACGGCGCCCTCGCCGGGGCGCTCGGCACCGCGCAGACGCTGCCGCTGCTGCTCGCCGTGGCCCGTCCCCTCCAGGCCTGGTGGATCGTCTTCGCCGCCGATGTGCTCGGCGCGCTGGTGCTGCTCGGCGCGGACGGTGCGCGGGCGGACTACTGGCCGTGGCCGCCGCCGGTGCTCGTCGGCTACTGCGTGCTGATGGTCGCGCTGGGCCTGCGGGAGTCGCGACGGGCGCTGTTCGGCGTGTGGCTCGCCACCGGGGTGGCCGGCTACGTCCTTGAGGCGTTCCGGCCGGACGGGTACACCAGCATCCACACCCTGCTGCTGGTCCTGAGCGGGGTGCTGCTGCTCCTCACCTCGGCGGTGCGCGCCCGGGGCGACGCGCAGCGGCGGCTCGTGGAGCAGGAGACGATCAGCGAGGCGGAGCGGGCCCGCCGCACGCTCCTGGAGGAGCGGGCGAGGATCGCGCGCGAGCTGCACGACGTGGTGGCGCACCACATGTCCGTGATCACCGTGCAGGCCGACTCGGCCCCGTACCGCATTCCCGGACTCCCGGACGCGGCCCGCGAGGAGTTCACCTCGATCGCGGCGAGCGCGCGCGAGTCGCTGGCCGAGATGCGGCGGCTGCTGTCGGTGCTGCGCAGTGACGGAAGCGAGGGCGAACGGGCCCCGCAGCCGGGCCTGGACCGGGTCCAGCAGCTGGTCGAGGCGACGGTGCGGGCCGGGGTGCCGGCCGAGTTGCGGCTCGCCGCCGATCTCGGGGACGTACCGCAGGCGGTCGACCTGTCGGCGTACCGGATCGTGCAGGAGGCGCTGGCGAACGTCGTGCGGCACGCGCCGGGTGCGTCGACCCGGGTGTCGGTGCGGGCGGAGGACGGCTGGCTGACGGTCCTGGTCGTCAACGGGCCCGCGACGGAGGCCGGTTCCGCGGTGGAGCGCGGCGCGGCGGGCACCGGGCACGGGCTCGTCGGGATGCGGGAGCGCGTACGGTTGACCGGCGGCTCGCTCGACACCGGGCCGCTGCCGGACGGCGGTTTCCGGGTGGCCGCCCGGCTGCCCCTGGCGCCGGACCCGGTGCCGTCCGAGGACCCGGCCCGGTCGACGGCGCACGCCGGGCCGGCACCCGCCACGACCCCTGAGGACCCCGAGTGACCATCCGCGTGATCATCGTCGACGACCAGGCCATGGTGCGGGCCGGTTTCGCCGCGCTGCTCGCCGCCCAGCCCGACATCGACGTGGTCGGCGAGGCCCCCGACGGCCGCCGGGGTGTGGAGGTGGCGCGGTCGGCGCACCCGGACGTGGTGCTGATGGACGTGCGGATGCCGGAGCTCGACGGGCTCGCGGCGGCGCGGGAGATCCTGCACCCGCCGACCGGTGTCACGCACCGGCCGAAGGTGCTGATGCTGACCACCTTCGACGTCGACGACTACGTGTACGAGGCGCTGCGGGCGGGCGCGTCGGGCTTCCTCCTGAAGGACGCGCCGCCCGCCGATCTCATCGCGGCGGTACGGGTGGTGGCGGCCGGCGAGGCGCTGCTCGCCCCGTCCGTGACCCGGCGCCTGATCGCCGACTTCGCCGCCTCCCGCCCCGCACCGCGCCGCGACACGACCGCGCTGCGCCTCAACGGCCTCACCCCGCGCGAGACCGAGGTGCTCGAACTGATCGCGCGGGGCCTGTCCAACCAGGAGATCGCGGACCACCTCGTGCTCGCCGAGCAGACGGTGAAGACCCACATCGGGCGCGTCCTCGCCAAGCTGGACCTGCGCGACCGGGCGCAGGCGGTGGTCTTCGCGTACGAGTCGGGGCTGGTGACCCCGGGCGACGCAGGCCGCTGACCTGGGCGGTTCCGACCGCCGTCCCCGGGCTCCTCCGGCCACTGACCCCGGGGCAGTTCCGGCCGCCGCCCCCGGGCGACTCCGAGCAGCACCCCCGGGCGACTCCGAGCAGCACCCCCCGGGGCGGTCCCCGCCCCGGCCCTCGCCCGGGGGAAAACCCCACCCCTCGCCGGGGGTTGGCTGCTCAACCACCCCTACCCCGGTATCAGCCGGGAGTTGGCCCCCGGGTGTGACGTGCCGTCACCCGTCGTCTTCCTACCTTCCTCTCGCCGACGAACGAGCGAGTACCGGAGAGGGAGGGCGACCCCATGCGCCGCTTTGCGAGGACCCTGACGACCGTGGCCCTGGTGGCCACCGCGATGGCGGGGACGGCCGGCTGGGCGTCCGGGAACGCCCAGGAGGCGGTGACCGGGGCGCCGGCGGGGACGGGGGTGTGGCGGGCGGCGGGGCTGCCGGACCCGGAGCGGATGGGGCCGGCCGAGGTGGCGCGGTACTTCGCCGGCCTGAGCCCCGTACGGCAGAGGGAACTGGCCCGGACGTACCCGACGGTCGTCGGAAACCTGGACGGCGCGCCGCTGGAGCTGCGGTACGAGGCCAACGGGCTTTCCGCGTACGGGGAGTTCGACGGGGCGCGGGTGCTGGCCCACGATCCGCGCGGCCGGGGGCAGGTGGCCCTGGTGTACGGGGACCTGGCGCGGGCGGAGCACGTGGCCGTGATCGTGCCCGGGTCCGACGTGGACGCCGGTCACGTCCGGCCGCTCGCGGACATGGCGGCCGCGCTGCGCCGGGCGACCGGCGGGCGTACGGCGGTCGTCGCCTGGGTCGGGTACACGACCCCCGTCGGCGTCGGCCTGGACGCGGCCACCGGCCGGCTCGCCGAGGCCGGGGCGGTGCGGCTGACCCGGTTCACGGACGGTCTCGCGGCGGTCGGCGCGGCCGAGCCCGCGGTGTTCTGCCACAGCTACGGCTCCGTCGTCTGCGGCCTCGCCGCCCGCGATCTGAAGGCCAAGGACCTCGTCGTCCTCGGCTCCCCCGGGATGCGCGCCGGGAACGTCGCCGAGCTCGGCACCTCCGCCCGCGTCTGGGCGGCGAAGGACCCCACCGACTGGATCGACCGGATCCCGAACGTCGAGGTCGCGGGCCTCGGGCACGGCACCGACCCCACCGACCCGGACTTCGGGGCCCGCCGGATCCCGGCCGACGACGCCGTCGGCCACGGCGGCTACTTCGCGGCCGGCACCGGCTCCCTGCGTGCCTTCGCCGCCATCGCCGAGGGGGACGTCCGATGAGCGCCCTCGCCACCGCGGCCCGGAAGACGGCCGCCAGGATCGAGTCCGGCACCCCCGCCCACCGCGACCGGGCGATCGACGGGCTCCGCGCCCTCGCGCTGCTCGCCGTGCCGACCGGGCACTGGCTGCTCGGCGGCTTCACGCTCTCCGCCGACGGGGCGATCCACAACGCGAGCCCGCTCGGTACGTTCGCCGGTCTCGCCCCGGTCAGCTGGATCCTCCAGATGCTGGGGATCTTCTTCCTCGTCGGCGGCTACGCCTCGGTCCTGTCGTACCGGCGCCGCGAGGGCTCCACGGGCGAGTGGCTGAAGGGGCGGCTGGCGAGGCTCGGCCGCCCGGTCCTCGGGGTCACCGCCGTGTGGGCGGCGCTGCTGCCGCTGCTCCACTTCGGCGTCGGGGTGCCCGTGGACACCTTGCGGACGGCGTCGACGCTGGTGGTCCAGCCGCTCTGGTTCGTGGGCGTGTACACGGTGGTCACCGCGCTGACCCCGTACTGCGTCCGGCTCGCCCGCCGGCTCGGCGTGTGGGCCGCGGCGCCGCTGCTCGCGTCGGTCGCCGTCGTCGACTTCCTGCGGTACGGGCCGTTCGCCGACGCCGTGCCGTCCTGGCTGAGCCTCCTGAACATCCTGCCCGGCTGGCTCTTCGCCTATCAGCTCGGCGTCTCGTGGGGCGAGGGCCGGGTCACCCGGCGGCACGCCTGGGCGCTGCTGCTGGGCGGGGCCGCGCTCTTCGCCGCCCTCCTGGTGTTCTTCGGCTACCCGGCGTCGATGGTCGGCGTCCCCGGCGAGGCCCGCACCAACTCGCATCCGCCGTCGCTGCTCGTCCTCGCCCTCGCCGCCGCGCAGGGCGGCGCGGCGATCCTGCTCCGCGACCGCCTTGGTGCGTTCCTGAGGCGGCCGGCGCTGTGGGCGCCCGTCGTGATCGTCAACCTGTCCGCGATGACGATCCTGTGCTGGCACCAGACGGCGATGCTCACGGCCGCGATCCCCGCCTCGTACCTCGGGGAGGTCCCGGGGCTCGTCGGAGCGCCGGACTCGGTCGGCTGGATCCTCGCCCGGCTGGCGTGGATGCCGGTCTTCGCCGGGCTCCTCGTCCTCGTCGGGCGGTACGCGCGGGGGTTCGAGTCCCCGTGGGCGAAGACCGGCCCGGCCCGACGCGCCGCGGCGGGGCTGCTCGCGGCGGGCTTCGCGGTCTTCGCCCTGGGGCTCGCGTGATCCGGCCGGGCCGACCGGGGCGCGTCGGGTGGGCGCGGCCGGGCTCAGACCTCCCGGTGCACCGCCGTGTGGCTCATGTCCGGGTAGCGGTCGCCGGCCACCAGGCCGGCGATCGGCTCCAGTTCGGCCAGTTCGTCGGCGGTGAGGGCGATGCGGGTGGCGGCCGCGTTCTCCAGGAGCCGGGAGCGCTTGCGGGTGCCGGGGATGGGGACGACGGTGAGGCCGTGGACGGAGGCCTGGTGGTGGACCCAGGCGAGGGCGATCTGCGCCGGGGTCGCCCCGTGCGCGGCGGCGATCTTGCGGACCGGGTCGAGGAGGGCCGCGTTCCGTTCGGCGTTCTCGCCGGTGAACCGGGGCTGGTACTTGCGGTAGTCGCCGCCCGACAGGTCCTTCGAGGCGTCCGCGAACGCCCCGGTCAGGAAGCCGCGGCCGAGCGGCGAGTACGGCACGAAGGTCACGCCGAGCTCGGCGGCGGCGCCGACGGCGCTGCGCTCGACGTCCCGGGAGAAGAGCGACCACTCCGACTGGAGGGCGGCGATCGGGTGCACCGCGTGGGCCTCGCGCAGCTCGGGCCCGGTGACCTCGCTCAGGCCGAGGAAGCGGACCTTGCCCTCCTGGACGAGTTCGGCCATCGCGCCGACGGACTCGGCGAAGGGGACCGCCGGGTCGCGGCGGTGCATGTAGTAGAGGTCGATGGTCTCGACGCCGAGGCGGCGGAGGCTGTCCTCGGCGGCCTTCCTGATGTAGGCGGGGTCGTTGCGGACGCCCCGGTGGGTGGGGTCGTCGGCGCGCCGCTCGATGGCGAACTTGGTGGCGAGGACGACCTCGTCGCGGTGCGCCGCGAGGAAGGGCGCGAGGAACTCCTCGTTGGCTCCGCTGCCGTAGATGTCGGCGGTGTCGATGAGGGTGACGCCGGCCTCCAGGGCCGCGTCGAGCGTGTCGCGGGCCGCTGCCTCGTCGGTGTCGCCGTAGAACTCGCTGATGCCCATGGCCCCGAAGCCCTGGACGCCGATCTCGGGTCCGTCCTGGCCGAGCCGCACGGTGTCGATCCTGGTCACGCTGGTCATGACGTTGTGCCTCCGCATGCAGTGCCGTAGTGGCCGATCTTGATGTCGAGCACGGCGAGCGTGTCCTGGAGCTCGGTGATCCGGGCGAGGACGTCGCGCCGGGTGGTCTCCAGGAGTTCGCGGCGCTCGTCGCGGGTGTGGTCGCCTTCGCGGACGAGTTCGGCGTACCGGACCATGTCGGCGACCGGCATCCCGGTCAGCCGCAGCTTGCCGACGAAGGCCAGCCATCCGAGGTCCCGCTCGGTGAAGCGCCGCTGCCCGGTGTGCGAACGGTCGACGTGCGGCATCAGGCCGATCCGCTCGTACCAGCGCAGGGTGTGCGCCGAGAGGCCGGTCAGGGCGGCGACCTCGCTGATGGTGTAGTGCGCCCGGGTGCCGTCCGTACGCGGGGCCGTGCTCGCGATCACGCTCATGCCCCCACGCTAAAACGTTGGAGTGCACTCGAAGCAAGTAGGCTCGGCGCCATGAGCAACTTGTCCAGTCTGGCGTCGATCGAGAACTGGCCCGTCCCCACCGCGGCGGCGGCCGTCGTCCGCGCGGACGGCACCCTGGCCGGGTCCCACGGCCCCACCGGGCAGCGCTTCCCGCTCGCCTCCGTCACCAAGCCGCTCGCGGCGTACGCCGTCCTCGTCGCGTACGAGGAGGGGGCGATCGACCTCGACGAGCCCGCCGGGCCCGAGGGCGCGACCGTGCGCCACCTGCTCGCCCACACCTCCGGGCTCGCCTTCGACGAGAACCGGGTCATGGCCGCGCCCGGCACCCGCCGGATCTACTCCAACACCGGCTTCGAGGCGCTCGGCGACCACGTCGCCAAGGCGACCGACATCCCGTTCGCCGAGTATCTGCACCAGGCGGTCCTGGAGCCGCTCGGCATGACGTCGACGACCCTGGACGGCTCGCCCGCCAAGGACGGCGTGTCGACCGTGGACGACCTGGTGCGGTTCGCCGCCGAGGTGCAGGCGCCGCGGCTGCTCGACGCCCGGACCGTGCTGGACGCCATGACCGTGACGTACCCGGGTCTCGCCGGCATCCTGCCCGGCTACGGGCGCCAGCAGCCGAACGACTGGGGTCTCGGCTTCGAGATCCGCGACTCCAAGTCCCCGCACTGGACGGGCGCCACGTCCTCGCCGCGCACCTTCGGGCACTTCGGGCAGGCCGGCACCTTCCTGTGGATCGACCCCGAGGCGGCGGCCGCGTGCGTCGCCCTCAGCGACCGGCCCTTCGGGCCGTGGGCGGTCGAGGCCTGGCCGCCGTTCACGGACGCGGTCCTGGCGGAGCTGCGCGCGCGCTGAGCTGGTTCGCGGCGTCCGAGCGGGCCGCGCGGCGGGTCAGACCCGGCAGCGGGTCGCGGGAAGGCCGCCGTCGGGGCCGCTGAGGGCCACCTCGACCATGCCGCCCGGGTCCTCCGAGAAGGCGGCCGTGCACACCAGCTGCTGGACGGCCTCGTCCGTCAGGTCCCCGACGGGGAACGGGGCGCTCAGCCGGAGCAGGCTGCGGCCGTCCGTGAGTCCCGCGGCCTTGTCCACCTCGGCGTGCGGGTTGCGCCCGAGGCGCGGTAGCCCGCTGGTCATCCCCACGGCGGTCTCGGGGCCGTTCGGGCCGGCCAGGAGCATGGCGAGCACCTTGTCGGTGGCGACGGCCGTGTCCCGGCCGGTCTCCATGCCCGAGCCGCTGCCGATCGCGTGCTCCGGGGCCGTCCACTCGTCGGAGAACCGCCCGAAGTCGCGGACCGTGGGCAGCGGCCGGCCGTCCGGTCCGAGGAAGTAGAGCACCACCCGGTCGGCGCCGGGTGCGGGGTGGACGGCGACGGTCGCGGCCCCGCCCGCTTCGACGACGTCGGTCCGCTGTATGCCGCAGCCGGCGAGCGCCAGCAGCGCGAGGGGAGCGAGCAGGGCCGCGGCCGTCCGGCGCGTCACAGCGGCATCCGCACGGTGAAGACCGCACCGCCCTCGGGACGGTTGGCGGCGTCCACGGTGCCGCCGTGCAGGCGTACGTTCTCCAGGGTGATCGCCAGGCCGAGGCCGCTGCCCGCCGAGCGGGTCCGGGCCCGGTCGGCCTTGTAGAAGCGGTCGAAGACGTGCGGCAGGACGTCCGGGTGGATGCCCGGTCCCCGGTCGGCGACCTCCGTCACGAGCCGGTCCCCCTCGGCGTACAGCCGCACCGTCACCGGCGCCGCGCCGTGCCGCAGGGCGTTGCCGACGAGGTTGGCGACGACGACGTCGAAGCGGCGCGGGTCGAGGCGGGCCCTGATCCCCCCGTCGAGGTACGGGACGACCTGGGCCGGATCGGTCCAGTGCCGGTGCTGGAGGGTCTTGCGTACGCAGTCGGCGGCGTCGACCTCGTCCGGGTGGAGCTCGGCGGCGCGCGCGTCGAAGCGGGAGATCTCCATCAGGTCCTCGACGAGCACGGCGAGCTTGCCGGTCTCGGCGCTGATCAGGCGGACGGCGCGGGCCGTGTCGGTGTCGAGGAGGCCGGCGTCCTCGTCGAGGACCTCGGTGACCGCGAGCATGCCGGCGAGCGGGGTGCGCAGTTCGTGCGAGACGTCGGAGGCGAAGCGGCGGGCCCGCTCCTCGGCGTCCCGCAGCTCGGCGACGGAACGTTCCAGCGCCGCCGCGGACTCGTTGAACGTACGGGCCAGGTCGGCGAGTTCGTCGCTCCCCTTGGCGTGGATGCGGGTGTCGAGCCGGCCCCGTCCCATGCTGTGGGCCGCGCGGCGCAGCTCCCGCACCGGGCGGAGCACCCCGCGCGCGGCGATCAGCGCGGGGATCAGGGCCACGGCGAGGGCGGGGAGGGCGCCGTCGCGGGCGGCCGCGACCATGGCCTCGATGTTGGCCTCCTCCTCGTCGAGCTCCATGACGGCGTAGACGACGAGGCCGGTGTGCTGGGCCGTCCCCTCGGTCGGGTGGGTCCTGAAGACCGCCGGGACGGCCATGGTCAGGTACGGCGTGCCGTTCTTCACCACGCGCTGGAAGCTGCCGTGCGGGCCCGTTTCCCTGGCCGTCGCGCGGGCCCGCAGTTCGGGGGTGATCACGGAGGAGGTGGGGCGGTCCGTCGAGGAGGCACGGACGGTGCCGTACTCGGCGTAGACGCGCCAGGGGCGGGGCTTGCCCTGCCGGGCGATCTGCATGAGCGAGTCCCGCAGCGAGTCGGCCTCCACGGGCAGCGTGATGCCGAGGGCGTCGACCTGTTCCCGGAACGCGGAGACCGCGGTGTCCTGGGTCTGCTCCAGGATCGCGTTGCGGGCGGCCCGGTAGGTGAGCGCTGCGGTCGTGCCGCAGCCGACGGCCGCGACGAGCAGGAAGGCGAGGACGAGCCGGGTCCGCAGGCCGAAGGGGTGCGGACGGAGGCGCGGGGTGCGGGGCTTGCGGCGCCGGCGAGGTGCCGCGCCGGCGGCCTCCGTGGTCGCTCCCGTCGCCGTCGCTGTCGTCCTGCGGCCGGCCGGCGCCTCGGGTGCCTCGAAGGCCTCGGGGTCCGGGCTCACACAGGCCTTCACAGCGGGCCGAAGCGGTAGCCGAAGCCCCGCAGGGTCTGGATGTAGCGCGGCTCGCCCGGGGTGTCCTCGATCTTGTTCCGCAGTCGGCGGACACAGGCGTCGACCAGCCGGGCGTCGCCGTGGTAGCTGTGCTCCCAGACGTGCTCCAGGAGCTGCTGCCGGCTGAACACCTGCTCGGGCGCGGCCGTCAGATGCAGCAGCAGCTTCAGCTCCGAGGGGGCGAGGGCGACGCGCTCGCCCGCCTTCGCGACGGTCAGCCCGGCCCGGTCGATCGCCAGCTCCCCGTGGAACTCGACGGCGGAACGTCCGGAACCCGGCTCCTCGATGCGGCGCAGCACCGCCCGTATCCGGGCCTCGATCACCTCGGTGCGGGCCGGTTTGACGATGTAGTCGTCCGCCCCCGCCTCCAGGCCGACGACCACGTCGAAGTCGTCGCCGCGCGCCGTGAGCATGATGATCGGCAGCTGGCTGCTCTCCCGCACCCGGCGGCACACCTGGACGCCGTTCATCCCCGGCAGCATCAGGTCGAGCAGCAGCAGGTCCGGTCTGAACTCCCCCAGCGCGGCGAGCCCCGCCTCGCCCGTCGGCGCGGTCCGCACGTCGTGGCCGCGGCGGCGCAGCCCGAGCTCGACACCCTCCCGGACCGAGGGGTCGTCTTCTATCAACAGCACGCGGGGCATCTGCGAAGTATCCCAAGCTCGATCGGGTCGGTCCGCCGGGGACCGCACGGGGGTGGAGGTCACCGCGGGCGGAGGCGGGTGAGGAGGGTGTGGAGTTCGGTGAGGCGGAGGGGGCGGGCGAGGAGGGCGAAGGTGGTGACGAGGGTGAGGGCGCCGGCGAGGCCGGAGACGACGGGCCCGGCCACGTCGGTGAGGCCGACGGCGAACAGGGCGTACCCGGTGGCCGGTACGGCGGCGGCGAGGAGCCGCGCGAGGGCGGCGGCCGTTCCCCCGGAACCGCCGTCCGTGCCGCCGTCCGGGTCGACGGCGGACGGGATGGCAGTGCCGCCGTCCGCGCCGGCCCCGCCCGCCGGGCCGTCGCCCGCCCTCTTGCCCCGCAGCCGCCGGCGCAGGGCGTACGCCGTGAGGGCCCAGCCCGCCCAGAGGGCGAGGGAGTAGGCGGCGGCCATGCCGGCGACGGCCCAGTGGGGCGGGAGCACCTGGTAGGCGGTGAGGGAGAGGGCGGCGTTGAGGGTGGCGATGACGAGGTTGAGGAGGAACGGGGTGCGGGTGTCGCGGAGGGCGTAGAAGGCGCGGGTGCAGACGTACTGGCCGGAGAGGGCGACGAGGCCGGGGGCGAAGGCCATGAGGATCCAGGCCATGGCGCGGATGTCGTCGCCGGTGGTCGCGCCGTACCGGTAGACGACGGTCATCAGCGGTACGGCGAGCGCGAGGAGCGCGCACGCGGCGGGGACGATCGCGGCCGCGCTGGTCCGCAGGGCGTACGAGACGTCCCGGCGGACGGCGGCCAGGTCGCCGTCCGCGGCGGCGGCGCTCATACGGGGCAGCAGGGCGGTGACGAGGGAGACGGTGACGATGCCGTGCGGGACGGTCCAGAGCAGGTAGGCGTTGTTGTACGCGGCGAGGCCGGAGCCGCCGGTGGTGACGGAGCCCACCGAGGTGGCGAGCCAGGTCGTCACCCAGTACGCGCCCTGGTTGGTGAGGACGAGCAGGACCAGCCAGCCGGCCGCGCGCAGCGGAGCGGCGAGGCCGCTGCCGCGCCAGTCGAGACGGGGGCGCCAGCGGAAGCCGGCGGCGCGCAGCGAGGGGACGAGGGCGACGGCCTGGAGGGCGATGCCCGCGGTGGTGCCCCAGCCGAGGAGCGCGGTCTCGCCGGGGGTGAGGGTGCCGCCGTCGCTGACGAGGAGGAAGAGGGAGAACACGGCGACGGCGACGACGTTGTTGAGGACGGGCGTCCACATCATGGCGCCGAACCGGCCGCGGGCGTTGAGGACCTGGCCGAGGAGCGTGAAGAGTCCGAGGAAGAGGATCTGCGGCAGGCAGGCGCGGGTGAAGGCGAGGGTCATCTCGCGCTGCGCGCCGGTGTAGTCGGTGTAGACGTCGACGATCAGGGGGGCGGCGAGCACCGCGGCCGCGGTCAGCGCGGTGAGGGCGAGCGCGCAGAGGGTGAGGAGCCGGTCGGTGTAGGCGACGCCGCCGTCCTCGTGCTCCTTGGCGGCCTTGACGAGTTCGGGGACGAAGACGGCGTTGAGGGCGCCGCCGAGGAGCAGCATGTAGACGATGGTGGGGACGGAGTTGCCGACCGCGTAGCCGTCGGCGACGAATCCCGCGCCGAGGGCGGCGGCGACGACGGAGGCACGGACGAAGCCGGTGGCGCGGGAGACGAGGGAGCCCGCGGCCATGAGCGCGCCGCTGCGGAGGACCGAGCGCTTCGGCTCGGCCGGTGCCGCGGTGAGCGTCGCCGTCACCGGCGGGCCAGGTACGCCTGGAAGGCGCGGAACAGTGCCTGGTTGGTCGTGCCCTGCATCGGAATCTCCCACTCCCCCAGCGTCTCGACGACCTGTCCGCCCGTGCCGAGCTTCCAGCGCAGGAGCCCGTGGGCGCGGTCGCCCGGATCGAGGGTGGAGGGTACCCCGCGCAGGTCGTAGACGGCGGCGCCGACGGCGTGGGCGTCGAGGAGCATGCGCCACTGGAGGGCGTTGGAGGGGCGGACCTCGCGGCGGTGGTCGGCCGAGGCGCCGGTCTGGTACCAGACGCGCCCGCCGACGGTGATCATGGTGTGGGCGGCGAGTACCTCGCCCTCGTGGCGGGCGAGGTAGAGCTTCATGCGGCCGGGCTGTTCGGCGTTGAGGACGGCGTGCTGGCGCTCGTAGTAGGCGAGGTCGCGGCCGAGGCGGAAGCCGTCGCGTTCCTCGGTGATCCGGAGCAGCCGGTGGAACTCGGGGAGGTCGGCGGCGGAGCCGACGGTGATCTCGACGCCGGACTTGCGGGCCCTGCGGACGTTGCGCCGCCACTCCTGGTTGAGGCCGGACCAGAGGTCGTCGGTGGAGCGGCCGGTGAGCGGGATCCGGAAGACGTGCCGGGGCTGGGCGTCGGCGCCGTCCCCGGAGTCGCCGCCGCAGCGGCGCCAGCCGCGGGCCCGGAGCCGGTCGGCGACGACGGTGCCGAGCGGGTCGACGTCGTCGGCGAGGACGTCGGCCAGCCGGCGGCCGGCTCCGGTGCCGGCCTTGAGGGTGGCGGCGTCCCACCGGCGGTAGGCGGGTCCGGGGCCGATGCGCACGGCGAAGGCGCCCGAGGCCCGCAGATGGGCGAGGAGCGGTCCGAGCCAGCCGTCGAGGTCGGGGTCGGCCCAGTCGGCGACGGGTCCCTCGGGGAGGTACGCGAAGTACTTGCGGGTGCCGGGGAAGGGGCGGAGGAGGACGAGGGCGACGCCGGTGAGGGGTCCCGACTCGGGTCCCCAGCCGATCAGTTGGTGGCACCAGCCGTCCTTCACCCGCGCCCAGGAGGGCAGTTGGAGGAAGCTGGGCCCGTCCGCCCCGGTGGCCCGGGACGCGAGGAACGCGCGGTGGACCTCGGGGGTCACGGGGCCGACCCTGACCGGGCCGGCCGGGGCGCGGCGTTCGGCGGGTGCGGCCGTCACGAGCAGCGCAGACACAACGGGAGCCTCCTGGTTCCGCCCCTCGGTGGTGGGGCGCACAGCAGGCTCACAGCCGAATTCGACGGGTGCGCGCGTCGTATGTGACCGGACCGTGACCGTTGTGCCGCAGCCCCCGTCACATGGCCGTTCGGCGCCCCGCGGGCGCCTTCGCCGACCTACAGTCCGGACATCCCGCTCTTCTCCCCTCTCCACGGAGGTCTTCCGTGCTGCCGATACGCACACGCCGTCCGCGCACCACCCGTCCCGTCCTCGCGGCCGTCGCGCTGGTCGCCTCCGTCACCGCCTGCACGGCCCAGGCCGCGGACGGCGGTGGCCGGCCGGGGGCGCGGGACCACGGTTCCGCGGCGCCCGCGGCGAAGGTGACGGTCGTGGACCCGGCGGCGGGCAGTCCGGTGACCGTGCGGGCCTCGGGCGGCACGATCGCCGCGGTGAAGGTCGTCGACGCCGACGGCGGGACGCTCACGGGCCGTACGGGCGCGGGCGGTACGAGCTGGGTGTCGGACCGCAAGGCGGTGCCGGGGACCTCGTACACGGTGGAGGTGACCTCCCGTTCCGGCGACGGCGGGGAGTCGACGAGCCGGTCCTCGTTCAGCACGCCCGAGCCGGCGAAGGTCAACAAGGTGACGCTCGCGCCGGGCAAGAACACCACGGTGGGCGTCGGGCATCCGCTGTCGATCGTGTTCGACCTGCCGGTGACGCGGAAGGCGGACGTGGAGCGCCAGTTGAAGGTCAGCACCTCGAACGCCACGGAGGGTTCCTGGGGCTGGGTCAAGGACTACTCGGGCCGCGACCGGGCCGACTGGCGGCCGAAGGAGTACTGGAAGCCCGGCACGAAGGTCACCCTCGCGGCGGACCTGAACGGCACGGACTCGGGCGGCGGTTGGTTCGTCCGCGACTACCGCACCGGCTTCACCGTGGGCACCTCGCAGATCGTGAAGGTCGACCTGGACGCCCACCGGCTGACCGTGGTCCGCGACGGCCGCACCGTCCGGACGACCCCGGTCTCCGGCGGCACCCCGGGCGGCGACAAGCGGTCCTGGCGCGGCACGGCCGTCCTGATGGCCAAGGAGGGCACCATCAACATGAACTCCGAGACGGTCGGCCTCGGCGACGCCTACGACAAGATGGTCGACTACTCGATGCGGCTGACCTGGTCGGGCATGTACGCCCACGCGGCCCCGTGGAACGCGGCCTACTTCGGCAGGGCCAACAAGAGCTCCGGCTGCATCGGCATGAGCAACGAGAACGCGGCCGCCTTCTACGCCTCGGTGAACGTCGGCGACCCCTTCGAGATCAAGGGCGCCGAGACCAAGGGCACGGTCGCCGAGGGCAACGGCTACGGGGCGTGGAACGTCGGCTGGGACGAGTGGCGGGCGAAGAGCGCCCTGCGCTGACGGTTCAGCCCACAGCCTTGCGCCAGTCCCGCATCTCCCAGACCAGTACCTCCGCGTCGGTCGCGGCGGCCAGTTCGAGGCCGCCGGCGCCGGTGAGCCGGGCCGCGTCGCCGGGGCCGAGCTCCTCGCCGCCCAGGCGTACGGTCCCCCGGGCCACGTGGACGTAGACGAGGTCGGCGTCCGGTACGGCGGCGCGGGCGCCCGGCCCGACGCGGCGGACGTGCAGCCGGGCGTCCGCCGCCGGCAGCTCGTACGGGACCGGGTCGACGATCCCGCGCACCACCTCGTACGAGGGGTCCCCGCCCGGGGTCAGCGGGGCGAGCCACATCTGGACGAAGACCAGGGGCACGTCGGCGTCGTTGCGTTCGACGTGGCGGACGCCCCCTGCGGAGCTCAGCCGCTGGAGGTCGCCGGCGCGGACGACCGTCTCGTGGCCGGCGGTGTCGTGGTGGGTGAGTTCGCCCTCGACGACCCAGGTGACGATCTCGGTGTGGCTGTGGGGGTGCTCGTCGAAGCCGGCGCCCGGTGCGAGCCGCTCCTCGTTGACGGCGAGGAGCGCGCCGAAGCGGAGGTTGTCGGGGTCGTAGTGCGACCCGAAGGAGAAGGCGTGCCGGGTCTCGATCCCGGCCTCCGGGTCTCCGCCGGGGTAGCGCTCGCCGGCGCGCTGGATGCGTATCACGGGGCCCACCGTAGCCGCCGGACCGCGCCGCGCCGCGGATCCGGACCGGCGGCCCGCGACGGCCCGCGCCGGATGCGAACCGGCCGGCCCGAGGACCCCCGCCGGCAGCGGACCCGCCTCGGCCCCGGACCCTCGCGGCGCCCGACACCGCGGGCCGGACCCACCGGCCCGAGGGCCCCCGCGACGCCCCCCGTCGGAGGCGAACCCGCCCCGACCCCGCACGCCGGCGTCCCGATAAGGCAGTCTTGTCCCCGTGCCAGAACCCGTGAACGCCGCTCATCAGCACTCCGCGACCCTGAAGCGCCTCGAACAGTCCTCCGGGCGGCTCGCCGCCGGGGCCATCGCCCGCATGGACGAGACGCTGCCGTGGTACCGCGCGATGCCGCCCGAGAACCGGTCGTGGATCGGCCTGGTCGCCCAGGCCGGCATCGCCGCGTTCACCGAGTGGTTCCGGCACCCCGAGACCCCGCAGGCGATCTCGACGGACGTCTTCGGCACCGCGCCCCGCGAACTGACCCGTGCGATCACGCTGCGGCAGACCGTGGAGATGGTCCGCACCACGATCGAGGTCATGGAGTCGGCGATCGAGGAGGTCGCCGCCCCCGGCGACGAGTCCGTGCTCCGCGAGGCACTGCTCGTCTACGCCCGGGAGATCGCCTTCGCCACCGCCCAGGTGTACGCGCAGGCCGCCGAGGCCCGCGGCGCGTGGGACGCGCGCCTGGAGTCCCTCGTGGTGAACGCGGTGCTCTCCGGCGAGGCCGACGAGGGCGCCGTCTCGCGGGCCGCCGCGCTCGGCTGGAACTCGCCCGACCACGTGTGCGTGATCCTCGGCACCGCCCCCGACGGCGACAGCGAGCTGACGGTGGAGGCGATCCGCCGGGCCGCCCGGCACGCCAAGCTCCAGGTCCTCACCGGGGTCCTCGGCAACCGACTCGTCGTCATCGCGGGCGGCAACGACAATCCGCTGGCGGTCGCGAAGGCGCTGATCGGCCCGTACGCGGCGGGTCCCGTCGTGGCCGGCCCCGTCGTACCCGACCTGCTCGCGGCGACCCGGTCCGCGCAGGCGGCCGCCGCCGGCCTCAAGGCGTGCTCGGCGTGGCAGGACGCGCCCCGCCCCGTTCTGGCGGACGATCTCCTCCCGGAGCGCGCCATCGCCTCCGACCCTTCGGCGCGCGAACAGCTGGTGGAGGAGATCTACAGACCGCTGGAGGAAGCGGGCTCGGCGCTGCTGGAAACTCTCAGTGTCTATCTGGAGCAGGCGAGCAGCCTGGAAGGCGCGGCCCGGATGCTCTTCGTCCACCCGAACACCGTGCGCTACCGGCTTCGACGTGTGACCGACGTCACCGGCTGGTCACCCTCCGATGTGCGCTCGGCCTTCACGCTGCGGATCGCCCTCATCCTGGGGCGCTTGGCCGACGGAGATCCCCAGTCCTAGACTTTTGTCGAAGACCAACAATTCCCCCGACGGTTCTTCGTCCTTGTCCCCACGGGCGCCGGGAGCCGTCCGCAAGAGAGAGTGTGAGGGTGCTCGTACTCGTCGCTCCCGGCCAAGGCGCTCAGACGCCCGGCTTCCTGACTCCCTGGCTCGAACTCCCCGGCGCCGCCGACCGCATCGCGGCCTGGTCCGACGCCATCGGGCTCGACCTCGCCCACTACGGCACGAAGGCGGACGCGGAAGAGATCCGTGACACCGCCGTGGCGCAGCCGCTGCTCGTCGCCGCCGGCCTGCTGTCGGCCGCGGCGCTCGGCGACGTGTCGCCCGGCGTCGTCGCCGGTCACAGCGTCGGCGAGTTCACCGCCGCCGCGTTCGCCGGTGTACTCGACGACACCGCCGCGCTGCGTCTCGTCCGGACCCGCGGGCTCGCGATGGCCGAGGCCGCCGCGATCACCGCGACCGGCATGTCCGCGCTGCTCGGGGGCGACCCCGAGGTGACCGTCCCGCACCTCGAGAAGCTCGGCCTGACCGCGGCCAACGTGAACGGCGCCGGCCAGATCGTGGCCGCCGGCACCCTGGAGCAGCTGGCCGCCCTGGAGGCGGACAAGCCCGAGGGCGTCCGCCGGGTCGTCGCGCTCAAGGTCGCCGGTGCCTTCCACACGCACCACATGGCCCCGGCCGTGGCGCGGCTGGAGGAGGCCGCGGCGCAGCTGTCCCCGGCCGCCCCGGCCACCCGCTACGTCTCCAACAAGGACGGGCAGGTCGTCACCGACGGCGCCGAGGTCGTGGCCCGCCTGGTCGGGCAGGTCGCGAACCCGGTCCGCTGGGACCTGTGCATGGAGACCTTCCAGGCCCTGGGCGCGACGGCGCTGATCGAGGTGTGCCCCGGCGGCACCCTGACCGGCATCGCCAAGCGCGCCCTGCCGGGTGTGGCCACGGTCGCCCTCAAGACTCCCGACGACCTCGACGCGGCCCGTACGCTCATCGCTGAGCACGCGGCCGTCTGACAAGGAGTGTCGAGAAGCATGTCGAAGATCAAGCCCAGCAAGGGCGCCCCGTACGCACGGATCCTCGGTGTCGGCGGCTACCGCCCCACCCGGGTCGTGCCGAACGAGGTGATCCTCGAGAAGATCGACTCGACCGACGAGTGGATCCGCTCGCGCTCCGGCATCTCCACCCGCCACTGGGCCTCGCCGGAGGAGACCGTCACCGCGATGTCGGTGGAGGCCTCGGGCAAGGCCATCGCGGACGCCGGCATCACCGCCGAGCAGATCGGTGCCGTGATCGTCTCCACGGTCTCGCACTTCAAGCAGACCCCGGCCGTCGCCACCGAGATCGCCGACAAGGTCGGCGCGGGGAAGCCGGCCGCGTTCGACATCTCCGCCGGCTGCGCGGGCTTCGGCTACGGCCTGACGCTCGCCAAGGGCATGATCGTCGAGGGTTCGGCGGAGTACGTCCTCGTCATCGGCGTGGAGCGGCTCAGCGACCTGACGGACCTGGAGGACCGCGCGACGGCCTTCCTGTTCGGCGACGGCGCCGGTGCCGTGGTCGTCGGCCCCTCGGACGAGCCGCACATCGGCCCGACCGTCTGGGGTTCCGAGGGCGACAAGTCCGAGACCATCAAGCAGACGGTCCCGTGGAACGACTTCCTCCCCCAAGCTCTCGGCTCCGCTCGAGCAGGGGGGACCCCCACCGGCGACGTCTCCAAGCTCCCGCTCAACGAGCAGGGCGAGGTCAAGTTCCCCGCCATCACGCAGGAGGGCCAGGCGGTGTTCCGCTGGGCCGTCTTCGAGATGGCGAAGGTCGCCCAGCAGGCGCTGGACGCCGCCGGCATCACGGCGGACGACCTCGACGTCTTCATCCCGCACCAGGCGAACATGCGGATCATCGACTCGATGGTGAAGACTCTGAAGCTGCCGGAGCACGTGACGGTCGCCCGTGACGTGGAGACCACCGGCAACACCTCGGCCGCCTCGATCCCGCTCGCGATGGAGCGGCTCCTGGAGACCGGGCAGGCGAAGAGCGGTGACACCGCGCTCGTCATCGGCTTCGGGGCGGGTCTCGTCTACGCCGCGACGGTCGTTACCCTCCCCTAGGCACCGGATCCGTCCGGAAGCCTCCCCCTATTTACCGAAGTAACCGCAAGAAGGAGCGCCACTATGGCTCACACCCAGGAGCAGATCGTCGAGGGTCTCGCCGAGATCGTCAACGAGATCGCCGGTATCCCTGTCGAGGACGTCCAGCTGGACAAGTCCTTCACCGACGACCTGGACGTCGACTCGCTGTCCATGGTCGAGGTCGTCGTCGCCGCCGAAGAGCGCTTCGACGTCAAGATCCCGGACGAGGACGTCAAGAACCTCAAGACGGTGGGCGACGCCGCCGACTACATCCTGAAGCACCAGGCCTGATTCGGCCCCTGCTGACTCGGTCCGCCACCCCGCGGTGGCGCCGTATTCCGACCATCACACACATGGAGAACGAATTCCTGTGAACTCGACCAATCGCACCGTGGTCGTTACCGGTATCGGCGCAACCACACCGCTGGGTGGCGACTCCGCGTCGACCTGGGAAGGCATGCTCGCGGGACGCTCCGGCGTCAAGCCCCTGGAGGGCGAGCGCTTCGCCGAACTGCCCGTGCAGATCGCCGCGACGGCCGCCGTCGACCCCGGTGACGTCCTTCCCCGCCCGCTGGCCCGCAAGCTGGACCGCTCGGCGCAGTTCGCGCTGATCGCGGCCCGCGAGGCGTGGGCCGACGCGGGCTACACCGCCCCCGCCGGCGAGGACGAGAAGGTCGTGCCCGAGCGGCTCGGCTCCGTCATCGCCTCCGGCATCGGTGGTGTCACCACGCTGCTCGACCAGTACGACGTGCTGAAGGAGAAGGGCGTCCGCCGCGTCTCCCCGCACACCGTGCCCATGCTCATGCCGAACAGCCCCTCCGCCAACGTGGGTCTGGAGGTGAACGCCCGGGCGGGCGTCCACACCCCGGTCTCCGCGTGCGCGTCGGGTGCCGAGGCGATCGGCTACGCCGTCGAGATGATCCGCACCGGCCGTGCCGACGTGGTCATCGCCGGCGGTACCGAGGCCGCGATCCACCCGCTGCCGATCGCCGCCTTCGCCAACATGATGGCGATGTCCAAGAACAACGACGAGCCGACGAAGGCCTCGCGTCCGTACGACACCGGCCGTGACGGCTTCGTGCTCGGCGAGGGCGCGGGCGTCGTGATCCTGGAGTCCGAGGAGCACGCGAAGGCGCGCGGCGCGCGCATCTACTGCGAGGTCCTCGGCCAGGGCCTGTCGGCCGACAGCCACCACATCGCGCAGCCCGAGCCGACCGGCCGGGGCATCGCCGCCGCGATGCAGAACCTGCTCGACTCGACGGACCTCAAGCCGTCCGAGGTCGTCCACCTCAACGCCCACGCCACGTCGACGCCGCAGGGCGACGTCGCCGAGATCAAGGCGCTGCGCAAGGTCCTGGGCGACGACCTCGACCACGTCGCGATCTCCGCGACCAAGTCGATGACCGGCCACCTCCTCGGCGGTGCCGGCGGCATCGAGACCGTCGCGACGGTCCTGGCGCTCCACAACCGTCTCGCCCCGCCGACGATCAACGTCGACGAGCTGGACCCCGAGGTCGAGGCGGACATCGTCCGCGGCGAGCCCCGCGAGCTGCCCCAGGGCACGATCGCGGCCATCAACAACTCGTTCGGCTTCGGCGGCCACAACGTCGTCCTGGCGTTCCGCACGGTCTGACCCGACCACGCCCGCAAGGCCCACCCCACACCGGGGTGGGCCTTCGCCACACCCGCCGGACAGCGTCCGGCACAGCGCCCCGAAGCCCGCGAAGCGACGCGAGGGACGCACGAGGAAGAGGCCAACTCGTTCGGCTTCGGCGGCCACAACGTCGTCCTGGCGTTCCGCACGGTCTGACCCGACCACGCCCGCAAGGCCCACCCCACACCGGGGTGGGCCTTCGCCACACCCGCCGGACGGCGTCCGGCACAGCGCCCCGAAGCCCGCGAAGCGACGCGAGGGACCCACGAGGAAGAGGCCAACTCGTTCGGCTTCGGCGGCCACAACGTCGTCCTGGCGTTCCGCACGGTCTGACCCACGCCTGACGCGAGAGGCCCACCCCGGTCGGGGTGGGCCTCTCGCGCGTGTCGGCGCGGGTGTGGGTCAGCGGAGGGCGACCCGGTCCTCGGCGCGGACCTCACAGGACCGTGCCGTCGCTCCGGCGCGTCGGTGAGTGCCCGTCAGACGACCTGGTGGAGCCAGCGGACGGGGGCTCCCTCGCCGGCGTAGCGGAAGGGCTCCAGTTCGTCGTCCCAGGGTTTGCCGAGGAGTTTGGCGACCTCGGCCTCGAGCTGGGTCTCGCCCTGTAGGGAGCGCGCGAGGGCGGCCCGTAGCCGGTCCTCGGGGACGAGGATGTCGCCGTGCATGCCGGTGACGGCGTGGAAGATGCCGAGGTCGGGGGTGGCGCTGTAGCGCTCGCCCTCGGCGGTGGGGCAGGGTTCCGCGGTGACCTCGAAGCGGAGCATCTGCCAGCCGCGCAGAGCGGAGGCGAGTTTGGAGGCGGTGCCGGTCTGGCCCTGCCAGGAGAACTCGGCTCTCCAGGTGCCGGGGGACGCCGGCTGGCGGATCCAGTCGAGCTGGACCCTCGCACCGAGGACGCCCGCCACCGCCCATTCGACGTGCGGGCAGAGCGCGCGCGGTGCGGAGTGAACGTACAGGACTCCACGTGTCGTCACCGGGACCTCCAGTGTGGGACGAGGTTCGCCTTTCCCAGCGGCCTCAGTAAACAGCATCAGGAGCAAAACGTCACAAACCGTCAAAAAGGGGACAGGAGGTGACGTGATGTAATTTACCGGAGCCGGTCGGCAAAGGTGCCTCTGGTTCGACGGGGGAAAAGCTACCGTGCCGCACCGGCATCGGTGTGACGTACGGTCGGTCCGGGGGCGGGTGAACACGAAGCTTTCACTCGCCAGGACGCCGAAGGAGGGGCCGGGGATGCGCGGCCGACGCCGATTCCGTACCGCCGTCGCCGCCGCGACGGCGGGACTGCTGTGCGCGGGGGCGCTCGCCGGCTGCACGGCCGTGGAGCCGGCGGCGAAGGCCCCCACGGCGAGACCGGTACCGAAGGCGACGCCCCTCTGGGACGTCTCCCCCGCCTCCGTCGCCGCCGTCGGCGACTCCGTCACCCGTGCCTTCGACGCCTGTTCGGTCCTCGCGGACTGCCCCGAGGTGTCGTGGGCGACCGGGACGGACGCGGCCGTCAACAGCCTGGCGCTGCGGCTGCTCGGCCCGGCGAAGGTGGCCACGCACAGCTGGAACCTGGCCCGGACGGGCGCCCGGATGGCGGAGCTGCCGGAGCAGATGGCGGGCGCGGCGGCGGAGAAGCCCGAGCTGGTGACGGTGATGATGGGCGCGAACGACGCCTGCCGGCCGACTCCCGGCCTGATGACCCCGGTCGCCGACTTCCGCGCCTCCTTCGAGGCGGCGCTCGCCCGGCTGCGGGCGGGCGCGCCGAAGGCGCAGGTGTACGTGTCGAGCGTGCCGGACCTGAGGCGCCTGTGGTCGACGGGGCGGGTCAGCCCGCTCGGCCTGCGGGTGTGGAAGCTGGGGATCTGCGGCTCGATGCTCGCGGACGCGGAGGACCTCGGTCCCGCGGCGGAGCGGCGGCGGGCCGAGGTGCGGGACCGGGTGGTGGCGTACAACCGGGTCCTGAAGGAGGTCTGCGCCGGGGACGCGCGGTGCCGGTACGACGGCGGGGCGGTCTTCGGTTTCCGGTTCGGCGGCGGCCAGTTGAGCCCCTGGGACTGGTTCCATCCGAGCAAGGACGGACAGGCGCGGCTCGCGGAGCTCGCGTACCGGCGGATCACGAAGGAGTGAGGACCCCGGGGCGGTTGTCAGGTTCCGCCCCGGGGCCGGTGAGGGGGACGTCCGGGATCAGACGTCGAGAGCGGTCGTCAGGCGGGCGTCCGCGAGGGAGTGGGCGGCGACGACCTCGTAGGCGCCGGTGACGAGGGTCCAGTCGTTCTTCTCCTCGTCCCAGATCTCGAAGGCGCGGCGGGGCAGCGCGATCCCGGCCTCGACGGTCTCGCCGGGTGCGGCCTCGACGCTCGCGAAGCCGGCCAGCCAGCGGGCGGGGCGCTCCACCGTGTCGTCGGTCGGCGCCAGGTAGATCTGGACGACCTCGCGGCCGGTGCGGTCGCCGGTGTTGGTGAGCCGGACGGTGACCGTGGCGCCGTCGCCGTCGGGGCCCGCGACCAGGGAGTCGTACGACCAGGTGGTGTAGCCGAGGCCGTGGCCGAAGGGGTAGGCGGGGACGGCGCCGGCCTTGTCCCAGGCGCGGTAGCCGACGAAGACGCCCTCGGCGTAGTCGAGTTCGCCGTCGGTGGGGGTGACCTCGGTGACGGGGACGTCGGCGAGGGCGACGGGCCAGGTGGTGGGGAGGCGGCCGCCCGGCTCCTCCGCGCCGGTGAGGACGTCGGCGAGGGCGGCGCCGCCCTCCTGGCCGGGGAACCAGCTGAGGAGGATCGCGGCCACGTCCTCGCGCCAGGGCAGTTCGACCGGGGAGCCGGCGTTGACGACGACCACGGTGTGCGGGTTGACGGCGGCCACGGCGCGTACGAGGTCGTCTTGGCGGCCGGGGAGGGCGAGGTCCTTGCGGTCGAAGCCCTCGGATTCGACGCGCTCGGTGGTGGCGACGACCACGACGGCGGTGTCGGCGGCGCGGGCCGCTTCGACGGCTTCGGCGATCAGTTCGTCGGGGTCACGGCGCGGACCGAGGTGGACGAAGGAGAACATGACGGCCGGCAGCGGGGCCGCGAACTCCTTGTCGAGGGTGTGGAGGAGGGAGACCTCGACGGTCTCGCCGGCGGTGAGGGCGACCTTGGCGCGCTCGACCGGGGAGCCGAAGAAGGCCTCGAAGGGGTCGGTCTCGGGGCCCATGGTCTGGACGCCGTCGAAGACGGTCCGGCCGGCGACGGCGAGGGTGAAGGCGCCGAGGCCGCGGGTGCCGAAGGAGTGCTCCCCGCTCTCGCGCGGGGTGTAGGTGCCGACGACCTCGATGGAGGCGAGGGCCTCGTGGGTGACGCCGGCCGGCAGGTCGTCGCCGATCCACTGGACCTGGCCGTTGGGCAGGGAGCCCTCGCCGAGGAGTCGGCCCTCGGCGTCGCGGCAGCGGGCGCGGAGGGTGAACCCCTGGTCGGCGGGGGTGAGTTCCTCGCTGGGGTCGGCTCCGACGGTGAAGGTGAGGGCGCCGTCGGGAAGGGCGGCGGTGAGGCCGTCGAGCGGGGAGACGACGTGGTCGGGGAAGACCTGGGCGGAGCCGCCGCCGAGGACGCGGGCGTCGCGGGCGGCGGCGCCGGAGAGGGCGACGGTGCGGCCTGCGGCGAGGGGCAGGGCCGTGTTCTCGTTGCGTACGAGGACGAAGCCGCGGCGGGCGACCTCGCGGGCGAGGGCGTCGCCGTCGATCGGGGCCGGGGGCTCGGCGACGACCGGCGGGGCGCCTTCGAGGGCGCCGACGCGGGCGGCGAGCCGCAGGACGTTGCGCACGGCCGCGTCGACGGCGGCCTCCTGGACCTCGCCGGCGCGGACGGCGGCGGCGAGGGCCTCGCCGTACACGGTGACGGGGCCGGGCATGGCGACGTCGAGGCCGCCCTCGATGTCGCCGGTGGTGGAGCGGGCGGCCATCCAGTCGGAGACGTTGTAGCCGTCGAAGCCCCACTCGCCGCGCAGGACCTCGTTCACGAGGTACCGGTGCTCGGTCATCGTCACGCCGTTGACCTGGTTGTAGGCGGTCATGATGCCCCAGGGGTGGGCGTTCCTGACGATGGCCTCGAAGGGGGCGAGGTAGACCTCGCGGAGCGGGCGCGGGGCGATCCTGTTGTCGACGGTGAAGCGGTCGGTCTCGGCGTCGTTGGCGACGAAGTGCTTGACGGTGGTGCCGACGCCGCCGTCCTGGACGCCCTGGACGTAGCCGGTGCCGACGGCGCCGGTGAGGAAGGGGTCCTCGCTGTAGGCCTCGAAGTGGCGGCCGCCGAGCGGGGTGCGGTGCAGGTTGACCGTGGGGGCGAGGAGGACGTGGACGCCCTTGCGGCGGGCCTCCTGGGCGAGGAGGCGGCCGGCCCGGCGGGCGAGCGCGGGGTCCCAGGCGGCGGCGAGCGCGGTCGGGGACGGCAGGGCGACGGACGGGTCGTCGGCGGTCCAGCGGACGCCGCGGACGCCGATGGGGCCGTCGGACATGACCAGGGACTTCAGGCCGATCTCCGGCAGGGCGGGCAGGGACCACATGTCCTGGCCGCCGAGCAGTCGCGCCTTGGTGTCCAGGTCGAGCTTGCCGAGCGCCGCCTCGACGGCCGCGTTCCTCACGGTCTCCGCGCTGTTCTCCGCCATGGCCGTACCTCCTCGTTGACGTACCGATGACCCCGATGCGCCCATCGTGCACCCACCTACCTGTAGATCGGTAGGTTACGTTATTGATCCGTTATCTCAACGGCGGGGCGAAGGGGTACCGTCCTGTCGGGACGAACCTGCGAGAGGAAGGCCACGGCGATGGTGCGGGCCAGGAGCGAGGAGCGACGCGCGGACATCCTGCGCGCCGCCCTCGAAGTGATCGCCGAGCGCGGCTACCGGGGCGCCACCCTCGGCTCCGTCGCCGAGCGCGTCGGACTGACCCAGCAGGGGCTGCTGCACTACTTCCCGACGAAGGAGGCGCTGCTCGTCGCCGTCCTGGAGGAGCGCGACCGCTGGGACACCAGCGGCGGCCGGGACCGCGAGGGCTGGCGGCTCGACCTGCTGGAATCCCTCGTCGAGTACAACGCGATGCGGCCGGGGATCGTGCAGACCTTCTCCGCGCTGCTCGGCGAGAGCGTGACCGACGGCCACCCCGCCCGCGTCTTCTTCACCGAGCGGTACGCCCAGGTCAGGGCCAACATGGCCGACGTCCTCCGGCTGGAGTTCGGCGACCGCCTCCCCGGCGGGCTCACCCCCGAACAGGCGGCGCCGCTGCTCACCGCGGTCATGGACGGGCTCCAGTACCAGTGGCTCCTCGACCCCGCCGCGGTCGACATGCCGGGCGCCTTCCGGGACTTCCTGCGCCTGCTGTACGGGGGCGAGGACCGCCCCTGAGGGGCGTCTCGTCGACGAGCCGGGCCTGGTCGACGAGACATCCCCCTAACGGGCCACGGCCGCCAGGTCCTGGCCGAGCAGCGACGGGTCCTCGGTCAGCGCGGTGTGGACGGCCTCCAGGACGGGGAGCTTCGCGAGCGCCGTCGCCAGGGCGACGTCCTTCGCGGCGAGGGCGACGGGGAAGTGCGAGCCCGTCGCGGTGGCGCGGCCGACGGCCCCGGCGAGCGGGCCCGCGCCGAGGGTGCGGAGCGCGAGGTCCCGGGGCAGCCCGAGGGCGCCGGCGAGCGCGAGGGCCTCGGCGACCAGGGCGACCCCGCCGATGACCGCGTTGATGAGGACGAGCTTGAGGGCGGCGCCGGTCCCGGGCCCGCCGCACGGGGTGGTCGCGCCGAGCCGGTCCAGGACGGCGGCGACGGGCGCGGTGTCGCCGCCCGCGAGGATCAGCAGGTCGCCGGAGGCGGCCCGGTCCACGCTGCCCATGACCGGCGCGTCGATCAGGGTGACCCCGGCCGGGAGCCGGGCGGCCAGGGCGCGGACGGTGTCCGGGCCCACCGTCGAGGTGTCGATCCAGTGGGTGCCGGGGCGCAGCGCCGGGATCAGCTCGTCCGCGACGGCGAGCGCGGCGGCCGGGTCCGCCAGCATCGTGACGACGACGTCGGCGTCCCGGACGGCCTCGGCGGGGCTCGCGGCGCGGATCGCGCCGTCGGCGACGAGGGCGTCCGCCTTGGCGGCCGTGCGGTTCCAGACGGTCAACGGGTGTCCGGCGTCGAGGAGTCGGCGGGCCATGGGGAGCCCCATGGACCCGAGGCCGAGGAAGGCGATCTTCTGCTTGTTCTCCATGTCCTCGACGCTAGGTCCGGCCCTTTCATGCGACAAGCGAATGTCTAGCATGGTCAGCATGCCCGTCTCGCATGGTCTGTACGAAGCGTTCCTCGCGGTCGCCCGCGAGGGGTCCTTCACCGCCGCCGCCCGCGTCCTCGGCTACACCCAGTCCGCGGTCTCCCGCCAGGTCCAGGCCCTGGAGGACGAGACGGCCGCGGTGCTCTTCGAGCGCCTGCCGCGCGGGGTGCGGCTGACCGAGGCCGGCCGGGTGCTGCTGCCGCACGCCGAGGCCGTACGGGACCGGCTGGTCGCGGCGCGGGCCGCGCTGGAGGCGCTGCGCACCCTGGAGGGCGGCCTGCTGCGGCTCGGCTCGTTCTCCAGCGCCAACGCGGCGCTCGTCCCCGGCGCGCAGGCCGTGTTCCGGGCGCGTCATCCGGGAGTCGCGGTCACCCGCACCGAGGGGCCGTCCGCGAAGCACCTGGGGCTGCTCGCCGCCGGGGAGCTGGACCTCGCCGTGGTCAGTCCGGCCTTCACCGCTCCCCCGCCGGAGGGCGTCACCCTGCACCACCTGCTGGACGAGCCGATGCTGGTGGCCCTGGCGCGGGGGCACGCGCGCGCGGGGCGGCGGGCGGTGCGGCTCGCCGAACTCGCCGGGGAGGAGTGGATCGTCGGCGACGAGCGCCTGGAGGACACCCTCTTCCGTCCGGCGGTCGCCGCCGGGTTCCGGCCGCGGACGGGGCTGATCGCGCAGGACTGGATCGCCAAACTGGGCGCGGTGGCCGCCGGGCTCGGCGTCACGCTCGTCCCGGCGCTCGCGGCGGCGTCCGTGCGCAGGGACGTCACGCTGGTCCGGATCCATCCGGACGACGTCCCGTACCGCCGGATCCACGCGGCGGCCCCACCGGTCCCCTCGGCGGCGGCGACCGCGTTCCTGGAGGTGCTGCGGGAGACGGCCGAGGCACTGCGGGGCTCCCCGGGGTTCCCGCGCGGCGGCCGGGCGGGATGATGGGGGCCATGATCGTCGCAGCCACCCAGTTCGCCCCGGTCGCCGGGGACATCGACGCCAACGTCCGTACGATCGCCGGGCTGGTCCGGGCCGCCGGGGCGGAGGGGGCCCGTGTGGTCGTCTTCGCGGAGCTGTGCCTGACGGGGTACGAGCCGTCCCTGATACGGGACGCCCCCGGCCTGGTCCTCGCCGAGGACGACCCCCGGCTCGAACCCGTCCGGGAGGCGTGCCGGGCGGCCGGTGCGGCGGCCGTGGTCAACGGGCCGGTGCGGACCGGCGGTTCACGGGCCGGGATCACCACGCTCGTGATCGGCCCGGACGGCTCGCTCCTCACCCGCTACGACAAGCGGAACCTGTACGGGGTGGAGGCCGAGGTGTTCGCGCCGGGCACCGCCGACGGCCGGTTCACGCTCGACGGGGTCCGGTTCGCGCTGGCCACCTGCTACGACAACCGCTTCCCCGAACTGGCCGAGCGCGCCGCCGCCGACGGCTGCGCGGTGTACCTGGCGAGTTCGGTGCTGTCCGCCGACAACGACTCGTTCGCGACCGTGTATCCGGCGCGGGCCCGCGACTTCGGTCTGTACGTGGTCCTCGGCAACGTCCTGGGGCCCAATGAGGACGGGGTCGGCGCCGGCCGGGCCGGCGCCTGGGGTCCGGACGGCGGGCGGATCGCGGACGCGGGCGACGCCGGCGCGGGCTTCGTGCTCGCCGAGGTCGGCTGACCGCCCGGGACGGGACGCGCCGACCCCGTCCTCGCCGGGCCCGGGACGTGCGGAAGCCGGGCGGCCGTGGGACATACGGCCGCCCGGCTCGTGGACCGCCGTCACGGAACCCCCGGTCCGTGACGCCGCCCCGCCCCCGTTACGGGGCGCTCAGACCCAGCGTGTACGCACCGGAACCGCTGTACGCGTGGACCACGTACCGGTAGTAGCCGGCGGTGCCGTAGTAGCTGGTGTTCTCGTCGGCCGTCGCCGTGCCGCCGACCGCCACGTCCGCCCAGGCCGACCCGTTCCACTTCTGCAGGTACAGGTCGAAGTCGGTGCCGGCCGGGCCGCGCAGGCAGCCCTTGTGGGTGCCTGCGGTGGCGGAGTAGTAGTACGAGCCGTCCGGCTGCGCCTGGGCCTGGCCGGAGGTCAGGGTGCCCTGGTAGGTGTTCTCGGCGCCGTCGCAGCCGGTGGGCGGGGTCGTGGTGCCGACCGACAGCTGGTACGTGACCGTGTGGGTGGCGGAGCCCGTGCCGGTGACGGTGATCGGGTAGGTGCCGTTGGCGGTGCCCGCCGCGACCTGGACGGTCATGGTGGACGAGGAGCCCGAGGTCACCGAGGCGGGGCTGAAGGAGACGGTGACGCCGCTCGGCGCGCCGCTCGCGGAGAGCTGGACGGTCTGCGCGCTGCCGCCGGTGGTGGAGGTGTTCACCGTGGAGGTGACGGAGGCGCCCGCCTGCACCGAGCCCGAGGACGGGTTCAGGGCGAGCGAGAAGTCCGGGGTGGTGGTGCCGCCGCAGTCGGTCTCACCGGACTGGGCCGGGACGCCGACCGCGTTCCAGGCCGCCTTCACCGCGTTGCACTCGACGCTGCCGTAGGTGTTCTTGGCGCTGGTCAGCGTCGCCTTGCGGGCGGCGAGGTGGTTCCAGGAGGAGGTCTTCATCAGCAGGGCGCCCATGAAGACCTTGCCGGCCTTCTGGATGCCGATGCCGGTCACCGAGGACGGACCGCCCGAACATATGGGGCTGCTCGGCTTGCCGCCACCCGGGTTGGAGCCCTCGGCGAGCAGGTAGAACCAGTGGTTCTGCGGGCCGGCCGCCGCGTGCACCTCGGTGCCCGAGGTCAACTGCGGGTAGCAGTTGGGGTCGTTGCCGACGAGCGAGGGGTTGTACATGTTCCGGATCGGCTTGCCGTCGCCGAAGAAGTTGACCTTCTCGCCGACCGTGTAGTCCGGGGTGTCGTTCGGGTTGTTGGCGTAGTGCTCGGTGAGCGCGCCGAAGATGTCGCCCGTCGACTCGTTCATGCCGCCGTTCTCGTTGGACGAGCCCGAGCTGCCCGGCGTCCGGTCGAAGATCTCGTGGCCGTACTCGTGCGCCACGACGTCGATGCCGGTGAGCTGGTTGGAGCCGGTCTGGGCCCGCCCGTAGGTCGTCTTCGTGCCGTCGTAGTAGGCGTTGACCTCGGAGAGTCCGGCGCGGGCCGGGACCATGCCGCCCTGCCCGTTCTGGCCGTTGTAGCCGAACCACTCCTTGAGCATGGAGTGTTCCTTCTGCGCCGCGTACATGATGTCGACGCACGCGGTCACCAGGTCGTTGGCGCCGTTGTTGCCCCAGGGCGAGGAGCCCGTGTAGGCGCTGCCGTTCTGGCCGCCGCACTTGAAGCCGCCGCGGCTGGTGTCGGTCATCGAGGAGGCGGCGGTGTCGATGGTGACGTTGCCGTTGTGGTAGCCGCGGCCGTCGGCGTGCAGGATCTTGTCGGTGGCGCGGGCGACGGCGCCGGTGCGCGCGTCGACATAGGTGTCGAGGGAGCTGGGCGCGTCCTGCGCGGTCCGGCCGATGACCAGGGTGTGCCAGGTCAGCACGGCCTTGCCGCCCTTGAGGAGGACGGTCAGCTCGGGGGCGCTCGCGCTCTCGACCGACGCCAGCTGCCCGCGGGCGGTGGCGAGGGCCGCGTCGGCGGTGACCTCGGCCTTGATGGAGAGCTTGATCGCCGGGGCGGGGGCGCCGGTGACCTCGCGGACCTTGCCGGTGCTGTCGGTGAGGACGACCGCGTCGCCGCCGCCGACGACCGGGAGGCCGCGGTAGGTGCGCTCGTACGACGCGTAGTACAGGCCGTTCGCCCAGGGGGTGACGGACGTCCGGACGAGGTCCTCGTCGGCGCCGTGCCGCAGCTCGTCGAGGCCGCTCGCCGCGGCGCCGTCGGCCGCCGCGAGCGCCAGGGACTTGCCGTGGCCCGGGGGTACGGGCTGCGCCTGCGGCACCGCGGTGGCAGTGCCGGCGAGGGCGGTCGCGAGGCTCGCCGACAAGGCCAGGGCGGCCACGGTCGCCGTGAGTCTGGTGGGGTGCAACGTCTGCTCCGATCAGGGTGGGGATCGAGGTGGGGGAGACGGATCGTCGCGCCGAGTATGGGCGTGGACATGGCCAGTTCGGGACATCTCACGCGGCATAAGACGCGGGTTATGGTGCGCCCGCGCGGTGCTGCGTACGCTGCTGAAATGCAGCTGGAGTTGAGGCATCTTGAGGCCGTCTGCCGGATAGCGGAAGCGGGCAGTCTGGGGCGCGCGGCCGGGCGCCTCGGGGTCTCGCAGCCGGCCCTCTCCGCGCAGCTGCGCCGGATCGAACGGGTCGCGGGCGGGGAGCTCTTCCTCCGCGGCCGGCACGGCGTGGAGCCCACGCCGCTGGGCGAGTTCGTCCTCTCGAAAGCGCGCCTCGTGCTCGGCGAGATGGACGCCCTGGCCGCCGGGGCCCGGGCCGTCGCCCCGCACACGCCGCTGCGCCTCGGCTGCATCCTGCTCGTCCTCGTCGACCGGCTGATCGGGGAGTTGGAGCAGGTCATGGCGGGGCTCGGCACCGGGCAGGACGTCTCGGTGAACGTGGAGCACTCGGCGACGACCCTGACCCGGCAGCTCGGCGCGGGACGCTACGACGCCGTCCTGTACGGGGAGGTCAACGACCACGAGGTGGCGCTGCCCGAGGGGACCACGGCCCGGACGCTCGTCCCCAAGGAGCCGTTCTGCGTGCGGCTCTCGGCGGCGCACCCACTGGCCGGGAAGGACCGGATCGCGCTGTCCGAGCTGGCCGGCGAGTCCTGGATGACGCTGGTCGAGGACGACGACGGCGGCCCCGAGGCGCTGGTCGCGGCCTGCGCGAAGGCCGGCTTCACGCCCGTGCTGCGGCACCGGGTGGCCGACCGGCAGATGCACTACGGCCTGATCGCCGCCGGCCGGGCGGTCTCGATGAGCCAGCCGACGGCCCCGCCCGCCGAGGGGACGGTGCTGCGCCCCCTGGAGGGCGACCCGGTCACCGGGCGGATCCGGCTCGCCTGGAACCGGGCCGCGGTCCCCGCCCCGCACGCCGATCTGCTGTACCGGGCGGCGGCCCGCGCCTACCTGGCGAACGTCGACAACAACGCCTTCTACCGGGCCTGGTGGGACGCCCGCCCGGAGCTGCACCCGGTCCTCGAAGGCTGAGTCCCCCGAGGACCGGACGCGGTGCGGCGACTAGTCGTACGAGAGGTCGCCGGCCGCGTAACGGCAGGTGGTGCCGTCCGGGCCGGTACCGGTCTCCGTGGGCTCCTTGCCGGTGTTGTTGCCGGTGAAGCGGGTGCAGGGCTTGATCTTCTTCTTGGCGTCGCCGTGGATCCGGATGTGGCGCAGGGTCGCGGTGTCGCCGTAGTTGGCGTTGACGCCGACGATCGACTTGCCGGGCGCGGTGACGTCCACGTCGTTGATCAGGATCGTCCGCGGGTACTGCTTCTTGCAGTTGCCGCAGGAGCGGACCAGCTTGCCGAAGTCGGCGACCTGGAACTTGGTCACGACCAGCTTGCCGGCGCCGTTGAACTGGAAGACCTTGTCGGAGGCGCCCTTCGCGCCGCCGCCGTAGACCGCGTACACCGAGGACGCCGAGGTGCCCTTGAAGGTGGCGGCGTCCTCACCGACGTTCTCCCACCAGACGTTCTGGAGGGTGCAGCTGCCGAGGCAGTGCACCCCGTCCGCGGCCGGGGTGCCGATGACGACGTTCTTGAGGACGGCGCCGTCCTTGAGGACGAAGACCGGCTTCTGGCTCTCGCTCTGGCCGTCGGAGCCGAGCTCACCGGTGCCGTAGAAGCGCTTGAGCTTTCCGTCGTAGGTGCCGGACACCTCGATGGTGGCGGCGACCGGCTTGCTGCCCTTGGCCTCCGGCCAGGCGGCGACGGCGCCCGCCGCGCCCGCCGGGGCGAGCAGGGTGCTGGTGACGATCGCCGCCCCGGTGACACCGAGGGCGCTCAGGCCGCCGATGACCGCGCGGCGGCGGCCCGTCTTCCGCTTGTGTGACGTCATGTGTTCCTTCTTCAGTGGGGGAGGTGGTGCACCTCCTGGTCGCCACCGGCCGAAGGAAGGTTGCCGCCTTCTTGATCGTTTTTCCCGGAGTCGTCGCCGCCCGTCTCGCCGCGCAGGTCGCGCACCATCAGCGTGGCGCCCGCGACGGCCCCCGGCATCAGGAAGACGGCGACGAACGGCACCAGGAAGGCGAGCGTCAGCGGCACACCGAAGCCGAGGGTCGCCAGCCTGCGCCCGCGCAGCATCCGCAGCCGCTCCTTGAGCTCCACGCCCCGGCGCTGGAGCGCCACGGCCGTCAGCTCCTCCGCGAGGAAGAACCCGGACACGCAGAAGCCGAGGACGGGCACGACGGTCTGGCCGACGACCGGGATGAAACCGCAGGCGAACAGCAGGACGCCGTAGAACGCGACCCGCAGCACCACCCGCAGGCTGTCCCGGGCCGAGATCCACAGCTCGCGCCAGAGCGGCAGCCCGGACTCGGGCACCTCGCCGCCCTCGCCGCGGTCGACCGCCTCGGAGAGGGACTCGTAGAACGGCTGGCCGACGAGCAGCGTGACGGCGGTGAAGGTGATGACCGCGAGGAAGCAGCCGAAGGCGAAGACGAGCGCCGTCAGGGTGCCGCGGAAGATCCCGAGCCAGGGCGAGGTCCAGTCGTCGGCGAACGGCGTCGCCCAGGCCGCCAGGTCGTCGGCGCCGTAGCCGAGACCGACGAGCGCACCCGCGTACAGCACGAGGGTCACCAGGCCGGGCAACAGCCCGAACCCGAACCACCGCCCGTGCCGGCCCACCCACTTCTGGCCCTGCAGCAAGTACTTGAAACCCACCCCGAGATCACGCATGGAAGTCACCCTATCGGTGCCCCGGGCACCCCTCCGGGCAGGTCAGCGGCCGGACGTACGGAAGGAGTCCAGGGCCGTGTCGAAGTGCCGGCGGCCCTCCCCCGCGCGGTCCACCGGGGCCGACGCCCACACGTCGTACAGCGTCCCGGCCTGCTCCCAGCAGACGTCGACGGTGCGCCGCGGCCCCTCGGCGCTGGTGAAGCCGTTCCACGTGAACTCCCAGCGGGCGGCGGGCAGCCCCTTGTACCGCGTCTCCTCGACCGTGGCGTCGCGGTACCCCCGGTTCGTCCTCGGGCCGTCCGCGTCCGCGCTCCGCATCACCCCGATCGCCCCGCCGGCCGGGATCGCCCTGATCCGCACCCCGACCCAGACCGCCCCGTCCCCCGTCGTGTAGAACACCCGCTCCCCGTCGGTCGAGCGGCGCGCCCCGGCCGGAACGGCCAGCGTGAACCCGCGCTCGTCCTCGACGGTCGTGTACCCGGCGGGCGCGGGGCCGGCCGCGGGCGTGACCGTCGTCGTGGGGGACGACGAGCCGGACCGGGGGCCGTCCGCCCCCGTCGACGGCTGGTCCCGCCCCGCGAGCAGCACCGCCACCGTCACCGCCGCGACGGACGCGGCGACGGCCGCGACCGTGACCGGCAGCGCGAGACCGCCCCGCCGGCCGGCCCCGGCGCCGACCGCCCGTCCCGCCGCGGGGTCCGTACG
>NZ_JBFPNH010000032.1:0-376493 GCF_040815545.1 Streptomyces sp. LMG1-1-1.1 | reverse complement strand
GGGAGCACCCGACACGACCGGCTTTGGAGGCGCCGCAAACCGCAGCAGAAGCACGACGAAGGAGACCCATGTCACCCCGGCTCGACGCCCCGCCTACCCCCGCCGCGCCGGCGGCCGCGCCGGTGCGCGGGCCCTCTGCGGGTGTGCTCGCTGCGGCTTCGGGGCCCTCGGGGTGGGCGGCGGCCATCGCCCGGCCGCGCCGGCGCTGCGGGAGTCCGCTCTCGCCGAACCGCGGGTGCTCGCCGGTGCTTTCGGCCGCGCTGTCGTGCACGGTCTCGGGCTCGGGCTCGGGGACCGGAGCGGCCTCCGGCGTCGGGACGGCCGCCGCGGGCGAGGCCAGGGCGCGGCCCGAGACGGGCGGCAGCGGGTCGGCGGGGGCGACGGCCGGTTCCGCGGGGACGTGGCTGATCAGTTCCTGAGGCAGCATCAGGAGGGCGCCGGTGCCGCCGCGCGCGGAGGGGCGGAACGACACCGTGAGGCCGTGCTTGCGGGCGAGGCGGCCGACGACCGCGAGGCCGAGGCGGGTGCCGGAGAGTCCGGCCAGGTCCTGCGGGGCGGAGCCGACGGCGGCCTCCGCGCGGCGCTGCTGGACGTCGCTCATGACGAGGCCGCTGTCCTCGACGGCGATGATGACGCCGGCCGGGACCTCCTCCACGTAGACGTGCACCTCGGCGGTGGGCGGCGAGAAGTTCGCCGCGTTGTCCATGAGTTCGGCCAGCGCGTGCATGACGCCCTCGGCCGCGTGGCCGGCGACGGCCGCGTCACTGCTGGAGTGCAGCCGTACCCGCTGGTAGCCGCTGATCCGGCCCATGGCGCCGCGCAGGATCGACTCCATGACGATCGGGCGGGCCCAGCGGCGGCCGGACCTCGCCCCGCTGAGCACGGCGACGGAGTCGGCGAGCCGGCCGGCCTGCGCGGTGCGGTGGTCGAGGTGGAGCAGGTCGGTCAGGACGTCCTCGTCGGCGTGCCGGTTCTCCATCTCCCGCAGGTCGGCGAGCATGCTCGTGGCGAGTGCCTGCATGCGGCCGGCGGCGTTGGCCGCCGCGGCCATGGCGGCGGACCGGCCGGACTCGGCACGGCGCAGCCGGGTTTCGAGGAGTGCGGTGCCCGCGGCGTTCTCCCGGGCGAGGGCGGCGACCTCGGCCGCGTGGGACCGGACGAGGTCCTCGGTCCGTGCCGCGTGGGCCGCCTCGGCGGCGGCGGCCTCCGTGGTGAGGCGTTCCTCCAGCGCGACCGCCTCGCGCTCGGCGGCGGCCGTGAACCGGGTGAGGTACGCGTCCTTGGAGGCGATCTCGGCGGCGAGGGTCTCGGCCCGCCGGCTCAGCGCGCGCGAGGTCCGCCCGTACCAGGTCACGGCGTAGGCGGCGGCCGAGAGCAGCAGGATGCCGCAGGCGCCGAGCCAGCCCAGTGGGGCGCGGACCCCGCCGGGTGCCGCGGCGACGGCCGCGGCGGCGAGCGCGCCACCCGCGGCGGCGGTCAGCAGCGAGGCGATCAGGGCAGGGCGGAAGGGGGTGGGTGACGCCGACATCGACCAGACTCTCGGGAGCGGGCACACGGGGGAAGGGAGTCGCAACGACGGCACTATAGATCTCTTGTTGATCAGTTCGGAACTCTCCTGATCGGATCAGCATCCGTAACTGCGAATACTTTTCCGCTACTGCGCCCCAAAGGTCCGTACTTGCCAGTCCTTCAGGAAGTACCGTGCGGTAACCGCTTCCTGAAACCCCGTCGCCCAGGCCACACGCCTACCCGGCCCGGCGCGGCTCCGGCCGGACCTTCAGCCGGTGCAGGGTGAAGCCGTTCGCCGCGGGATCCAGGGGCCGGGTGGCCGCTTTGAAAAGGTATTCGGCCCGCGCGTACGACAGCCGGCGACGGCCCGTCTCCGGGCACAGGTCCTCCGGCGCCGGAACCCGGCCCGGTCCGGGGCGCCGCTCGGACAGGAACACCGGCCCCCGCGTCCGCCCGGCGAGGAGCCCCGGCAGGAGCAGGGCGGTGCCGGAGCGCCAGCTCACCCAGGCGCCGCCCGTAAGGCCCCTGCGGTCCTCCAGGTCCAGGTCCTCGACGTCCAGCGACAGCACCGCCTTCACACCGGCGCCCGACTCGTGGAGCAGCCGCCACAGCGTCCGTTCACGGAGCGGGACCTCCGGATCGCTCCACAACGCGTCGAGCTGAGCGGAGGTCAGCGGCACCGCGCGGGCGCGCGTCTCGGGGCGGCGCTCCAGTTCCGCGGCGAGGTCGCCCAGGGACGCCCAGGCGCCGAAGGACCGCACGGCCGAGCGGTGCCGGTTCCAGGTGCGGGCCGCCGCCCCGCCCCAGGCCGTCGCGAACACCCCCGCCACCTGGCCCGCCGTCAGGGAGTCCAACGGCCGCCGCTCGCCGAGCGCCAGGCACAGGCGCCGGAGGGTCTGCCCGTACGAGTGGACCGTCGCCGTGTCGAGATCGTCACGGGCCAGGAAGGCGCGGGCGGCCCCGCCGAGGGTCGGCCCGCTCGGCCCGGGGTCGGGGAACGCGTCCGCCCGCCGGCGCAGAAAGGCGCGCTCCGCCTCGTTCCTGGTCAGGGCCGCCGCCCGGTGGAACTCCGTCCGCGCCTCCTGGTGCCGTCCCAGACGCGCCAGCAGATCACCGCGCACACTGGGCAGGAGGTGGTAGTCGCGCAGCGCGGGATCGGCGAGCAGGGCGTCGACCACGTCGAGCCCCGCCTGCGGCCCGTACGCCATCCCCAGCGCCACCGCCCGGTTGAGCCGCACGATCGGCGTCGGAAGCAGCCGGGCCAACGCCTCGTACAGCGAGGCGATCCGGGCCCAGTCGGTCTCCTCGGCGGTCCGCGCCTGGGCGTGGCAGACGGCGATGGCCGCCTGGAGCACGTACACACCGGGTGTCCCGCCGGCCTCGCGCGCCCGCAGCATCGCGGTGAACCCGCGGCGGATGAGCAGCGGGTCCCAGCGCCCGCGGTTCTGCTCGTGCAGCGGGACGGGTTCGCCGGACGGCCCGGTGCGCGCGGCCGAGCGGGACGCCTGGATCTCCATGAGCGCGACCAGGCCGTGCACCTCCGCCTCCTGCGGCGCGAGCTCCGCCAGGAGGCGGCCGAGCCGCAGGGCCTCGAGGCAGAGCCCGGGGCGCATCAGGTCGTCGCCGGAGGTCGCCGAGTAGCCCTCGTTGAAGACCAGGTAGACGACCTCGAGGACCGAGCGGAGGCGACCGGCGAGCTCCGCGCCCTCCGGCAGGTCGAACTCCACACCGGCCTCGGCCAGCGTCCGTTTCGCCCCGGCGATGCGCCGGGTGATCTCCGCGCCCGTCACGAGGAACGCCCGGGCGATCTCCTCGACCGTGAGGCCGCCGAGCAGTCGGAGCGTCAGCGCCGCGCGGGCGTCCGTCGACAGGACGGGGTGACAGGAGACGAGCATCAGCCGCAGGACGTCGTCCTGTTCGGGCTCCTGCTGCCGCTCCAGCTCGTGGGCGAGCTCCTCCTGTTTGCGCGTCAGCCGCTGCGCGCGCCGGATGTGGTCGACCGCCCGCCGCCTCGCGGTGGTCGTCAGCCACGCGCCGGGATTGTCGGGGATCCCGGAGACGGGCCACTGCTCCAGGGCGGCGACGAGCGCGTCCTGCGCCATCTCCTCGGCGAGGCCGACGTCGCGCACGAGTCGGGTGAGCCCGGCGATGATCTTGGCCGACTCCAGTTTCCAGACCGCGTCGATCGTGCGATGGGCGTTCACCACAGGCACGATGACAGCACCCGTCCCGGCTCGCACGCAAGCCGGGACGGGTGCTTCTCCCTGGTCAGGGCCCGGAGGCTGCCCGACCTGACCGGCAGGACGCCTCCGCGGTGGTGACGGTCGCTCAGGGGCCGAAGACCTCCTGGACGACGCTCTCGCCGTCGCCGACGATCCTGCGGAAGCGGCGCGCCAGCTCGATCGCCTCCTCCTTGGAGCGGACCTCGATCAGCGCGAAGCCGACCACGGCCTCCTTCGCCTCGGCGAACGGCCCGTCCGTCACCGTGATCTCGTCGCCGACGGAGGACACCAGGACGCCTCCCGGCTCCAGACCCCCGGTGGCGAGCAGGACACCGGACGCCGTCAGCTCCTCGATGAACCGGCCCATCTCGACGTACAGGGCCTCGTCGGGGGCGGTGTCGGACGGCTTCGTCGTCATCAGGTAGCGCATGGGGATTCTCGTCTCCTCGTCGTGCGGACCCGCGTGGTGCGGACTCGCGTGGTGTGGTGCCGATTCGCGTGGTGCGGATATCGCTTCGTGTCGATGTGCGGGGCGCGGATTCGCGGGGTGCGGAGGTGCGCCGTGCGGTGGTTCCGCCCGTACGTCGAACGAAGGGATGTGACAGGGAACGCCTCGCATTCCCTGTCACATCGCCGGATCGACGTGACAGCGAGAACCCGGACAGCACGAACCCGAGAGGCCCCGCCATGACCACGCTCCAGAGCCCCACCGCTCCCCCCGCCACCGCCGTCCCCACCCGGCCCGGCACGCGGGCCCTCCTCGCCTGCGTGGCCGTCGCCTCTCCGCTCTGGGCGGTGGTGTCCCTGACCCAGGCCGCCACCCGCGACGGCTTCGACATCACCCGCCACCCGCTGAGCGCCCTGAGCAACGGCTCGCTCGGCTGGCTCCAGATCACGAACTTCCTGGTCGCCGGAGTGCTGCTCACCGTCGGCGCGACCGGCCTGCGCAGGGCCCTGCACGGCACCGCGGGCGGCACCTGGGCACCGCGACTGGTGCGGATCGCCGGCCTCGGCATGATCGCCGCCGGCGTCTTCGTCATGGACCCGGCCGACGGCTTCCCCGCGGGCACCCCCTACGGACAGCCCGCCACCCTCACCTGGCACAGCTACGCGCACTTCGCCGCCGGGTCGGTCACCTTCACCTCGCTGATCGCCGCCTGCTACGTCCTCGGCCGGCACTTCCACCGCGCCGGCGACCGCGGCCGGACGATCGCCTCCCGCGTCGCCGGGACGGCCCTCCTGCTCGGCAACGGCTGGGCGATGAGCGGCGGCCGGGCCGGCACCCTCACCCTGGCCGTCGGCGCCGTCAGCGCACTCCTCCTGGTCGCCGCGGTGGCCGACCGCTACCGCCGCCGCCACTGAACGGCCCGTCCCGTGGGCGACGGCCCCGGACCGCCCCGCGCGGTCCGGGGCCCGTCGGTTCGCGGGATGCGCCGCGGTGAGGGAGGCTCGGGGGAGGACATCCCCGTGGGAGGAGCGAGTGGACGCGGAAAAGTCTCTGGTCACGATCGACGAGAACGTGTGGGGCGAAGCGATCCTGGCGGCCGTCTTCACCCAGTCCCAGGTGGGACTCCACGTTCTGGACCGGGAACTACGCGTGATCAAGGTGAACAAGGTCGCCGCCGGGCTGCGCGGCATCCCCGCCGAACGGTTCGTAGGACTACCGGCGGTCGAGGCGTACGCCACCCTCGGGATCTCGTTCGACGAGACCGTGCTCCGCGACGTCCTCGCCACCGGCCGCCCCGCGAGCGACCTGCTGGTCAACGGTCAGCCGTTCGGCGACACCCACCGCAGGCCCGTCTTCGCCGTCTCCGTCCACCGCCTGGAGGACGGAGACGGCCACGCGCTCGGCCTCGTCGTCACCAGCACCGACGTCACCGAACGCGAACGCGCCCGCGCCCGGCTCGGCCTGCTGCACGAGGTGTACGAGCGGATAGGCACCGGCCTGGACGTCGAGCGCACCGCCCGCGAGCTGGTCGACGTGACCTTGCCCGGGTTCGCCGACTCCGTGGTCGTCGCTCTGACCGACTCCGTCCTGAGGGGGAAGGACCCCGCCCTGGAGGCTGCCGACGCGGCACCTCTGCTGCGCTGCGCCGCCGCCGGCCGGACATCGGCGGGCCCGCCCGTACCGGACGTCGGCCCGGTCCTGCTGCCGGGCGTCTTCGGCGACACGCTGCCGACGGCGGCGGCCCTGCTGCCCGGCGCGGCGGCGGTCGGCGGCCGCCAGGGGGCCGTTCTCGTGACGCCGCTGAAGGCACACGGGCAGGTACTCGGCGCCGTCGCCTTCCACCGCGCCGACACCACCGAACCGTACGACCCCGAAGACGTCGCGCTCGCCGACGCCATCGCGGCCCGCACGGCGACCTGCCTGGAGAACGCGCTCCGCTTCACCCGCGAGCACATCGTGATGTACGCGCTGCAGGGCTGGCCGCTGCGCCAGCACGAGGCCACCCAGCGGGCCGTCGACATCGCCCAGCGGCACCGCCCCGGCGGCACCGGCGCCGGATCCTGGTACGACGTGATCCCGCTGCCCGGAGGGCGGGTGGCCCTGGTCGTAGGCCAGGTCGAGAACCCGGGACTGAGCGCGGTCGCCACCATGAGCCGGCTGCGCACCGCCGTCCACAGCCTGAGCACCCTCGACCTCGACCCGCACGAACTCCTGGCCCGGCTGCACACCACCACCCGCCGCCTCTCCGGCGAGCAGACCGACGCCACCGGAGCCGACGAGCCGACCGCGAGCTGCACGATCGCGGTCTACGACCCCGCCGTCGGCCGACTCGACGTGGCCCGCGCGGGCACCTCCCTCTTCGCCGTCGTGCGGCCCGACGGGTCGGTCGACGACCGACCCGTCGAGGACGGACCCCTCCTCGGCGCCGAGGGCCCGCCGTTCGCCTGCGCGACCCACACCCTCCCCGAGGGCAGCACGCTCTGCCTGGCCTCCGCACCGTCGCCCGGCGACGAGGGCGCCCGGACGGACGGCATCATGGCCGCGCTCTCCCGGCCCGACCGCGACCCGCAGGCGATGGCCGACGACGTGGAACGGCTCCTCGCCCCCGACCGCGTCCTCCTGCTCGCCCGCACCCGCCGGCTTTCCTCGGACGAACTGGCCGTGTGGGACATCCCCTTCGACTTCGAGGCCGTCGGCACCGCCCGGACCCTCGTCGAGGACCGCGTCGCCGTGTGGGACCTGCCGCTCGACCCCTTCTCGGTGACGCTCGTCGCCAGCGAACTCGTCACCAACGCCATCCGCTACGGGGCGGCTCCCGTCACCCTCCGCCTGCTGAGGCACGGCGCCGGACTCATCTGCGAGGTGAGCGACGCAGGCCAGGCCGCCCCGCACCTGCGCCACGCGAAGGCCGTCGACGAGGGCGGTCGCGGGCTCCTCATCTGCGCCTCCATAGCCGACGACTGGGGCGTGCGCTACACCGACGACACCAAGACCGTCTGGGCGGAGATCGGCACGAAGGGGCCCGCGGACCGCTGACGAGAACCGCTGACGCGGGCCTACGAGGCGGAGGCCGCGTTGCGCCAGACCGTCACGTCGATCGTCATGTACGTACTGGGCGAGTCCTCGGGGGAGAGGCCCTTGACGGTGACGAGGCCCAGATGGCCCGAACCGGTCGTGACGCAGACCTGACGGCCCGTGGACAGCTTGTTCACGTAGATGTTCTCGGTGAACCGCGTCTCCGCCCGGCAGACGGCGAGGGAACCCTGCTGCCCCGGGTCGAGCAGCACCAGACTGCCCCCGCTGCTCTCGGCGTCGAGGTACCCGCCGGTGTCGTACGAGAGCTCGAACCCGCCGTCCTCGCCCGCCTGCGGACGCACCGTGTCGTCCCCGAGGGTCAGGTGGTACCCGGCGGTCAGGTTGATCGCCTTGAAGTCGTACGGCTTCGGTTCGGTCGCCGACGACGGCTTCGACCCGGCCGTCGCCCCCGTCGAACCGCCGCCGCTCGCGCTCCCGCCGGTCCGGCCACTCGGCTTGCCGCCGCCGTCCGCCGCCGACTGCCCCTGGTCCTTGTCCTTCAGTACGACGTACGCCGTGAGGCTGCCCGCCACGGCGAACGCCACCGCGGCCGCGACGGCCACGAGCAGACCGCGCTTGGCCGGACTCCGCCGCGCGCCGGGAGGGACGGGCGCGCCCGGCATCGGGTAGGCGGCCTGCGGATACGCCCGCGGGTTCGGTGGAGCCGGTACCGGGGCCGGCCCCTGCGTCGGCGCGTAGGCGGCGTGGGACGGCGCCGTGTGGGGTGCGGGCGTCGAGTACGGCCCCGGCGGCGGGGACCGGTGCCCCACCGGGGGACCGAACCCGGCGGGCGGGGCGGACGGCGGAGCGGCCGGAGAGGCCGGGGCCGCGGGGGAGTAGGCCGCGCCGGGACCGGCGGGTGCCGTCGGTGCGTAGCCCGGGGCGAGTCCGGCCGGCGCGGTGGGGGAGTAGCCGGGGGCGACGGTCGGCGGGGGCGGGGCCTGGAGGGGCGCCGGAGCCGCCGTCCGGGCCGTGATGTCGGCGGACACCGCGCCCGGCAGCCAGTCCTCGGGGCGGCGCAGCACCGTCGCCGCGTTCGCGGCCTGGCAGAGCCGGATGACCTCGGGGATCGACGGCCGCGTCTCCGGGTCCTTCCCGAGGCAGCGCGCGACCAGCTCGCGCAGCCGCTCCGGCACCGCGCTCAGATCCGGTTCCTCGTGCACGATCCGGTACAGCACCCCGTGCGAGGTGCCCTCGCCGAAGGCCGGGACCCCGGTCGCCGCGTACGCCGCGACCTGGCCGAGCGCGAAGATGTCCGTGGCCGGCGTGACCTTGCTGCCTGCGGCCTGTTCGGGAGCCATGAACGACGGGGTGCCGATGGTGACGCCGCTGCCGGTGAGCGAGGTCGCGTCGGCCGCGTGCGCGATGCCGAAGTCGATGACGCGGGGGCCGTCGGCGGCGAGCAGCACGTTCGACGGCTTGAGGTCGCGGTGCACGATCCCGGCTCCGTGGATCACGTGCAGGGCCTCGGCCATCCCCGCGACGAGCAGCAGCACCGTCTCCACGGGCAGCGCCCCGTGCGCGACGACCGCGTCGGCGAGCGACGGGCCCGGCACGTACGCGGTGGCCAGCCAGGGCTGCGCGCCTTCGGGGTCGGCGTCGATCACGGGCGCCGTGAACAGACCCTGCACGCGCTGCGCGGAGCGCACCTCCTGCGCGAACCGGCGGCGGAACTCCGCGTCCTCGCCGAACTCGGGACGGATCAGCTTGATGGCGACGGGACGACCACCGGGCGTGTACGACAGGTACACCTTCCCCATGCCGCCGGCCCCCAGCCGGGCGGCGAGCCGATACCCCGCGACCGTGGTCGGATCGTCCGCCGCGAGCGGGTGGAAGACCTCGTCGCCGCCGTCTCTCCCCGACTGCAGACCGCTCATGAACCCATGTCTCCCCACGCAGAACACTGTTGCCGGAGGGCACCCTACCGGTGCCCGGCCGGTCGGTCGGCCGGGCGTGGAGCCCGTGACGTCGGCCTTGGTTCGCGGTGATCCGCCCCGGGGATCGGCGGCCTCAACTATGTTACTCGCGTGGACCAGTTGATCACCGAAGATCCGACGCGCATCGGCCCTTACCGTCTCATCGCCCGGCTGGGCGAGGGAGGGATGGGACTGGTGTACCTCGGGCGGTCGGAAGCCGGCCGGACGGTCGCGGTGAAGGTGGTGCAGGCCGAGCACGCCCAACACCCCGAATTCCGGCAGCGGTTCGCCCGCGAGGTCGCGGCCGCCCGGCGGGTGGGCGGCGACTGGACGGCCGCCGTCCTCGACGCCGACACCGAGGCTCCGGTGCCCTGGGTGGCGACCCAGTACATCCCCGGACCCGATCTGACGACCGTCGTCGCCCGGGACTTCGGGCCGCTGCCCGAGCACTCGGTCCGCACCCTCGCCCACCGTCTCGCCGTGGCCCTCCGGTCCGTCCACGGCGCGGGCCTCATCCACCGCGACCTGAAGCCGTCCAACGTGCTGGTGACCGTGGACGGGCCGCGCGTCATCGACTTCGGCATCGCCCGCGCGATGGACGGCCTCGGCGGGGACAGCCTGCGCACCCGCACCGGGATGCTGATCGGCTCGCCCGGCTTCATGTCGCCCGAGCAGGTCCGCGGCCTCGAACTCACCCCGGCCAGCGACGTGTTCTGCCTGGGCGCGGTCCTCGTCTACGCCGCCACCGGCCGACTGCTCTTCGGCGCCACGGACACCGGTCTCCACGCGCACCTGTTCCGGATCGCCGAGGACGAGCCCGACCTCACCGGCGTGCCGGACTCGCTCCTCGACCTCGTCCGCGAGTGCCTGCACAAGGACCCGGCGCGGCGGCCCACCCCCGCCGACGTCGCCGCGCGTACGGTCACCGACCCGGCCGAGGAATGGCTCCCCGGCTCCGTCCTCGCCCAACTCGGCCGTCACGCGGCGAAGTTGCTGGATTTCGCGCCCGAGACCCGGGTCACGCACACGGCGGACCCGCGGATCCCGTCCCAGCCGCAGCCGGTCCCGCAGCCTCCCGCGTACCCGCCGACGACGCCGGTCGACCACCGGCCACCGCCGGGCTTCGGACCTGCCGGCGGCCCGGTGCCGGGCGGCTGGTCCCCCCTCGCGGTCCCGCCCGAGGCGCCGGGCGCCTCCCCGAAGCGGTGGCGGGGACTGGTGGCGGCCCTGCTGGCACAGCTCCTGGTGGCGATCGGCACGTCGGCGGCGTACTCGGCACTGCCGACCGCGACGCGCGATCTGGGCGTCGACGCCGACGCCCTGCGGACGATGCTCGCCGCCCAGGGACTGGCCTTCGGCGCACTGCTGCTGCTCGGGGGGCACGTCACCGACCTGCTCGGCCGCAAGAGGGCGCTGATCGTCGGCCTGGCGGGGTGTGCCGCGGCCTCCGCCGTCGGCGGCTCGGCGGCCGCCACCGCGCTGCTCGTCGCGGCGCAGGTCCTCCAGGGCGTGTCCGCCGCGCTGGTGTCCAGCGCCGCCCTCGCCCTGGTCGCCGGCGGCTTCAGTGACCCGAAGGAGCGCGGCAGGGCCTTCGGGCTCTACGCGGCGCTGGTCGGCGGCGGTCTGGCGATCGGCGACTACACGGGCGGCTGGCTGACCGAGAACGTCAGCTGGCGCTGGTGCTTCTACGTCATCGTGCCGCTCGCCGCCGTGGCCGTCGCCGTGGTGGGCGGCCTCGCCGACGACCGGTGGGCCCGCGCCTCCGTCCGCTTCGACGCACCGGGCACGCTGCTGGGCACCGGCGGTCTCGTCGCCCTCGGCTTCGGCCTCATGGCGGGCGAGGGCCCGTCCGGATCGGGTCAGGAGGGCTGGACCGAGCCGCTGACCCTGCTCCTGCTCGTGGCCGGCGCGGCCCTGCTCGCGGCCTTCGTCCGGTGGCAGACCCGGTCGAGCGACCCGCTCGTCCCGCCGCAGGCCTTCCAGGACCGCCGCCGCCTCGCCTCCCTGCTCGCCCTGCTCCTCGTGGGCATGGGCTCCTCCGCCATGTTCCTGGTCCTGTACCGCTTCCTGAGCGGCGCCTTCTACTACCTGCCGACCGACATCGGCATGGCGCTGCTGCCGATGGCGGCCGCCGTCCTGATCGTCTCCACCCAGGTCTCCGCCCGCCTCCAGGACCGGGTCGCGCCCGGTCTCCTGGCCGGTCCCGGCCTGCTCCTCGCGGCGGTCGGCACGGCCCTGCTGACCCGCCTGGAGGTGGAAAGCTCGTACTCCGGCCAGATCCTGCCCTCCCTCCTCCTCGTCGGCACCGGCCTCGGCCTCGCGCTCTCCCCGCTCATCGCCACCGCGACCGGCACGGCCTTCGCGCGCAACCCCGGCGGAACCGCCGCGGTCGTCCTCACGGCGCAGAACCTCGGCGCGATCCTCGCCACGCCGCTGGTCGGCGTCCTCCTCGCCACGGTGATCTCCGACCGGCTGAGCGGCGTCTCGGGCATCCCGGAGCAGCTGCGGGAGCCGCTGGAGAGCGGCGTCCTGCTCGACCCGTACGACTTCCCTGACGCCCTGATGGACCTCGCCACCAGCACCGAGGCGGCGGTCCTGGCCGGCTACTCCGTCACCCTGTGGTGCGCGGCCGGCCTCATGCTCCTCGCGGGCCTGGTCGGCGGCCTGCTGGTGACGAAGGAGCCCGGACGCTAGGAGGGGGTACCCGACAGCACGCCGGAGCCGGAGCCGGAGGAGGGGTGAGGGCCGGGGTCGAGGCAGTGCGCCTCGGCCCCGGCTCCGGATCCGGTGGTGGGGTCAGGCGAGGCCGTCCCAGCCCCAGCGCGGGGTCGGGCCGGGTTCGCCGAGGTCGGTTCCCCGGGGCGAGGACGAGACGTCCTCGGCGATCCGGGTGCCCCAGTCGAAGTACTCGATCACCCGGCGGCGCAGCAGGGCGTCGTCGGGCAGCTCCTTCTCCACGGCCGCCGTCATCAACTCCATCCAGCGCAGCCGCTGTTCCTCGGTGATGCCGAGGCCGAGGTGGGCGCGGAGCAGGGCCTGGTGGCCGCCGTGCTCCGCCGTGAACGCGGCGGGTCCCGAGAAGACCTCCGCCAGCCATACGGCCACGTGCTCGACGTGGGTGGCGGTGAAGTCGGCGAAGACGGGTGCGAGGAGGGGGTCGGCCAGGACCCCTTCGTAGAACGTCTCGGAGAGCCGGCGCAGCGCGTCGGCTCCGCCCACGGCCTCGTACAGGGTGTTCGGGTGTTCGGCGCTCATGGAAGGCCTCCGGGATCCGGGTGTGTGCTCCCAGCCTCCCCGTGACACGGCCCGGATCCAAGGATGTTCGCTCTCGGCGGGGCGAGTCGCCGCCGCCATCCCAAGTCCCCTTGCCGTCAAGCCTGTTGACGAAAGGTCTGGACCAACCTACGGTCTGCTGGAACGCGCGCGAAGCCTAGGAACACCCCACGTCCTCAGGAGCACGCATGCCAGGCCATCGGATCACCCGCACCCTCGGAGCGGGTCTCGGCACCCTGCTCGCCGCCGCCGCTCTCGTCGCCACCACGCTCGCCCCGACTCCCGCCGCCGCGGCACCCGCGGCGGACACCTGCGCCGTCAAGCAGAAGCCCGCAGGAAAGGTGCTCCAGGGGTACTGGGAGAACTGGGACGGCGCAGCCAACGGCGTCCATCCGCCCTTCGGCTGGGCGCCCATCGACGACCCGCGGTTCGCGGCCCACGGCTACAACGTCGTCAACGCGGCCTTTCCCGTGATCCGTTCGGACGGCACGGTGCTGTGGGAGGACGGCATGGACAGCACCGTCCGCGTCTCCACCCCGGCCGAGATGTGCCGCGCGAAGGCCGCCGGGGCCACCCTCCTGCTCTCGATCGGCGGTGCCGCCGCCGGAATCGACCTCAGCTCCCGCGCCGTCGCCGACCGCTTCGTCGAGACCGTCGTGCCGATCCTCAAGACGTACAACTTCGACGGCATCGACATCGACATCGAGACCGGCCTCGTCGGCAGCGGGTCCATCGGCACCCTCTCCACCTCGCAGGCCAACCTGGTGCGCATCATCGACGGCGTCCTCGCCCGCATGCCCGCCGGATTCGGACTGACCATGGCACCGGAGACCGCGTACGTCACGGGCGGCAGCGTGGCCTACGGGTCCATCTGGGGCGCGTACCTCCCCATCGTCAAGAAGTACGCGGACAACGGCCGCCTCTGGTGGCTCAACATGCAGTACTACAACGGCAGCATGTACGGCTGCTCCGGCGACTCCTACTCCGCCGGCACCGTCGCCGGGTTCGTCGCCCAGACCGACTGCCTCAACCGCGGACTCGTGATCCAGGGCACCACCATCCGCGTCCCGTACGACAAGCAGGTCCCCGGCCTCCCCGCCCAACCGGGCGCCGGCGGCGGGTACATGGCCCCGACGGCCGTGGCCCAGGCCTGGAACCACTACGGCGGTTCCCTCAAGGGCCTCATGACCTGGTCGGCCAACTGGGACGGTTCGAAGAACTGGACCTTCGGCGACAACGTCAAGGCCCTCCAGGGCCGGTAGCCCGGTCCGGCGCACGAGGACGCCCCGCCACGGCGGGGGCGTCCCCTTTCCGCGGGCACCCTGGCGTCCCGTGCGAGGGGTGTGCTTTGCTGGCCCCATGACCCTGCTCGTGATGCGCCGCCACGTGGACTACGCGCGCGTCACGACGACGTCCTGTTCGGGCTGACACCGAGGCCCTCCCTCCCCACCGGCGTCCCGCCGCGACCGCAGGGCCTTCGCGTACCTCTCGCGTACCGCTCGCGCCCTGAGCGCCACCCCGCGCGGCCCGCCCGGCTGTCCGTCCCCCCTGCCCCGGTGATCCGCGGCGCGGGCCGCGCGCCCATGCCACGACCCACCTCGCAGGAGGACACATGAGTGCCCCGACCGTCCCGTCCGCCACCACCGCTCCCGACTTCGCCGAGGAGTGGGCGGAGTGGCACCGCGCCAAGGACGCCCGGCTCGCCGCTGAGCACGGCTTCCTCGCCATCACCGGCCTGCACTGGCTCGCCGCAGAGCCGCAGCGCTTCCCCGGCGTGCCCGGATCCTGGTCGACCGGACCCGACGGCGTCACCGTCGCACTCGACGAGGGGACGGAACTCGTCGTCGACGGCACCCCGGTGCGGGGGCGGTACACCTTCGGAGCGATCCCCGAGCGCGGCGGCATCGACGCCGTCTGGGGCGACATCGTGATCGAGGTCGCCAAGCGCGGCGGTCACCACGTGGTGCGCCCGAGGGACCCCGGCCATCCGCTGCGGGTCGACTTCGGGGGAACCCCCGCCTACGCACCCGATCCGCGCTGGGTGGTCACCGGCCGGTACCTCCCCTTCCCCGAGCCGCGTCCGACCACCGTCGGCGCCTCCGTCGAGGGCCTGTGGCACGTCTACGACGCGCCGGGCCGGATCACCTTCCGCCTCGACGGCCGCGAACTGAGCCTGACCGCCTTCAACGGCCACACCCCCGGCGGCCTCACCGTGCTCTTCACCGACGCGACCTCGGGCGTCACCACGTACGCCGCCAACCGAGACCTCCGCGTCGACGCCCCCGGGCCCGACGGCACGGTGGTGCTGGACTTCAACCGCGCCACCAATCTCCCCTGCGCCTACACCGACTTCGCCACCTGCCCGCTGCCCCCGGCCGAGAACCGGCTTCCCGTCGCGATCGAGGCGGGCGAGCAGATCCCCCACGAGCGGCGCGTCTGACGGCGACGCCGGTCAGGAGTGCAGGTTCTGCTCCGCCCACACGACCTTGCCGGTGACGGTGCGGCAGGAGCCCCACCGGCGGCAGAGCATGTTGATGAGCTGGAGGCCGCGGCCGCCCTCGTCGCTGAGGTCCGCGTGCTGGATCTGCGGCAGGTCGGGTCCCGTGTCCGAGACCTCGACGACGAGGCGCTCGCCGCGGAGGAGCCGGAGTTCGCCGGGGCCGTTGCCGTAGCGCAGGGCGTTGCCGACGAGTTCGGAGACGACGAGTTCGCACACGTCGGCGAGCTCCGTCAGATTCCACTCGGCGAGCTGCTCGGTGACCAGGCCCCGGGCGACGGACGCGGCGCGGCCCTCCTGCGGCAGCCGCCACACGCGGAGGTCGACCGGGGCGTCCGGGTTCCCGGCGAACCCGGACGCCGCCGTCGGGAACGCCCCGGTCGTCGGGACCGTCGGAGCCGCCGTCGGGGTCGCGGTGGTCGTCACCGTCGTCGTCGCCATGGTCGTCGCGGTGAGGAGCACCGCCTCGTCGAAGCGTGCGTCGCCGGCCGGCGCGCGCTCCACCAGGCCGCCCCCGGCGAGCGCCCCGGGCCCCGGGGCGAGCGCCGCCGCGCGCAGCAGGTCCAGCTGATGGTCCAGGTCGGCGTGCCGGGACTTGATGAGGCCGTCCGTGTACATGATCAGGTCGCCGCCCTCGGGGACCGTCACGCGGACCGGATCGTACGGAATCACCCCCGCCCCGAGCGGCGCGCCGATGGGCACGTCCACGAAGTCGGCGGAGCCGTGTCCGTCGAGCAGGAGCGGGGGCAGGTGCCCGGCGCTGGCCAGCGTGTACGTGGAGTCGGCCGGGTCGTACACCGCGCAGAGACAGGTGGCGACCTGCTCGTCCTCCAGGTCACGGGTGGCGAGGTCCAGCCGGGCGAGGACGCGCTCCGGGGCCATGTCCAGGGTCATCAGGGTGCGCGCGACCGCCCGCAGGCGCCCCATGGTCGCGGCGGCGGGCAGACCGTGCCCCATCACGTCGCCCACCATCAGAGCCGTACGACCGCTGGGCAGCGCCATGACGTCGTACCAGTCGCCGCCCACCGCGTGGTGGCCCGTGGACGGGGCGTACTCGGCGTGCACGCGCAGCCCCGGCGTGACCGGCGTCGCGCGCGGCAGCAGACTGCGCTGCAACGACACGACGTGCTCGCGCTCACGCCCGTACAGCCGGGCGTTGTCGATGAAGACGGCGGCCTGGGAGGCCAGCTGCTCGGCGAGCGCGAGGTCCGTGGCCGAGAACGGCGGCGAACCCGCGCCGCGCACGAAGTCGGCGCTCCCGAGCAGCAGCCCGCGGGCGATCAGGGGCACCGCGAGGTAGCTGTGCACCCCGGCGGCGCGCATCTTCGCCGCGGCGCGCTCCGTGGGCGCCACCTTGATGAAGTCGTCGTGCCGCATGCGGCTCAGCAGCACCGGCTTGCCCTGCCGCAGGCAGTAGCGGTGGAGCAGCGTCTCGTGCTGCTCCTCGGCGCGTACGAACGTCTCGCCGACCGGCGTCGGCTCCAGCGACGACAGCTCCTCGACCGAGCACAGCGCGGCCGCCCGCATCGGCGGAACGCCCGTTCCGGTCCACCGCGAGCCCTCGTCGCCGCGCAGGACGCTCTCCAGGATGTCGACGGCGGCCCCGTCGGCGAAGCCCGGCACCGTGAACTCGGCCAGCTCCCGAGCGGTGCGCTCCAGGTCCAGCGTCGTCCCGATCCTCGACCCGGCGGAACTCAGCCACGCGAGCCGCCCCCGCGTGGACAGCCGGTCAAGCGGAACACCACCGCTGCCGCGCGCGGACCGCCCGCGGGAGCCCCCTGACCGGCGCACCACCGAGCCCTGCCCACCCGAAGCCCGGCTGCTCACGCGCCGCCTCCGGTTGCCGCCTTTCACTCTTTCGGCCTCCACACAGGAACTCGAACGCTCTTGCTGCACAGCATGCACCGGAAGCCGCCGGTATGCACCAGCCATGCGGAAGACGGACCCGCATGTACCCGCACGATCACACTCGGGGAGCACCGCCGCACGGTTCGTGACGGCGACGCGGTGTCGTCAGGGGGTGACGATCGGGAAGTCCGTGTCGGGGGTGTCGAGGACCGAGAGGAGGCGGGTGAGGAGGCCGGGGTCACCGGCCATGGTGATGCCGGCGGTGCCCTTTCCGGCGAGCAGGGCGAGGAGTTGGGGCTTGGTCATCGTCATGGTCAGGCCGGCGTCGGGACTGGGGCGGCTGCCGGTGGTCCAGGTGAGCAGGCCGTTGCCGAGGCGCAGGTGCCAGTAGTCGGCGCCGATGTGCCAGTCGACGGCGAGCCGGAGGGACCAGGCCTTCGGCCCGTCGACGCGGACGGCGAGGCTGTCGATGATCTGGCCGGTCGACAGGGCGAGGTACATGTCCGGGCCGAGGGTGGCGGTGGCGTGCGGGGTGATGCCGTGGAGGAGTTCCTGGGCGCCGGTGAGGTAGAAGTTCCGCCACACGGCGTTCTCGACGGCGCGGCCCAACCTAGTGTAGAGGTCGGCGAGTTGGCGCTTGGCCCGGGTGTCGTCGGGGTCGTTGAAGACGGCGTGGCCGAGCAGCGTGACCGCGAAGCGCAGGTCGCCGCGGTCGGCGTAGTGCCGGGCGCGGGCGCGGACCGCGGCCTGGCCGCCGAGGGACTCCACCCAGCGGCGGGCCTCCTCGACGGGCGGGTGCTGCCACAGATGGGCGGGGTTGCCGTCGAACCAGCCCATGTACCGCTGGTAGACGGCCTTGACGTTGTGGCTCAGGGAGCCGTAGTAGCCGCGGTTGGCCCAGACGCCTTCCAGCTGGGGCGGGAGCCGGAAGGTCTCCGCGATCTCGGTGCCGGTCAGGCCGCGGTTGATCAGCCGCACGGTCTGGTCGTGCAGGTAGCCGTACAGGTCCCGCTGGTGGGTGAGCAGCGCGACGATGGCGTCGTTGCCCCAGGTGGGCCAGTGGTGGGAGGCGAAGGCGACGTCGGCGGCGCCGCTGTAGAGGCCGATCGACTCGGTGAGGTAGCCGGCCCAGGCGTGGGCGTCGCGCACCTGGGCACCGCGCAGGGTGAGCACGTTGTGCATGGTGTGCGTGGCGTTCTCCGCCATGCAGACCGCGCGCAGGTCGGGGAAGAGGAAGTTCATCTCCTCCTGGCACTCGGTCCCCGGGGTCATCTGGAACCTGATGCGCACCCCGTCCAGGGTGACCTCCTCGCCGGTGGCGCCGATGAGGCGGGTGGGCGCGATGAGCCCGACGGTGCCGAGCGAGACGGTGAGGCCGAGCCCGCAGCCGACCTGCGCGGCCGCGTTCTTCGGGAGGGTGGAGCCGTACATGTAGGCGGCGCGGCGGGCCATCGCGGTGCCGACGTACACGTTCTCGCTGACGGCGTGCTCCATGAAGCCCTTCGGGGCGAGGACGGGCACGTCCCCGGCTCCGTCGGGCAGCACGCCGCGGCAGCCGCCGAAGTGGTCGACGTGCGGGTGGGTGTAGATCATGGCCCGGACCGGTCGGTCGCCGCGGTGGTCGCGGTAGAGCCGCAGGGCCGCGGCGGCGGTCTCGGTGGAGATCAGCGGGTCGATGACGATGATGCCGGTGTCGCCCTCGACGATCGTCATGTTGGACAGGTCGAGGCCCCTGACCTGGTAGATCCGGTCGGTGACCCGGTAGAGCCCCTGGCGTGACAGCAGGCGGGCCTGCCGCCACAGGCTCGGGTCGACCGTGTCGGGAGCGTCCGCGTCGTCCTCCGCCGCGGCGAGGAACCGGTAGGCCGCGGGGTCCCAGACGGTCTTGCCGGCGGCGGTGGTGATCGGCCCGCCGGTGAAGGCCGCGACGAAGCCGCGGTCGGCGTCGGCGAAGTCGGCGTCGTCGTCGTACGGCAGCCCGCCGGTCCGCGTCGGCGTCGTCGGTACGTCGTGGGGGAGGTGTCCGGCGAGCGCCTCGGCGGTCTGCGGGTTCAGCGAGACGGCGGCCGCCGCCGCGCCCATCGCGGCCACGGCGAAGCCGCGCCGGTTCATCGGAGTCATGGCAGTGCGCACCCTTCTCGGTCGGGCGCCCACTATTGCAGTCACACTGCAATACGAGTCAAGAGGCGGGCGCCTCCGGAACGTCCGCGGCGGGCCCCGCGCCGACCCCGAGGAGTGCCCGGAGCGTGCGGCCGATCGCCGCGCGCGCCGCCGACTCGTCGAGCCCCCGGCGGGACCGGAGGTGGTCCCACACCGCCCACGAGCAGGCGGCCTCCACCGCGTCGAGCAGTCCGCCGGGGCGCCGGGCGCCCGGTTCCGCGTCCAGCTCCGGAGCGAACATCCCGGCGAGGTCGGCCCGCAGCCAGGCGTCCCCCTCGGCCATCACCCCGCGCAGCCCCGGCGAGTCCGCCTCCAGACCGAGCCCGATCCTGCGGATCGGGGTCATCACCTCGTACATGCGGCCGCGCTGTGCCAGCAGCGCCCGTACCTTCCGCGCGGTCTCCCAGCCCGGCGCCACCGGCTCCGCGTGGGCGCGCCACCGCTCGGCCTGCCGCCGGGCGGCGGCGACGTACAGCGTCTCTCGGTCGGCGAAGTGCACGAACACCGTCCGCTCCGACACCCCCGCCCGCTCGGCGATCGCCTTCCGCGTGGGCTCCCGCCCGTCCTCGGAGACGAGTGCGAGCAGCGCGTCCACCAGCGCCGCGTACGTCCATTCCGGATCGCGCCGGCGCCGGCGCCCCCGTGCGCCGGCGTCCGTCCCGTCCCCGCCGTCGGTCCCTGTGTCACCCATCGGGTCATCGTGTCAGAGCCGGCGGCGGAGACGGGCACGTCACCTGGGGTGACGGGGGCCTCAGGGGGTGGCCTCGCGGGACGCCCGGCGTTCGTTCCTGAAGCCCGAGGCCACCACCGTGACGAGGCAGAACGCGATGACCGTCTCGGCCCAGAGGAAGGCGATGTAGTCCAGGAGGGAGCCGATGGGCGGGGCGCCCGGGGCGGTGTTGCGGAAGGCCGCGAGGGCGAAGAGGGTGGCCGCCATCCAGCCGAGGGCGGGCCAGGTCAGGCCCAGGCGCCGGGTGACGAGGAACCAGGCGCCGGTGAGCACCGAGAGGGCGAGCGCCCACATGGCGGCCATCATGAAGACGGCGAAGATGAGCACGCTGTTGGAGCGCCCGAGGTCGACGTCGAAGACCGCGGCCCCGCTCTCCGCCACCGCGTCCACCCGGGCCGAGAAGAGGGCGTCGCTGTTGGCCAGCGTCATGTGGACGGGGACCTTCTCGCCCCCTTGCGTGGCACTGAACTCGATGGCGGCGGTGTAGGCGTCGAAGGGGTAGTCCGTGATCGAGCCGCCGGTCAGCGTGACGGGCAGGTCCATGGTGGCGATGCGGCTGTGCGCCTTGAAGGACAGGTCGCCCCGGGTGGAGGTCGACGTCTGGAGCGTCAGGTCCTCGGTGGGGGAGACGCCGCCGGCCTCGGCGAGCTCCCCGCGCGGCGTGACGAGCACGCGCAGGGTCAGCTCACGGCCGGCGGCGTCGACACGCTGGACGGAGGCCTCGATGTCCACGCGGTCGGGCTCCGAACCGCCCGCGCTGTACACCTGGTCCAGGGCCTGCCGCTCGCCGAACTGGAGCCACGTGCCGAGCGCGATGGCGGCCGCGACCAGGCAGCAGGCCACCACGGCGGGCAGGACCCGGCCCCGGCTCGGCTTGTGGCGTCGGATGGAGGACATGGAGGCTCCCGTGGATCGTGGTTACGCGACCGGCTTGCCGGGCTCGTCGTGGGTGGCGCAGTGGATGCCGCCGCCTCCGGTGGCGATGGTGTCGATGCTCAGCTGCACGACCTCCCGCTTCGGGAACTGCTCCTGCAGGATGCCGCGCGCCCGGTCGTCGGCCTTCTTGTCGCCGAACTTCGGCATGTAGAGCGCGTCGTTGCCGACGTAGAAGTTGGCGTACGTCGACAGGAAGTCGTCGGTGTAGCCGGTGACCAGGTCGGGGTCGGGCTGCGGGAGGTCGATGATCTCGAACTCGCGGCCCTGGGCGTCGGTCGCCTCGCTCAGTACGGACATGGCCTGCTCGGAGGAGCGGGACCAGGAGTCGGCGGGCATGCCGGGGAAGGCGCGGTCCAGGAGGACGACGCCGGGCGCCGTGAACCGCACGAGGCTGTCGACGTGTGCGTCGGTGATGTCCTCGCCGCGCACGCCCTTCAGCCAGATCACCTTCTCCATGCCGAGGAGTTCCTTGAGCTCGTCCTCGATCTCGCCGCGGGACTTGCCGGGGTTGCGGTTGTCGTTGACGATCGAGCTCTCGGTGATCAGGAGGGTCCCCTCGCCGTCCGTCTCGAAGGAGCCGCCCTCGGCGACGAGCGGCGCCTGGATGCGGGGGATCCCGTACTTGCGCAGCAGGAGCCGGCCGACCTGGGCGTCGTTGCCGTGGGTCTGCTTGTTGCCCCAGCCGTTGAAGTTGAAGTCGACTCCCTCGACCTTCCCGTCCTGCTCGACGAAGACGGGGACCGTGTCGCGGGCCCACAGGTCGTCGACGGGGAGGGCGATGACCTCGACGCCGGAGCCGCACGCCTTCTGGGCGCCGGCCATCTGGTCCGGCCGGGCCATCATGACGACGGCCTCGTACTCCGAGATGGCGCGGGCGACCCGCGCGATGTCCTCGCGTACGTAGGGGAGGTCGTCCTCCCAGACGGACGCGAGCGCCGGCCACGACATGAAGGTGCGGGCGTGGCTCTCCCACTCGGCGGGCATCCGGCGGTCCTCGTCCGACGGCGCGGCCTGCCCGCCGGTGGCGGTGCCGGCGGAGCGGCCCGGGTCACCGGAGCCGCCGGGGCCGCACGCCGCGGCGCCGAGCGTGAGCGCGCCGACGCCGGCGAGGACGCGCAGGGCCGAGCGGCGGGAGGGGAGGTCGGACATGTGGGGTCTCCGATCGTGGGCTTGCGGGACCGGGCATCCGGCGGTCGGGGGTGTCGGTGGGGCGGGGCCCGTGGCCCGCGCTCGTGCACTGTCCGTGCACAGCGTGCCCGTACCGCTTAGGGAATCGCCGGTACCGCGAGGTGGGATACGGCCTTCGTGTCGCCACTCTGACACTGACTGAAAATTCAGTCAAATCCCGCGAGGCGAGGGCGCCGGGCGGAGCCGCCCCACCGGCTCCGGGGCTTGGGGTGGCCGCCGGCGATGGCGAGCTGGCGAGTCATCTCGGCGTCGCACTCCAGGGCCACGCGCCGGCGGTCAGTGGTCCAGCCGCTCGAGTTCCACCGCGACCGCGTCCCTCGTCAGCTCGCGTGCGTGGGCCAGCGGCAGCGCGCCGCTCAGCCAGCGTGTGCTGAGCCCCTCCAGGAGGGCGGTGAGCCGCTCCGCGGACGCGGTGAGGGACGGCGCGGGAGCGGTCGGCCGTATCCGGCCGAGCAGGTCCGCGACATCGTGGATCCAGGCCAGGGTGGCTCTGGCCAGATCGCCGCGCAGTTCGGGTTCGAAGACCGCGCTGGCGCGCAGTTCGCCCCAGGCCGTACTGTTCTCGCGGACCTCGGGCAGGTCCTGGAACTCGAGCAGCAGGGTCTGCTCCAGCTCCTGCCGGGCGTCGTGCGGCCCGTCGGCGGCGTCCTCCTCCTCGGAGGTGTACCGGTCGGCCCGGTCGCTGATGAACTCCAGGGTGTTGCGCAGGATGCCGGCCCGGTCCTTGAAGTGGTAGTAGATCAGTGCGGTGGACACCCCGGCCTCGGTCGCGAGCTCCTCCATGCGGAGCCCGCGTACCCCTCGCCGGGCGATGACCCGGGCGGCGGCTTCCAGGATGGCCCTACGGCGGTCCGTCGACACGTGATCCCCCTTGAAAGTGGTCTGAACCAAGAGTGTCGCATATTGACTGAATCTTTAGTTAGAGGGCACGATGCGCGAGTCCTGTCCGTCGACCGCGCCCACCGTTCCCTCCCTCGAAAGAGCCGCCGCATGACCGCTCAGCTCCCCGGTGTCCAGCCCCCTCACGCGGCGCTGTCGGCCGACGACCCCCGCGAGATCGGCGGCTACCGCCTCCAGGCCCGGCTGGGATCCGGCGGCATGGGCGTGGTGTACCTGGCGCACACGCCCGGCGGCCGTCCGATCGCGCTGAAGGTGGTGCGGGACGAGTTCGCGGGCGACCCCGGGTTCCGCCGCCGCTTCGCCCAGGAGGTGGCCAGCGCCGAACGCATCCACGGCCTGTTCACCGCCCAGGTGGTCGCCTCCGGCGTGGACGCCCCGACCCCGTGGTTCGCCACCGCCTACGTCCCCGGCCCCTCCCTGCACCAGGTGGTCCAGCGGCACGGCCCGCTCCCGGTCCGCACGGTTCTGCTCCTCGTGGCCGGCATCGCCGAGGCCCTCCAGGCGATCCACCGGGCCGGCGTCGTCCACCGCGACCTCAAGCCGGCCAACGTGCTGATCGCGGAGGACGGCCCCCGCGTCATCGACTTCGGCATCGCGCGGGCGGCCGACGCCACCGCCTTGACCGGCGTGGGACTGAGCATCGGCACCGCGGCCTACATGGCCCCCGAGCAGGCGCTCGGCCGGACGGTGTCCCCGGCCACCGACGTCTTCGCGCTCGGCGCCCTGGTCGCGTACGTGGCGAGCGGCGAGACCCCCTTCGGGGCCGGTCCCGAATCGGCCGCGCTGTACCGGGTGGTCCACGAGCGGCCCGACTTGGGCCGGGTGCCGCACGAGCTGCGGGACCTGGTGGCCTGGTGCCTGGCCAAGCGCCCGGAGGAGCGCCCCACCACCGCGGAGCTGATGGCGGCCGTCCACGCCCATCCGCTGGTGGGGCCCCGCCCCGAGTTCGCCGAGGGCTGGCTGCCGCAGTCGATCTCCAGCGAGGTGGCGGGACGGGTCGTGCGGTCCGGGCCGGGCACGGCGCCACCGGTCCACGCGCAGCCCACCCTCGCGGCGGAGGCGTCGGCGGCGACTCCGGCCACGTCGCCCCGGTCGGGGAGCGGGGCCGCCCCGGCGACGCCCTCGCGCCGGGCCCCGAAGCGCCGGCGGCGGCGGACGCTGACGGCCCTCGTGGCGCTCGCGATCGTCGTCATGGCCGGCGGCGCCTACGCGATCACCGCCCCGCAGGAGGCGAACTCCGCCGACGGTCCCGACCCGGCGTCCTCCCCGGCCGTCTACGTCGCCGGCGGCCAGAGCGTCGAACTGACCTCGCCGGACGCCACCTACGAGTTCGACCTGAAGGCGGGCAAGGTCGTCCCCTCGAACACCGCCGCCTGGTACCTGGCCCGCGAACGGTCCGAGTTCGTGCTCCCCGAGGACAGCGACGCCTTCGTCTCCGCCGGCGACGAGCTCAGCCCCGCCGACTGCGTCCGGGGGATCGAGACGGAGCCGGTCACCAAGGTCGCGTTCGCGGAGGTGGCCGACGAGCGCCCCTTCTGCGTCCGCAGCGCCGACGGCCGGGACCTCGTCGTGGTGCGCCTGGTCGAGGCCCAGTCCGACGGCGGCCCCGTCACGGCCGCGTTCGACCGCTACCGCCGTGCCTAGGGGGTGTCCGGAAGGTCCCGCCTGGCCCGCGCCGGCCGGTGCGCTCCCTGCGTAGCCATGGTCATTTCAAGATCATTGACTGAATTTTCAGTCTGCGACAGCATGCGGGGGAACAGCAACCTCCACTTCCCTCACGCAGGAGTTCCCATGGACACGCCCACGACCTCCCGGCGCCGACTGCTCCAGTTCGGCGCGGCGGCACTGCCCCTCGCGGCCCTCGGGTCGGCACTGCCCGCGGTGGCCCACGCCGCCACCAGCCCCTCGGGAGCGACGCTGCGGATGCCCGCGGAGACCGACCGCCACGTCCGGACCTTCATGGCCTGGCCGGCGCTCTCGTCCGTCTGGTCCACCCAGCTCGCGGGCGTCCGGAGGGACATCGCCAGAGTCGCCGACGCGATCTCCCGCTACGAGCCCGTCGTCGTGCTCGCCCGGCCCGGCCAGGCGGCCGACGCCCGCTACTACTGCGGAGCCGGCGCCTACTACGGCATCCAGGTCCTGGACATACCCAACGACGACCTGTGGATCCGCGACTTCGGCCCGACCTTCGTCGTCGCCCCCGGCGCCCTCGCGGGCGTGGACACCAACTTCAACGGCTGGGGCAACAAGCAGACCCACGCCAACGACGCGGTCGCGGCCGCGTCCCTGCTCGCCCAGTACGGCGTCCCGCGCGTCCAGGCCGGACTCGTCGGCGAGGGCGGCTCGCTGGAGACCGACGGCCAGGGCACCCTGCTCGCCACCGTCAGCTCCCTCGTCAACGCCAACCGCAACCCGGGCATGAGCCAGGACCAGGTCGAGCAGGCGATGAAGTCGGCGCTCGGCATCGACAAGGTGATCTGGGTGCCCGGCCTCGCCGGCCAGGACATCACCGACTGCCACATCGACTGCCTCGCCCGCTTCGTCGCACCGGGCCACGTGATGCTCGACCAGCCCGGCCCGCGCACCGACCCCAAGTGGGTCGCCGTCTACAACGAGACCAAGAAGATCCTGCAGGGCGCGACGGACGCGCAGGGCCGCCCGCTGACCATCACCGAACTCCCCGGCCCGGACCGCAAGCAGACCCGTGTCGGAACCGGCAACAGCGCCTTCCTGTCCAGCTACACCAACTACTACACCGCCAACGGGGCCGTCTTCGTACCGCAGTTCGGCGACCCCGTCGCCGACGGCACGGCCTACGCCATCCTGCAGGGCGCCTACCCCGGTCGGAACGTCATCCAGCTCGACATCGACAACATCGCGGGCGGCGGTGGCGGCATCCACTGCGCCACCCAGTCGCAGCCCGTCGTGCCCCCGGCCGTCTGACCGGGCCGACACCGAACGACCCGCCGGTCGCCGTCCACGGGCGGCGACCGGCCACGTGGGGAGAATGTGATGAGACGCCGGGTGATCCCGCTGCTCGCCGATCTGGTGCTGATCGCCGTGACAGTGGCGACCGTCGTACTCCTGCTGGACTGGGACAGCTGGAGTTCCGAACAGGGCGCGCTGTTCGGGACCGCGGGCCAGCTCGGCACGGCCGGAGGCGCCGTCGCGGCGGTACTCGTCCGCCGACGGCTGCCCGGCGCGGCGCTGGTCGTCGCGGCCACGCTCATGGCGTTCGAACCGCTGACCGGCGGAGCGCTGACCGCCGTGGCCTACTCGGCGGGCCTGTACTGGTCCCGCGTCCGCCACCGCGTCCTCGTCCTGACCGTCTCCCTGACCGTGCCCCTCGCGGTCACCGTCGCCCACTCGGCCGTCGAGCCCGCGCCGATCCTCGAGTACGACGTGATGGTCGTCCTCGTCACCGGCATCGTCTGCGGCGTCCTGCCCGGTCTCGGCGGAGCGCTGGCCGGTCAGCGCGAGCGGCTGGTGCGGGCCCTCGAAGAGCGCAACGCCTTCCTGGAACACGCGCACCGCTCGGCGGAGGAGCAGGCCAGATCTCGCGAACGCTCGCGGATCGCGGGCGAGATGCACGACCTGCTCGGCCACCGGCTGAGCCTGATCGCCCTGCACTCCGGCGGCCTCGAGATGGCCGGCGAGACCGGCGACCCCGAGGTGCGGCGCAGTGCCGTGCTGGTGCACAGCACGGTACGGCTGGCGATGGCCGAACTCCGCGATGTCCTCGGCGTCCTGCGCGCGGAGGATCCGCTGTCGGGCACGTCCGAACCCCTCACCGCCCGGACCGGCACGCACGCGGACGTCGCCGCCCTGGTCGCCCAGTCCCGCACGGCCGGCATCGCGGTCCGCCTCGACTGGGCGGGGGAGGACCTCGCGGGGGAGAGCCCCACCGCCCGCCGCGCCGTGGACCGGGTGATCCGCGAGGGGCTGACCAACGTGCACAAGCACGCCGCCGCGGCCGAGGTACGGGTCGTGGTGCGCCGAGAGGACGGGCAGGTACGGGTCGACGTGCGCAACGGACCCGAGGACACGGGCGCCCGAGCCGTCCGCCTCCCCGGCGGCGACCTCGGGCTCGTCGGCCTGCACGAGCGCGTCCGGCTGCTCGGCGGCACCCTGCGCGCCGGCCCCGAGGCCGGCGGCGGGTACGCGGTCGACGCCCGCATCCCCCTGCGCACCGGCCCCGCCGCGGCGAGCACCCCCGCCCCGGCGGAGCCACGCGCCGTGTCGGCGGTGCGGAGCTGGTGGCACCGGCTCGCCCGCTCCGCCGGCCTGACCCTCGGCGTCGCCGGTGTCGTCGCCCTGCAGTTCGTCACCCTCGCGTTCGTCCCGTACCCGGACGTCGACGAGCCGTACGACGGCGAGGACGCCGTCGTCTCGTCGACCCTCTTCCCCCACACCCCTTGAGGCTTCCGCAGTGATTCGTGTTCTCCTCGCCGACGACCAGGAGCTGGTCCGCGCCGGCATCCGCCTGGTGCTCAAGCACGCCGACGACATCGAGGTGGTGGCCGAGGCGTCCGACGGCCGAGAGGCCTCGGCGCTCGCCGTCCGGCACCAGGTCGACGTCGCGATGCTCGACATCCAGATGCGGGGCACGGACGGGCTCAGCGCGGCCGAGCGGATCGCCGAGCGGGCGCCTTCGGTCCGCGTGGTCATGCTCACCACCTTCGGCGAGCGCGCGTACGTCGACCGCGCGCTGAAGGCGGGCGTGACGGGATTCCTCCTCAAGGACAGCACCCCGCAGGAACTCATCCAGGCGGTCCGCAGGGTCGCCTCCGGAGCGCCGGTCGTGTCGCCCCAGGTCACCCGGCACCTCATCGACCGCTACCTCGACCACGACGAGGAGGCGGCCGACCCCCGCACGAGCCGCATCGCCGAACTCACCGGCCGTGAACGCGAGGTGCTCGCCATGGTCGGCACCGGTGCCTCCAACGCGGAGATCGGCAAGCGGCTGCACCTGGGAGAGGGCACGGTCAAGGGGTACGTGAGCCGCATGCTGACCAAACTCGGCTGCGACAACCGCGTCCAGGCGGCGATCCTCGCGCACGACGCCCGGCTCCTCCACGGAGAGCGCTGACCGGAGGGATCCGGCGAAGGGGCCGGGCCGTCGACACCGACGGCCCGGCCCCTTCGCGTGTTCAGCCGCCGGTCGGCCGTGACGACGGCACGGCCGAACCGTCCGCCGACGGGCCGACCGCAGGCGAGGCCGTCGGCGTGGGCGTCGGCGTGGGCGTGGGCGTGGGCGTGGGCGTGGGCGTACGGGGCCTCGCGTCGGCCCCCGTGCCCGTCCCTGACCCCGCCTCCGGAGTCCGGGTCCGCTGCTCCGCCGGCACCTCCCTCCCCGGGTCCGCGTCGGAGGCGGGCGGCACCTGCACGTCCGCGGCGCTGACCGCGAGGAAGACACCGGCCGCCCCGGCGACGACGGTCTTGGTGACGAGCGCGGCCCAGCGCATCAGGACCTCCTCCCGGGCTCGGCGGGGGCGGCGGCCATCAGGCCGTGACCGGTGACGTTCTGGATCTGGAGGCCCGGCCTCGCGTTGACCTCCAGGATCAGGGGCCCCCGATCCGCGTCGACCACGATGTCGGCGCCCAGATAGTGCAGGCCGGTCGCGGCCGCGCAGCGGCTCGCGGCGTCGAGCACCTCACGCCAGTGCGGGACGGTCGCCCCGATCAGCCGCTCGCCCGTGTCCGGGTGGGTCTCCGTCGACTCCTTCCCGACGAGCGCGTGCGTGATCCGCCCGGTGGCCAGGTCGACGGCGGCGCCGATGGCCTTCTGGTGCAGATTGGCCCGCCCCCCCGCTGAACCTGGTCGGCAGCCGCAGCATCGCCAGCCGGGGCCTGTCACGGTCGCAGATCACCCGGATGTCCGGCAGCCCCTGGTGGGAGAGCCGGGCGAGGTCGGGGTGCGCCCGGATCAGGGGCTCGAACAGGGCCCAGTCGGTGGGGCGCGGGGAGAAGTCCCCGTCCAGGATGCGGCGCAGCTGGTCGGCGACCAGCTCCCGCGAGATCCGCTTGCCGGAGGACGACCGCCAGTGCCGGCGGCCCCGGCCGAAGGCCAGCAGGATGCCGTTGCCGCCCAGGCCCTGGTTCGGCTTGAGCGCCCAGGTGTCGGGCAGACCGTCCCAGTCGAGGGAGTTGATCTCCCGCCGTGAGCGGAGCAGCGCCAGGGTGGGGGAGGTGGGGGCGCCGACCGACGCCAGCGCCTCCTTCGTGGCGTGCTTGTCGTCGACGAGCCGGATGGCGGCCGACGAGTTCTGCCGGGCGATCCGCGCGTTGCGCAGGTTCATGCCCATGACCGGGTCCCAGCCGCGGAGTCGCATCACGCCGCGCCCTCCTGGGCCTTCGCCGCGGGGGCGAACCGGAAGAGCTCACTGAGCCGCAGCCCGCGGTACGTTCCGGCGACCGCCGTCCACACCGCGCACACGACCGCCAGCTGGAGCGGCACCGCCTCCGCGACCTCCCGCACGTACGGCGTCAGGAGGAGCAGCGCCACCAGGACCGCCGTGCCCATGGTCAGGGCGGCGCCCACGACGGCGGCCTTGACGCCGTCGAGGTCCCACGCCTCCCACAGCCGCTCGGTGACGATCGCCGTGACGACGACCGGCAGCGACATGCCCCACGAGTCGGAGAGCCCGAAACCGCCCAGGGCGAGCTGCGAGGCGATCAGACCCGAGGTCACCACCGCGATCAGCACGCCGAGCCGGGCGACCCGCGGCAGGTGCAGGCGCCGCAGCAGCGGCTGCATGGCGAACCCGAGCACGAACATCGCCAGCGTCAGGGGTACGCCCAGGGGCAGGCCGGCCTGCGCGTACGCCAGCGCGAGCAGCACCGGACTGAACGTGCCGAGGGTGTTCAGCCCGACGACCACCCGCAGCCCCACGATCAGCAGGCCCGCCAAGGGCAGCAGCGCCATCATCGACACGGGGTCGATCGCCGGCGCCTTGCTGAACAGGATCCGCAGGGCCGACGGGGCCGCCGTGGAGTCGGGCTGCGTGAGGAGCCGCTTGCCCACCGCGACCTGAAGCCCCTGGACCTCCTGGCGGCCCAGGAGCACGGGGGTCTCGCGCTTCGAGCGGTTGTTGACGCTGAGCTTCGCGACGAACGACCGGCCGGCCAGCCGCATCGAGGTGTCGATCACCGGGCGCCGCTCACGGCCCAGGGCCGAGGCCACGGTGATCCTGGGCGCCGCGTCGAGGTCGAACCCGAGCTCCTTCGCCAGGGCCGTGTCCACCGACGACGCCGACGCCCCCGTGTCGATCAGGGCGAGGACCTCGGACGACGCACCCGACGGTCCGGTGATGCGCACCATCTCCCGCTCGCCGACGACCTCCCCCGACCGGCTCAGCGGCCGGTCGGGGGAACCGATCACACTCATCAGGAGGCAGGCCACGCCGGCCACGGCCGCGAGCACCTTCACGAACACCGGCACTCTCATCCGCCCACCGCCGCGGGCGCCGACCGCCCGATGCCCTCTCCCCGCGCGCGCTTCGTACTTCTGGTCGTACTTCTGGAGGTCATGCATGAGGACAGCCTTGGACAGCGGGCCCGGCGCCCGGTAGTACCGATCGGCCGGAGCGGGGCAACGAAAGTCGTCATGCGGGATCCCCGGTCCAGAGGGTGCGTCAGGGCCGCGATTCCGGTGGGGGGAGGCGCCGGGTAGGGTTCGGGCCATGGCGTCTCGCAGCACTCAGATCCTCGAAGCCGCCGCCCGGGTGATCGCCCGGCGCGGCGTCCGCGGCCTGCGCGTGGAGGAGCTCGCCGCCGAGGCGGGCGTGTCCACCGCGCTCATCTACTACCACTTCAAGGACCGCGCGGGGATCCTCAGCAAGACGCTCGAGTTCATCAACGACCGCGCCGACCGCTACACGACCGAGCGCGACCCGGACGCCGAACCGCTCGGCCCGCGCGAGGAGCTCGACCAGACGCTCCTCCTCGAACTCCAGGACTCGACCGAGGTCCGCGAGAACAGCACCGCCTGGGGCGAGTTGCGGGCCAGCGCCGTCTTCGACGACCTCCTGCGCGAGGACCTGGCACGGGCCACCCTCGTCTGGGTCCAGGAGGTCGCGGCCCTCCTCGGCCAGGTCCAGCCCATGGCCCCGGCCGTCGCCCTCACGGCCTCCGCCGAGCGCCTCACCGCCCTCCTGGAGGGCCTCAGCATGCGCTGGCTCAGCGGCACCCTCCAGATCACCCACGCCCGCACCCTGATGAGCGAGGCCATCGAAGCCGAGATCGCGCTGCTCGGCCGCTAGTCCCGACCTGATCTCAGAGTCCCCAGACCGTCGCCTCACCTTCGGGTCCCGGCGGTGACTTCCGCCACGGATCGGGCGGGTGTTCGAAGGTGTGCTTGATAATGATCACGGCGCGGTGGGGGTGGAGCACGGCGGTGCGACAACCCGGCAGGGGCTGGAGCGCTGCTGGATCGAAGTACGGGGGATCGCATGGAATCGCTGGTTGCGTCAGGTGCTGTCGCGGCGCGTGAGGACAGGTTCGACTGGTTTTGTGAAACGGTGTCCACCGAAGTGATGCCCATCATGCTCAGTACCCGGCATGCGGCCGACTTCCGGGCGGGCATCACCTACATGGATCTCGGCGTGGTGCGGCTGTCTGCTGTGACCGCCTCGCCGGTCCTCTCACGCCGTACGTCGGCTCACGTCCGGCGTGGCGATCCCGAGCACTTGCAGCTGGCGCTCATCACGCAAGGTGGCTTGCGCATCTCCCAGCGAGGCAATGAATCGGTCGTCGCGGGAGGACTCGTGCTGACCGACACCTCACGGCCGAGCGAGGGGGAGTGCACCGGCGAGCAGATCGAGTCGGTGGTCCTGCAGATTCCCCGTCAGGCCCTGGCGCTGCGGTCGGATCGTCTGGACCGCCTCCTCGCGCGGGGCCTCGCCGCACACGAGGGGTCCGGGGCGATCCTCGCCGACTTCCTGAAGACGCTGCTCTCGTACGGCCCGGGCTGTCGTCCGGAGGAGCTGAACGGGATGGGTTCCGTCGCGCTCGAACTGGCCACCGCGTTCCTCGCGCGGCAGCTCGGTGACCCCGGCGAGGCGCCTGGCGAGGCCCGTGCGCAGGAGGCAATGCAGCGGATCCACCGCTTCATCGAGAACAATCTCGGCGACCCCGGACTGACTCCCCAGATGATCGCCGACCGGCACAACATGTCCCTGCGGCATCTGTACAACCTCTACGCCGACCAGCCTCTGACCATCGCGGCCCACATCCGCCGAAGGCGGCTGGAGCGCGCCCATGCCGACCTCGCCTGCGGAGAGCTGAGCAGCCGGCCCGTTCAAGTGATCGCGGCTCGCTGGGGTTTCCCCAGCCCCACCGGTTTCAGCCGGGCGTTCCGCGAGGTCTACGGGATCACCCCTACCGAACACCGCACGCTCTCCCTGGCGGAGCAGCCGCACGCAGGGGACGGAAACCCTGCACGCCACGCACACCACCACGGACTGCGCGGGCCTACATTCTCCGCTGGAGACGGCGTCACAGTGTGAACGGAGCCACGGGACGACAATCCGGCAAGGCGCGTCGATCTCTCCGCGCGCCATCGGCAGTGGCAGCGGCCTGTGACAGCCGAGTCTCCATGCCTCCCGCCTTCCGCGAGGAGGTATCCGAGATCCGTCCTGATGGGGGATGTATGAGCTTGCGCAAGAAGGTTGCCACCACGGTCGGGGCCGCCGCCCTGGCCTTCGCCGGTGTGATGGGTTCCGCGGGTCAGTCGGTCGCCGCGTCGAACGGCCAGCAGATCCACTTCCACGACACCAGCACCGTCGTCTACTCCATCCGCATCGAGGGCTACAACCAGAACGGCGCCTCGGTGTCGGGCTGCTTCGTCACGCCGAGCAGGGACACCTGGATCAGCGGCTGGTGGTGGAAGGGGGAGGTCAGAGTCACCTTCTACAGGAACAACTCCTGCTCCTTCGCCACGTATTACGACGACGCGATCGTGTGGGTCCCCACCGAGCAGAGCGGCGACTGGACGAGCGTCTACTCCTGACCGCCCCGTAGCGCGGCCGCGCCGAGCGGGTGGGCACGGGGGAGGTATCGGGGGAACCCGCCGACCCGGCCGTACGGGGCCCGGCGCGGGCGTGCGGCCTGGCTGTCGGTTTCGCCGGGACGGCGTAGGCATACCGTACCGACGCAGGAGGTCGCGGACGGGTCCGTTGCTCACGGGCCTTGTCCGCGGCGACCCTCTCGGACTTCCGGCGGTCTGCCCGGCCCGAGATCCCCCGTGAACGCGGCTACGCACCGGGTGGAGAATCTCGTCGATCGATGTGCCGGGGGTGACGCTCCCTCTGGCACCCCACCCGTCGAATCGGTCAGCCAGAAGCGTCGCGCGGCGGCTTGAGGCTGCTGAACGCGGCCCCGGCGACCAGGACCGCGACGCCGGCCAGGAGGGCGGCCGTGCTGGCTGCCGGGTGCAGGACGACAGCCCACGGCTGCGCGATGCCGCCGCCGCTCTTCCATCCTCCGACGGCGAGGACCAGCGGCACGGCGGTGACGGCCGGGGCTGCGATCCGCGCTCCGGTGAGCGGGTTGAGGATGAGTGCCAGGCCGAGGTAGAAGGCGGTGTTCCGGCCGATCGACAGGGCCACCGGCTCGGCGCCCGCGAAGTGTCCGAGGGCGGCCATGCTCAGCGCGAGGGTCGCGCAGCCGACGGCGAGGGTGGTGTCGAAGCGGTGGACCGCCCGCACGGCGACCGATTCGGTGGCGCCCCGGGCACGGCCGGTGAAGGCGAGCCACGTCACGGCGGGGACGACGGTGATCAGCGCCGCGAGAAGGAAGTGCCCGGCCCCGCCCACCATCGCGGGTACAGGGATGAGGCTCTGTCCGAATGCCAGGCCCGCGCCGGCCGTCACAGCGGTGACGGCGGCGAGGGTGGGCACGGCACGGGATACGGCCCACCAGTTCACCGGCCCGCTCCTTCAGGGTTCAGGGTCGGCTTCTGGTCGCAGCCGGTGAGTGCGGCGCGGTTCTTGTCGTACCAGGCACGCTGACGATCCGAGGGCAGCGTGAGGACCATCCCGGCGAGTCTGGCGTCGTCGGGGGAGACCCGGCCAGGGACCGGTGCCGGAGGGGTATGGGTGGCGATGCCGGTCAGCCATGCGGTGAGCGGTCCCCGTGCGGGGAACGCCGGGTACCTGTGACTGATTCGGGCGCACGTGGGGATGGGGGGCAGCAGGGTGTTGGCGAGGTTGACGGAGATGTCCTGCTCGCGGACCTGCCCCCTGCCTCCGAAGCCGGCCTGTCCGGGCCTGAGGACACGGTTCTGGGTGAGGGAGGACGGCACGGGAAGGCCGGCGTCCTTCAGTCGTCCGCTGTAGGTGCGGGTGGTCGCGGCGATCCGGGCGCGTCCCGGAGTCTCGGGCCACAGGCACACTTCCGGGACGCCGGCGCCGTCGCAGACCAAAGCGTCGGGGTCCCGGTCGAGGACCGGGTCGTAGTCCATGTGCACGACCAGGAAGCCCGAGGCGACGGACGCGGCGACCAGGACGGTCACGGGCTTCCAGAGGCTGGACCGGGCGATCGCGAGGAGGCACGCGGTGATGATCCCGCCGGCGAACAGGAGCGGGGCCCACACGGCCATGGGGTCGATGACAGAGCCGACCGAGCAGCAGCTGTCGTAGGCGCCGGCCACGAGGTGGCGGGGCCACGGGGTGTCCCAGGATCCGGGGAACGCGGTCAGGGCGAACCCGGCGACCATCGCCAACGGTGCGGCCGCGAGCTGCGGAAGACGCCCGCCCAGGAGGTACCCGGCCAGCGTGGCGGCCGCCATCAGCAGCGCGTACACCACGAACATGCCCAGGTGGGAGAACGACGGAAGCGTTCCCGCGGCCGAGACCGCGACACCGACCGCGAGGAGCATCCCGACGACGCCCATGGCCCACACCGGGACCAGAAGCGGCAGCGCGATGGCGAGGCGGCCGCGGGAGGGAGCCTGCCCGAAGATGTCGCCCCGGCGGAGGCGTGCGCTCTCCCACGCGCCGCTCGCCGCGCACGCGGCCGCGGCGAACGGGATCGTGTAGGAGGCGTTGCCGAGGACGGACGGGCCGTAACCGGGGACGGTGCCCATGGTGATCGGCTCCGACAGGAGCAGCAGGACGTAGGCGGCGAGGAAGACGAGCATGAGTCCGGCGGACGACGACCGCAGGAGGGTGGTGGTACGCATCGGTCAGATCTCCCGTCCGACGAGTGTCGCGTAGGCGGCTTCGGCCTGCTCGCGCCCGCCTGTGGTGGACGGTGCGAGGGCGTGGAAGTCGGCGGGGCTGCCCTGGAACGAGATCTCGCCGTGGGCGAGGACGGCCACCTGCGTGTACAGGTCGGCGAGGTCTTCGGTCTGGTGCGTGGAGACGACCACCTGCACGCTGCCGGCGAGGTCGTCGACGAGCTTTCGGAACACCAGGCGCTGCGTGGGGTCGAGGCCGGCGGTCGGCTCGTCCATCAAGATCAGTTCACTGCGGTGGGTCAGAGCCCCCGCGATTCCCATGCGGCGGAGCTGCCCGCCGGACACCTGGTTGCTCTTTCGCCCGGCGAGGCGGGTGAGGTCGACGCGGCGCAGCGCGTCCTCGGACGCTCTCCACGCCGCGTCTTTCGGCATGCCCTTGAGCCAACCCGTGTAGGCGACCTGCTCGCGCACGGTCAACCCGGGCATGGGATCGATCCGTTGGGGGATCCACGCCACGCGTGCGCGGTAGGCGGCCTGACGGCGGCCCTTCGCCGTGGCTCCGTCGAAGGTGACCGAACCGGAGGCGGGGGTCAGGTGCGAGGCGGCGATGCCCATCAGCGTGGACTTGCCGGCTCCGTTCGGCCCGAGGAGGACCGTGGCCTGCTCGTCGATCCGGAGACTGAACTCCTGGAAAACGGGTGTCTTGCGCCGGTATCGGAACGAAACGTGATCAAAAACCAGAGTCATGGACGGATGCGCAATCCGCCACCCCCCTGCCGGCGGGATGGCTTTGGTCGTGGGACAGTGGACGGGAGAGGGTCCCGGTGCTGAATCCACCGGGACCCTCGTACTGCTAGTTCGACGACCGCACTACCAGGCGACCTTCACGTAGTCGACGGAGATGAACGTGCCGCTGGACACGTCCGTCAGCGCGAAGTAGTAGTTGCCCGCGTCGTCCGGGTCGCCGTAGTCCACCCACCCGCAGTAGTTCGTCCGGGTCCCCTTGGAGCGGTCCGGGGCGCCGGAGACGTCCTTCCACAGCTGCAGCGACGCGAAGTTGAACCCGTCACCGCCGTCCGCCTCGCAGCCCTGGAAGTAGATGCCGGTGTAGTCCCAGGTGTTGTTGTTGTCCCACCAGCGACGCGACTCGTTACCGGCCCGCCAGGAGTTGATGTACGACTCGAACTGGCCCTCTGCCGCGTGCGCCGGAACCACCGACACCGTACCCAGCAGCGCGGCGCCTGCCATCGCGCCGGCCCATGCCTTCAAACCGATCTTCACTTGATTCCTCTTCTTTGTGTGGTGCCACCCCCACCGGGCGGCACTCTCGTGGGTCGGAAGCCGACCCCTGATCCGGCCTGCGACTACCAGGCGACCTTGACGTAGTCGATGTTGATGTAGTCGCCGTTACCGACGTCCGCCAGCGCGAAGTAGTAGTTGCCCGGGTCGTCCGGGTCGCCGTAGTCGACCCACCCGCAGTAGTTGTCACGGGTGCCCTTGCTGCGGTCCGGAGCGCCGGAGACGTCCTTCCACAGGCGCAGCGACGCGTAGTCGTAGCCCCGGTAGTCGTCGTCCGACCGGCAGCCCTGGAAGTAGATGCCGGTGTAGTCCCAGGTGTCGTTGTTGTCCCACCAGCGCCGGGACTCCGTCGGAGCCGTCCACCACGAGATGTGGGACTCGAACTGGCCTTCCGCGGTGACGCCCGCGTCCGCCGGCGTGATGCCGCCGATCCCGAGGAGCGCGACCCCTGCCATCAGGCCGGCCGCTTTCTTGCGTCGGGTGCTCATCAGATCCTCCTTTCCCTGCTCGTCCGCCCCGAGTGAGGGCATTCCGGAGGGTGGAGACGTTGTGCCTTGCCTCCCCCCTGAGGCGCCCCGAACGCTAACTGTCGAGCACCCCGTTTTGTAAAGGGGATTCTTCTCTGGCTCAAATGAAACCCTCCCTTTCCCTCCCCGCTCGAGACAGATCGTTTCCACAGTCCACCGCCCGGTTCACCGCTCGCCGACTCGCCGCAGTGTTGGCCGAGAACCGTCGCTTCACCGGGGAGAGTCCGCAATCAGCGGCGCTTGCCGAAAGGATGCGTGACGGCCACAGAGTGGGCTTGACCAGCGGATAGGTGAGAACCTGGACAGCTGGTACGGCGCGCTGGGGGGGTGTACGGAGGGCGGGTCGAACCCTGCACGGAATATGGAGTGGTCGTGCATTGGTCGCACATTGCGGCCACCTGCCGAGGGTGTCTAATCGAGTTCCGGCCCGTCAGAAGCGGTGCGCCACGCCCAGGACCGCATTCCTGCAATCAGGTCTGCTTCCGGTCCACGCAATCGGCGCCTTGGTGAGGCGATCGACATCTCACCCATGCGCCCGATGCGGGTGAAAAGCAAGTTCGATCGTCCATATGAGGAGAACCTTCGTGCGCCTGAACGCCGTCAAATCCGTCCGCCGCGTGCTGAGTGCCGCCGGCGGTGCCCTGCTCATCTCGATGGCCCTGCCCGCCTCACCCGCCACCGCCGCCGACCTGTCCGAGTGGTACTGGCTGGCCAACTGGAACAGCGCCAAGTGCCTGGAGGTGGGCGGCTGGTCCACCGCCAACGGAGCCGGCGTCAACCAGTGGGCCTGCCACGACGGAAACAACCAGAAGTGGCTCGGGGTCCCCCACGGCGAGGGGAGACTGATCTACAACGCCCACAGCGGCAAGTGCCTTGAGGTCAAGGGCTGGTCCACCGCCAACGGCGCCCAGATCGGCCAGTGGGACTGCCACGGCGGCGCCAACCAGCAGTGGAAGACCGACGTCCTGGGCGAAGGCGTCCTCCGCCTGATCAACGTGAACAGTGGCAAGTGCCTGGAGATCGGCGGCTGGCGCACCGACGACGGCGCCCCGGCCACCCAGTGGGACTGCCACGGCGGCGACAACCAGGTCTGGGCCTGATCGGCTAGACACCCCCCCTAGCCCACCAGCATCCAGGAGAACACCATGCGACCCCTCACAGCCAAGACCCTCCGCCGTGTCCTGAGCGCCGCCGGTGGAGCCCTGCTCGTCTCCCTCGCCCTGCCCGCGTCCCCCGCCTCCGCCGTGGACCTGTCCCAGTGGGGCAGGATGGTCAACCTCAACAGCAACGCGTGCCTGGAAGTGGGTGGCTGGTCCACCGACAACGGCGCCGGTGTCAACCAGTGGGCCTGCCACGACGGGAACAACCAACTGTGGGCCGTGGTCCCGTACGGCGCGGGGAACCTCGTCTACAACGCCCACAGCGGCAAGTGCCTTGAGGTCAAGGGCTGGTCCACCGCCAACGGCGCCCAGATCGGCCAGTGGGACTGCCACGGCGGCGCCAACCAGCAGTGGACCGTGTCCACGAGCAACCACCACTTCTCCCTGGTCAACGTGAACAGCGGCAAGTGCCTGGAGATCGGCGGCTGGCGCACCGACAACGGCGCCCCCGCAACCCAGTGGGACTGCCACTGGGGCGAGAACCAGCGCTGGTCCTAGGGGAGAACATCGTGCGATTCATGACAGCCAAGACCCTCCGCCGCGCCTTGAGCGCCGCCGGTGGAGCCCTGCTCATCTCCCTCGCCCTGCCCGCGTCCCCCGCTGCGGCCGTCGACCTGTCCCGGTGGGCCCCGATATCCAGCCTCGACAGCGGCAAGTGCCTGGAAGTGGGCGGCTGGTCCACCGCGAACGGCGCGGGCGTCAACCAGTGGGACTGCCACCCGGGTGCCAACCAGGAATGGACCGGGACCCCGTACGGGAGCGGATACCTCATCTACAACCGGCACAGCGGAAAGTGCCTCGAGGTCAAGGGTTGGTCCAGAGATAACGGCGCCGCCATCGGTCAGTGGGACTGCCATGGCGGTGTGAACCAGCAGTGGATGGTGCGCTACCCGGGAGAGAACTGGGTGACCCTGGTCAACGTGAACAGCGGCAAGTGCCTGGAGATCGGCGACTGACGCAAGGACAACGGCGCCCCTGCCACCCAGTGGGACTGCCACGGGGGCGAAAACCAGTACTGGCACTGACCAGCTCGTGCACGGCGAACGGTGAGATGTTGAGGACCCCGGCGGCCCGGTGCTGACCCGCAGCGGGCCGCCGGACCCGGTTCTCGCTCAGCCCACCGCGGTCTTCGACCGGCCCAGCACCCCCGGCTCTCCGTCCCGCCGTACACGAGCGCCGTCGGCCCGTCGGCCCGTCGGCCTCGGTCCTGGTGGCCGCCGTCGCCGGGAACTATCCCGGCGCTGCCGGCGGCCGGGGCGCCGCCTGCAGACGCCTTTCGTTCCGCCTGAGTTCTCTTCGATCTTGACTGACATTTCAGTCAGGTGTCACAGTGTGCCGCACACCCGCTTCCGGCACACCGGAGAAAGGAAGGGACACCATGCGTGTGACCAGGCCCGCGTGTCAGGGGGCGGCATGCCTCTGACGCCCACGGAGCGCGACCGGCTGCTGCTCTTCACGGCGGCCCAGCTCGCGCGGACACGCCTGGAGCGTGGGCTGCGGCTCAATGTGCCGGAGGCGACCGCGCTGATCGCCGACACGGTGTGCGAGGCCGCGCGCGACGGCCTCCACCTCGCGGAGGCGCTCGACCGCGGCCGTGGTGTCCTGGGCCCGGACGACGTGCTCCCCGGCGTCACCGACATCGTGACCGAGATCCAGGTCGAGGCCGTGTTCGAGGACGGCACCCGGCTTGCGGTCATCAGCGCGCCGTTCGGCGACGTGGAGCACGATGACGGCGCCCCCGGGGCCGTCCTGCCCCACACCGACGTGCTGCCGGAGCCGGAGCCGGAGGTCAGGCTGTGGGTCCGCAACGCGGCCGCGGTGCCGGTGAGCGTGACCTCGCACTTCCACTTCTTCGAGGCGAACCCCCGCCTCGACTTCGACCGCGCCGCCGCTTACGGCATGCGGCTCGCGGCCCCGGCCGGGTCGTCCACCCGGTTCGACCCCGGCGCCGTCGTCGAGGTCGGGCTCGTCCCGATGGGCGGGAACCGGATCGCGATCGGTTTCGCGGGCCTGGTCGACGGGCCGCTGGACGCGCCCGGCGCGAAGTCCGAAGCCCTGCGGCGCGCCGCCGCCTGCGGCTACCTGGGAGCGAAGGGGGCGGAGCGATGAGCAAGCCCACGAGACACGGTGACCACTGCGCGCCCGGCGAGAGCCGGCACATCGACCCGCAGGAGTACGCCACCGTGCACGGCCCCCGCGCGGGGGACCGGGTCCGCCTCGGCGACTCCGGGCTCGTCGTCCGGGTGGAGTCGGACTCGCAGGCGTACGGGGACGAGTTCCTGGCCGGGTTCGGCAAGACGGCCCGCGACGGCATGCACCTGAAGGCCGCGGCCGTCCGCGAGACCTGCGACGTCGTGATCACGAACGCCCTGGTGATCGACGCCGTGCTCGGCATCCGCAAGGTGTCCATCGGTATCCGCGAGGGCCGCATCCACGCGATCGGACGGGCCGGCAACCCCGACACCCTCGACGGCGTCGACGTCGTCGTCGGCACCGGCACCACGATGATCCCGGGCGAGGGCCTCATCGCCACCGCCGGCGCGATCGACACCCACGTCCACCTCCTGTCGCCGCGGATCATGGAGGCCTCGCTCGCCAGCGGCGTCACCACGATCATCGGCCAGGAGATCGGCCCGAGCTGGGGCGTCGGCGTGAACTCGCCCTGGGCCCTGAAGCTCGGCTTCAACGCCTTCGACGCCTGGCCGGTGAACATCGGCTTCCTGGCCCGCGGCTCCGCCTCCGACGAGGCACCCCTGGTCGAGGCCCTCACCGAGGGCGGCGCCTGCGGTTTCAAGGTCCACGAGGACATGGGCGCCCACACCCGGGCCCTCGACACCGCCCTGCGGGTCGCCGAGGAGCACGACGTGCAGGTCGCCCTGCACAGCGACGGCCTGAACGAGTGCCTGTCGGTCGAGGACACCCTGCGCGTCCTGGAAGGCCGTACGATCCACGCCTTCCACATCGAGGGCTGCGGTGGCGGGCACGTCCCCAACGTCCTGAAGATGGCGGGTGTGCCGAACGTCATCGGCTCCTCCACCAACCCCACGCTCCCCTTCGGCCGCGACGCCATCGCCGAGCACTACGGGATGATCGTCTCCGTCCACGCGCTCAAGACGGACCTGCCCGGCGACGCCGCCATGGCGCGCGACCGGATCAGGGCCGGGACGATGGGTGCGGAGGACGTCCTGCACGACCTCGGCGCGATCGGGATCACCTCGTCCGACGCCCAGGGCATGGGAAGGGCCGGCGAGACCGTACGCCGGACCTTCGCCATGGCCGGGAAGATGAAGGCCGAGCTCGGGCCCCTGGAGGGCGACGGAGAGCACGACGACAACGCGCGCGTGCTGCGCTACATCGCCAAGCTCACCATCAACCCCGCCATCGCCCACGGCCTCGCCCACGAGATCGGCTCGATCGAGATCGGCAAGCTCGCGGACATCGTCCTGTGGCGCCCGCCGTTCTTCGGCGCCAAGCCGCAGATGGTCCTCAAGGCGGGCTTCCCGGCCTACGGCGTCACGGGCGATCCGAACGCCGCCACCGACACCTGCGAGCCCCTGGTCCTCGGCCCCCTCTTCGGTGCCCACGGCGCCGCTCCGGCCGATCTCTCGGTGGCCTTCGTCAGTCGCGCGGTGGCCGAGTCCGCTTCCTTCGGGGCGCCGCACGACAACCTGGCCACCCGGCGCAGGCGGGTCGCCGTGCGGGGGACCCGTGGCATCGGCCCGGCCGACATGCTGCACAACGCCCGCCTGGGGCAGGTCGACGTCGACCCGCGCAGCGGTCTCGTGACCCTCGACGGCGATCCGATGCGCTCCGAACCGGCGCAGCAGGTGTCACTGAGCAGGCTGTACTTCCTCTGATCCGGCCGGTCGGCCGAATCCGCAAAGCCGTGTCTGTCCTCTTGACTGAATTTTCAGTCGAGAGGAGGATGCTGTTCACACCGCGTACCCGTCCCGCGCTTCCGCCAGGCAGAGCCGGCCACCGCCGACGGGTACTTCTGGCGAAACGAAGAGAGACCCGTGATGACTGCATTCCGTATGCCTGCCGAGTGGTCCGCGCACGAGGGGTGCCTGATGGCCTGGCCCGTACGGGAGGACCTGTGGGACAGCGTCCTGGAGGAGGTCAAGGAGGAGTACGCGAACGTCGCCCGCGCGATCAACGCGTTCGAGACCGTCACCATGGTCGCCCCGCCCGGCCACGGCGACGAGGGCCGGGCGAAGTGCGGTGACGGGATCACCGTCGTGGAGATCCCGCAGGACGACTCCTGGTTCCGCGACTCCGCCCCGATCTTCGTGCTCGACGCGGACGGCAACCGCGCCGGAGTGGACTTCCGCTTCAACGCCTGGGGGCGCAAGCACAGCCCGTACGACTCCGACGACCGGATCAGCGCCCTGATCCTGGAGCACCTCGGCGTCGAGCGCATCGCCTCCGACATGATCCTTGAGGGCGGGGCGATCACGGTCGACGGCGAGGGCACCCTGATCACCACCGAGCAGTGCCTGCTCCACCCCAACCGGAACCCCGGGATGAACCGGGACGAGATCGAGACGGAACTGAAATCCCAGCTCGGCGTCGAGAAGGTTGTCTGGCTTCCGTACGGCGGTCTGCTCGACACCGAGACCGACGGGCACGTCGACGGCGTCTGCGCCTTCGCCGCTCCCGGCAAGGTCGTGGTCTCGCTGCCCGACGACCCCGCGCACGCCGACTACGCCCGGATGCGAGCCAACCGCGCGGTGCTCGAGGCCTCCACCGACGCGCAGGGACGGCCGTTCGAGATCGTCGACGTCCCGCAGACGGTGTTCGTCGACATCGCCGGCGGCGAGGTCGAGGTGTCGTACCTCAACTACTACGTGGCCAACGGCGGCGTCGTCGTGCCCGTGGCAGGCCTGCCCCGGGACGACGAGGCCCTCGCGGTCATCGCAGCGGCGTACCCCGGCCGGAAGGTCGTCGGGGTGCGGGCGCCCGGCATCGCCTACGGCGGCGGCGGGGTCCACTGCATCACGCAGCAGATCCCCGCGGTCCACACCACCGCCTGACGAGAACGGAACGCCCCCGGAGGGCCGCACCGGCGGCCCTCCGGCCCCCGCACCCCTGACGGACATCACGGAAAGAGAGCGCGACGATGACCCCATCCCTGCCCTTCGGCAGCAGACGCCCCCGCAGCAGGCGCGGACGGATCGCCGTGACGACGGCCGCCCTCACCTCCCTCCTGGCCCTCGCGGCCTGCTCCGGCCCCCCGAAGGACACGGGCGTCACCGGAGGCGAGGTCAAGCTCTCCGCCTCGACACCCCCGGCCCGCGGCGAGATCGACTCCTTCAGCTGGGCCGTCTACGCCGAGCCGCCCACCCTCGACTACACGCTCGCGTTCGACTACCCGCAGAACACGATCCTGTCGAACGTGTGCGAGAGCCTGATGCGCTGGACGCCGGGCCTCACCCTGGAGCCCGGTCTCGCCGAGAAGGCGTCGAACCCGGACCCCACCACCTGGGTCTACGACCTGCGCTCCGGCGTGCGCTTCCACGACGGCAGGACGATGTCCGCCGACGACGTGGTCTACAGCTTCGGCCGGCAGACGGATCCGAACAACGCCGCCGCCTGGGCGCAGACCTTCCAGAACGTCGCCTCCCTACGCAAGACCGGCCCCCTCCAGGTCACCGTCAAGCTCAAGAAGCCCGACTCCCAGTTCCCCCAGTACATGGCGACCGCCGCGGGCGTCGTCGCCTCCAAGGCGGGCGTCGAGGCGGCCGGCAAGAACTACGGCACCACCGGCGACCTCGCCTGCACCGGCCCGTACAAGCTCGGCACCTGGAGCAAGGGCCAGTCGATCGAACTCGACCGCTTCGACGGCTACTGGGGCACCAGGGCCAAGGCGAAGAAGGCCGTCTTCCGGGTCCTCACCGACCCCTCGGCCCGCACCAACGCCATGCTCAGCGGCGACGTCGACGGCGGCTACCTGATCCCCACCGAGAGCTACGGCCGCCTCCGCGACAGCGGCGTCGGCACCCTCTTCTTCGGCGAGGGCCTCAGCACGGTCAACGTCAACATCACCGACATGAAGGGCCCGCTCGGCGACCTCCGGGTCCGCAAGGCCCTGTCCCTCGCCCTCGACCGGTCCGGGTTCGTCAAGGCCGGACTCGGCGGCGCCGGCACCGCCACCTCCTCGCTCACCACCCGCGCCGCCTGGGCCGGAGCCTCCGAGCCGACCCTCAAGACCGCCTTCGACACGCTGCCGCCCACCGCCCAGGACATCGAGAAGGCCAAGGCCCTGATCAAGGAGGCCGGCGCCACCGGCAGGACTCTGACGGTCGCCACCAGCTCCATCGGCCAGGACGTCTCCCTCCTCGCGACCGCCGTCCAGGCCGCCGGGACCCAGATCGGGCTGAAGATCAACCTCAAGACCGTCGCGCCCAACGCGTTCACGGCGCTCTTCACCGACCCCGAGGCGCGCGAGGGCATCGACATGTTCCCGCTCACCTACTACGACTCGATCACCGACCCGCTGGACCTGCTGCAGAACTTCAAGACCGGCGCCTACATGAACTTCGCCGGCTACAGCGACAAGGAGTACGACTCCCTCGTCGAGCGGGCCACCGCCGTCTACCCGCACGACGAGCGGCTGAAGATCGAGGCCGAACTGCAGAAGCGGGCGGCCGAGCAGCTGCTCTGGATCCCGGTCGCCGAGTGGCCCACCGCGGTCTTCCTCAACAAGAAGATCACCGGAGCCCCCACCACCATCGCGTACATGTACTACCCGTGGGCCGCCGACGTCGGCGCGGCCGAGGCCGGAGCCACGCGGTGAACTTCCTGAGATTCGCCGCACGCCGGGTGGCGGAGATGGCCGCCACCCTGCTCGCAGCGTCGTTCGTCGTCTTCGGCGCCATGTACCTGGCGCCGGGCAACCCGGCCAGCTTCCTGCTCTCCGGACGCTCCGCCTCGCCTGAGGCCCTCGCCGCGATCAACGCCCAGTACCACCTGAACGACCCGTTCTTCGTCCGGTACCTCAGCTGGCTCGGCGACATCCTGCAGGGCGACTTCGGGCGCTCCCTCACCTACCGCACCGACGTCTCCCGGATCCTGGCCGACCGCCTCCCGACCACACTCCTGCTCGTCGTGATGGCGCTGGTCGTGGTCGTCGTGATCGGCCTGGTCCTGGGCTGGGTCGCCGCCGTCCGCGGCGGCGGCACCGACTCCACCATCCTCGTCGGGACCACGTTCGCCGTCGGCACCCCGTCCTTCGTCGCGGCCGTCCTCCTCCAGGGTCTCTTCGCCGTCAACCTCGGCTGGTTCCCCAGCAGCGGCTCCGGCGACGGCTTCCTCGACAAGGTCTGGCACCTCACCCTCCCGGCCATCGCCCTCGCGCTCTACCTGATCGGCATGCTCGCCCGGGTCACCCGGTCCGCCATGCTCGAAGCCCTCGACAGCGAGCACGTCACCGTCGCCCGCAGCCGGGGCGTCCCCGAGCGCCAGGTCATCAGCCGCCACGTGTTCCGCAACTCGCTGGGCACCGTCCTCACCACCGGCGGACTGATCGTCTCCACCCTCCTGGTCTGCACGATCCTCGTGGAGACCGCCTTCAGCATCGGCGGCGTCGGCCAGCTCCTCGAGCTGTCCACCACGACCAAGGACTTCCCGACCGTCCAGGCCATCTCCTTGATCATCGTCGCTCTCTTCATGACCGTGAACCTGATCGTCGACCTGGTGCTGCCCCTGGTCGACCCGCGGATCACCCTCGGATCGAGGAGTTCCTCCGTATGACCGCCGTCCTGACCCGCCGGCCCGGACTCGCGAAGATCCGCACCGCCCGGTCCCCGCTGTACCTGGTCTGCCTCGGCCTCGTCGCGCTCGTCACCGTCGCCGCGCTCCTCGCGCCGTGGCTGGTGCCGTACGACCCCAACGCGATCGACCTCGGCAACGCCCTGGCCGCCCCCTCCCCGGAGCACCTCCTCGGTGTGGACGCCGCCGGCCGCGACACGCTGTCCCGGCTCCTCCTCGGCGCCCGCACCTCGCTCCTCGGCCCCCTCGGGGTCGTGGTCTTCTCGACCGTCGCCGGCGTCGCGGTCGGCATGGCCGCGGGCTGGCGGGGCGGCTGGCTCGACTCGGTCCTGTCCCGCAGCACCGAACTGGTCTTCGCCTTCCCCGGCATGCTCCTCGCCATCCTGATCATCTCGATCTACGGCGAAGGACTCCTCGCCCCCGTCATCGCCCTCTCGCTCGCGTACCTGCCGTACGTCAGCCGTCTCACCCGCTCCCTCGTACTGGCCGAGCGCAAGCGCCCCTACGTCAGCGCCTACCAGGTCCAGGGACACTCCGCCCTCCAGATCTGCCTGCGCCATGTCCTGCCCAACATCGCCCCCGTCGTCCTCGCCCAGTCCACCATCAACTTCGGCTACGCACTGATGGACCTCGCCGGCCTGTCGTTCCTCGGCCTCGGCGTACCCGCGCTCACCCCCGACTGGGGCCGCATGGTCTTCGACGGCCAGACGGCCATCCAGCACGGCTACCCGCTGTCCGCGATCCTGCCCTGCGTCTTCATCGTGCTCACCGTCGTCGCCTTCAACGTGGTCGGAGAACGCTGGGCCGACCGCGTCGCCAGGAGAGATCGATGAACCAACCGCACACGCTCGACGTCCAAGGGCTGCGCATCACCCTGCCCGGCACGGCCCGCCCCGTCCTCGACGGCGTCGACCTCCACGTCGGCGCCGGCGAGACCGTCGCCCTCGTCGGCGAATCCGGGTCCGGCAAGACCCTCACCTCCCGCAGCGCCCTGAACCTGCTGCCGCCCGGCGCCGTCGTCGAAGGCGCCGTCAGGGTGCGCGGCGAGGACGTGCTCACCATGAACGCCGACCAGTTGCGCGCCCTGCGCACCGGGACGGTGTCCATGATCTTCCAGGACCCCCGGGCGGCCCTCAACCCGCTGCGCCGCATCGGCGACTTCCTCGTCGAGAGCGTGACCCTGACCGGCGGCATGAGCCGGGCGGACGCCTCCGCACGCGCCGTCGAACTCCTCAGGGCCGTCGGTCTCGACGAGTCCGCCCTGCGCAAGTACCCCGGCCAGGTCTCCGGCGGCATGCTGCAGCGCGTCATGATCGCCGCCGGCCTGATGGGCGACCCGGCCCTCGTCCTCGCCGACGAACCCACCACGGCGCTCGACGTCACCACCCAGGCCGAGGTCATCGCCCTGCTGGCCGAACTCCGCGCACGCTTCGGCACCGGCCTGCTCTTCGTCACCCACGACCTCGACCTCGCCGCCGCCATCAGCGACCGCGTCTACGTCATGTACGCCGGCCGGATCGCGGAGAGCGGCCCCGCCGAGGCCCTCTTCGCGCGGCCCCGGCACCCGTACACCTCGGCCCTGCTCGCCTCCACCCCCCGGCTGGAAGCCCCGCGGGGGAGGCTCGCCGCCATCGACGGCCGGCCCCCGGACCTCCGGCAGGAACTCGTCGGCTGCCCGTTCGCCGCCCGCTGCCACCTGGCCACCGAGATCTGCGACCAGCAGGCCCCCGAGCCGCGTCCCGCACCCGGCCGACCGCACCACCAGGCCGCCTGTCACCACAGCGACCGCCTCGAAGGGAGCACCGTCGATGCCTGACAACGTCCTGGAAGCCGTCGGCCTCCACCGCGCCTACGGGAGCGTCCGCGCCGTCGACGACGTGTCCTTCACCCTCCCCGAGGGCGGATCCCTGGGCATCGTCGGCGAATCCGGATCCGGCAAGACCACCACCGCCCGGATCATCGTCGGCCTCGAACGGGCCGACACCGGAGACGTCCTCGTCCGCGGACAGGCCCGCGGCGCCCGCGGCCGCGGCCGCGCCCGCCGCCTGGCACGCGCGCGCGAGGTCCAGATGGTCTTCCAGGACCCGTACCTCTCCCTCGACCCGCGGACCAGCGTCGAGCAGGTCCTGCGCGAGACCCTGCGCCTGCACTTCCCCGACGCCGACCACGACCGGCGCGTCCGCGAGCTCCTCGACCAGGTCGGCCTGGGCACCCGCGCCGCCGACGCGCGGCCCCGCCAGCTCTCCGGCGGCCAGCGCCAGCGCGTCGCCATCGCCCGCGCCCTCGCCGTGGAACCTGCCGTCCTCGTCCTCGACGAGGCCGTCGCCGCGCTCGACGTCTCCGTGCAGGCCCAGATCCTCAACCTCCTCGCCGACATCCGCGAGGAGACCCGCATCGGCTACCTCTTCATCACGCACGACCTCGGCGTGGTCCGCTGCGTCACCGACGACGTCATCGTCATGCGCCAGGGCCGCGTCGTCGAGGCCGGCCGCACGGCCGAGGTGCTCGCCGCGCCCCAGCACCCCTACACCCGACTCCTCCTGGAGTCCGTGCCCCGCCCCGGCTGGGACCCCGAGGCCATCGCCGCCGCCCGCCGGGCGCTCTGACCACGACACGCCTCCCGCCGCGACGCGCCGCACCTCCCGTGCGCCGCACCCGCGGCGCACCGTCCCCGCGAGGGACCGCGCCCCGACGCACAGCCCTCGCGGCGCACCACCCTCTCGCGGCGCACCGCGCCCCCACGCACGGCGTTCGCGGAGGACCGCCCTCGCACCGAACTCGGCGGCGGGGACCGGGCGGCACCGACCGCGCCCGCACCACACCCCGCCTCCGCCGCCGACACCCCCACCGCGCACGTACGTTGACACAGGAGGTCAACCATGAACCATCATGTCGCCCGCCATGCGGGCCCCGGTCTGAACAGGCGCCGGTTCCTGGCGGCGGCCGGTCTGACCGCCGCCGCCGGCGCCGCCATCACGACGGCCGTCCAGAGCCGCGCCGGGGCCGCGCCGTCCGCCCGCTCCTTCCGGGTCCCGGTGGAGGACGTCCGCCACACCCGTACGTGGATGGCGTTCCCGGACAGCACCTCGATCTGGGGCGGCAAGCTGAGCGGCGTACAGGCCGACATCGCCCTGATCGCCCGCACCATCGCCCGGTACGAGCCGGTCGTCCTCTGCGCCAACCCCGGCAGCGCCGCCAAGGCGCGCACGATGTGCGGCCCCACCGTCACCGTCATCAACTCGATCCCGGTCGACGACTGCTGGATGCGCGACACGGGCCCGGTCTTCCGCCGGGACGGCTACGGCGGCCTCGACACCGTCGGCCTCAACTTCAACGGCTGGGGCGGCAAGCAGGCCCACTCCAGGGACGCCCTGGTGGCCGAGCGGATCGCCGCGCACGTGGGCGTGCCGTTCACCTACGCCGACCTGGTCGGCGAGGGCGGTGCCATCGAACAGGACGGCGCCGGCACCCTGATGGCCACCCGCAGCAGCCTCGTGAACCGCAACCGGAACCCCGGGATGTCGGAGCGCGACCTGGAGCGGGCGATGTGCGACGCGTACGGCGCGTCCAAGGTCATCTGGTTCGACGGCGTCTACGGCCAGGACATCACCGACGACCACGTCGACGCGACCTCGCGCTTCCTCTCGCCCGGCGAGGCCCTCGTCCAGATGCCCGTCGCCGGCGACAACGACGCCTACGCCCGCGACGCCCGGAAGCAGTACGACAGGCTCTCGGTCTCGACGACCGCCTCCGGTCGCACGATGGACGTGATGCGCCTCCAGGGCCCGGACTACAACAAGATCCGCTCCACCAACCGGGACTTCCTCGCCTCGTACGCGAACTTCTACCTCTGCAACGACGCGGTGATCTCGGCCCAGTTCGGCGACAAGAGGGCCGACGAGGCCGCGCGGGCGACCCTGTCCCGCCTGTACCCCGACCGGTACATCGAGCAGATCAACATCGACCGTCTCGGCACGGGCGGCGGGGGCATCCACTGCGTCACCCAGCAGCAGCCCGTCGCCTGAGCCGACATGACTGAAAGTTTCGTCAGTGAGTTCCGTCTCGGCCATTGACTGAAATTTGAGTCAGTCCCTAATGTGAGCGCACCGTACAGCGCCTGCGGTCACCGCGGGCGCTGTGCCGATTCATGGACGCATCCCTGAACAGGAGCCCACATGGGGCCAGTTGTCTCGCAGACGCATGATTCCGCCTCGCACGCGGGCATCGAACAGCACTCGATCGACTGGGTGCCCCTCTCTGAACGGCACGGCAAACCGTCCAGCGTCGGGGCCATCTGGTTCGTCGGCAACCTCAACCTCACGGGCCTGGCGACCGGCGTCGTGACACTCTCCATGGGGGCCTCGCTCGTCTGGACGGTGGTCGCCACCGTCCTCGGCTCGCTCTTCGGGACGTTCTTCATGGCGTTCCACTCCGCCCAGGGCCCCCAGCTGGGCCTGCCCCAACTGGTCCAATCCCGACCGCAGTTCGGCTACCTGGGTGCCGCCCTCACCGTGTGGATCTTCGCCCTCGTCAACTACGTGGCCTTCAACACCTCCGACGCCCTGCTTTCGGGCCAGGCCATGAACCTGCTCACCGGCATACCCAACGGCATCGGCTATCTGCTGGCCGCCGCGGTGGCGACGGTGATCGCCCTCTTCGGGTACGAGTGGATCCACCGGATCAACAAGTGGCTCACCTGGCCGTTCGTCGTGGTCACCGCGGCGATCACCGCGGCCGCCCTGTTCGGCGGCGGCCTGCCGGACGGCGTCTGGACGGCCGGCCCGTTCGAACTCGCTCCCTTCATGCTGGTGTTCGTCTTCGTCGCCGGCTTCCAGCTGGGCTGGGCGCCGTACGTCTCGGACTACTCGCGCTACCTGAGACCCGACGTCCCCGTCCGCAGCACCTTCTGGTGGACCTACCTGCCGAGCGCGATCTCCGGCATCTGGGTGTTCGTCCTCGGAGCCGTGGTCTCGGCCGGCGCCCCCGAGGGCACCGACCCGGTGACCGCCCTGAAGCTGGCGGCCGACCGGCTGTTCGACGGCTTCGGCACGATCGCGGTGATCGTCCTCCTCGTGGGACTGCTCTCCATCATGGCGATCAACCAGTACGGCGGCAGCCTCACCATGATCTCGATCGTCGACTCGTTCCGCCCGGTCAAGCCGACGCGCTCGATCCGCGTCGCCACCATCGGCATCATGCTGGTGGCCGTCGGGACGGTCTCCACCCTCGTCGGCATCGACCAGTTCAACTGGTTCTTCGCGAACGTCGTCGTGGTCCTGACCTACCTGTTCATCCCGTGGACGGCCATCAACCTGGTCGACTTCTTCTTCGTGCGACGCGGCCAGTACGTCGTCAAGGAGATCTTCAACCCGAACGGCATCTACGGCCGATGGGGCTGGCGCGGAAACCTCGCCTACGTGATCGGCCTGGCCTGCATGGCCCCGTTCATGGTCATCACGGGCCTCTTCGTCGGACCCGTGGCCAAGATCCTCGGCGGCGTCGACTGCTCGGTCTTCGTCGGCCTGCCGGTGGCGGGCGCCCTCTACTGGGCCTTCGCCCGAAGCCTCGATCTGACCACCGAACGCCGGATGGTCCGGGAGGAGGGGCTGCTGGACCGCCTGCACTGAGCACACGCGCCTGCACGTACAGAACCTTTGCGAGAAGGAGCACCACGTGAACACAGAGCACGACGGCGAACGCCCCGGCATCAGCCGCAGATCCCTCCTGGCCCGGACCGGAGCGGCAGCCGCCGCCCTGGCGGTGGGACCCGTCCTCGGCGGCATCCAGCCGGCCATGGCCGCCTCCTGGCGCGTCCCGGGCGAGGACGCCCCGCACAAGCGGACCTGGATGGCCTGGCCGTCCAGCTACACGATCTGGGGCAACCTGCTGTCCAAGATCCAGGCCGACATCGCCAAGCTGGCCAAGGAGGTCGCCAAGTACGAACCGGTGATCATGTGCGCGGACGGCTCCTCGGCCGCCTCGCAGGCCAGGACGGCGTGCGGATCCACCGTCACCGTGATCAGCTCCATCCCGGTGTCGGACTGCTGGATGCGGGACACCGGCCCGCTGTTCCGCGTCGACGGGGCCGGCGGCCTCGACTCCATCGGCCTGAACTTCAACGCCTGGGGCGAGAACGCCACCACCTTCTACGGCCTCCCCTACTCCGCCTACGACAAGGACCGCCTCGTGGCCGGACGGGTCGCCTCCTACGCGGGCGTCCCCTTCGCCAAGGCGTCCGTGATCGGCGAGGGCGGCGGCGTCGAGTACGACGGCGACGGCACGCTGATGGCGACCGAGAGCTGCTGGGTGAACAGCAACCGCAATCCCGGCAAGACGCGCAGCCAGATCGAGGCCGAACTGCTCGCCCGCTTCGGCGCCCAGAAGATGATCTGGCTGCCCGGCGTGAAGGGGCAGGACGTCACCGACGGCCACATCGACGGCACCGCCCGCTACATCAAGCCCGGTGTGGTGATGGTGCAGCTGGCCGGCGCCGTACGCCCCGACGTGTGGACCGCCAACGCCCAGGCCATGTACAACACCCTGGTCAACGCGACCGACGCCAAGGGCCGCCGCCTCCAGGTCCTGACCATCGAGGGCCCCGACACCCTGCCCCGCATCTCCGCGGGCAAGCAGGCGGACTTCCTCAGCTCCTACATGAACTGGACGGTGACCAACTCGGCCATCATCACCACGCAGTTCGGCGACACCGCCAAGGACGCCGCGGCCAAGGCGGCCATCTCCGCCGCCTACGGCCGACCCGTCGTCCAGCTCAACCTCGACAACCTCTACGGCAACGGCGGCGGCGGAGCCCACTGCGTGACCATGCAGGAGCCCAATCGCTGACCTGACGCGCCAGTCATCCCCTGAGTGACCGGCCCGGGCCTCGTGCGTCGAGGCCCGGGCCGTTCCAGGGGAGGCGTACCGCCGGGCCGGCCCGGAACTGCTCCCGCCCTCAAGCCGGGTTGATCCACACCGCGTCGAAGTCCCTCGCGGTGAACAGTGACGTGAAGCCCTTCCAGTACACGCCGGTCGTCAGGGGGTAGTCGCTGTCCACGGCGAGAGTGACAGGATCGGCGCGCACGTACTGGTCGCCCTTGAAGATGTATGCCTTCCCGTTGGGAAGACGGACGGCGTCGTCTATGTCGGATCCGAATCCCGCGTCGGCGAGGCTCGGTACGAGGGTCGAGATCTTGTCCGGACCCTTGATGATCCCGGCCGGGACGGAAAGCCGCAGGCATTCGCTGTCGTGGAAGAACCAACACGTTCCGTCCCCCACGTCGAGGGCGCCGTCGATGTAGTTCTCGAACCCGGTACCCGTGAGGTCGGTCGTCCATCCGTGGGTGATGGGCCACGGGTAAGGGGGCTCGCCCGCCAGGTCGACGATGTTGTTCGCCGCGATGCTGTAGCGGACGTATTTCCCTCCCTTGTAGAAGTAGACGAATCCCGAGCCGTCGTTCACGGCGGCATCGAGCCCATCGGCGAAACCACGCGCGGCCATGCTGCCCCAGTTCGTCGCGATGGGCTTCACGTACTCGACGGTGCCGGGGTCCGGGTCCAGCTTGTAGCGTGCGTAATGGCCGGCCTTGATGAAATAGACCTTCGCTCCCATGGTGCGCCTCCTCGAAGGCGTCAACTCCTTTGCACTGCCTGCAATCCATGCTCCTCGCCGAGGACCTGACAGGCAAACGTGACTACCGTCCGTATCCGGATTCCGATGGTTGACGGGGCATCTACCGATCGGTCATCTGCCCGCTGGCAGGCCCTTGCTGACGATGAAATACTGAAAAGAGGGGGATGCATCGCCCGGCGAGGTTCCACAGATCGCAGATCAGATGATCACGGGAGCTGGTGCCGATGTGCGCCGCGACCTCGGGGACACCGATGGACGGAAGCCCCGTCACCCTCCTCCGTCGTGAGGACATGGTCGTCCTGGACTTCACCTTCTCCAACATCTCCCGCTCGGGTACGGCGGGCGCCGTCGTCCTCGGACCCACTACGCCCGGCACCGCGGGAACGATCACCGCCCACTTCCCGCCGCAGTCCGTCCTGGAGCAGGCCACCCTCCTGTCGGCGGCGACGGAAAGCACCAAGCGGGTGCGGTACTCCGGCGAGAGCACCGTCGCCCTGCGCGTCCTTCCGGGGACGACCGTGCCGTTCACCGCGGAGGGGCTGCTGTCCTGGGCCGCGCTCCAGGCCGCTCAGGCGGGCACCGTCCTCGAATGCGTGTGGGGTCTCTTCCTCGGGCCCGCCACCGCCGACCTGGCGTGGCGGCATGCGACCGCCCCCGTCACGGGCAGTTCCGGGGCCACCGGCATCTGGCACACCCGGATCGCCCCCGCGGCCGCACGGCCGTACGAGGGCGGCCCCGTGGACCTGGTGGGCGTCGCGTCCCCCCGGGTCGGGCAGCCCTTCGCCAGTTCCCTCTCCGACGCCCACCGGGACCAGATCCACAAAGCCAGCAAGCTCCGCTCCGTGACCGCCAACGGGCTCGTCCTCTCCGCGCTCGGCGCCCACGTCGACCTCGCCGGGGACTGGGACGGGCCGGGCATCACGATGTACCGCCACCGCTCGACGGGCGGCCGTGACATCTTCGTCAACGTCGTCGAACGCGGGTTCCTGCTGCCGTTCGGGTTCCCCGTCCAGATCACCACCCGCACCGAACGACGGCTCGACCTCGGACTCGTCCAGGACATCCGGCTGACCGTCCTGAAGCCCGAGATCAGCTACGAAGGCGTCGCCGCCCTCCCCAACGGCGGCCGGGCGTTCCCCTTCGTCCGGGTCCGGATCGACCGGCCGACCGACACGAAGACCGCCAAAGGGGCCGACGTGCCCACGCTCGGCTACTGGTTGAACCGCGCCGACGACCCCGCCTCGGAGCTGCTCTTCGCCCTGAGCGCCGACGACCGGCTCGGCCACCGCGTCCACTTCACCGCACCTCTTCTCTTCATCCGGGGCGATTCCGCCTACGGCGACCTGACCGCCGCCGTCGCCGCGTGCGAGAGCAAGGCCAACACCCTGACCCTGAACGCCACGGGCCGCCTCGAACTCGCCCCCGGCAGCGGCACGACCGAGGAGAAGTCCACGCTCGACATCGCCGAACTACGGGTCGGCGCCCAGCGGTCGCAGGCATCCCCCGCCCAGCTCAAGGAGGCAGGCCGGCCGGCCGCACACCCCCGGCTGGTGTCCGTCGGCGCCCGGGTCCCGGCCCTCGACGCGCTCGCGCCACCGCCGGCCGCCGGCGTCAGCGCCGCCGCGCCGGGCGCCGTCACCGGCACCGTCCACCAGCTCAAGCTGTACGACGCGTACGTGACCGGCGGCCTCGCCGCCTCCCACCAGGTGTACGCGAGCATCCTGCCGAAGCCCACCGACTTCAAACCACCCCCCGCCAGCTCCGGAGCCGTCGCCGCCCTCGCGCTGCCGGTGAGCGGGCTCTCCACCGCATCCGGTCTCGTCGGTGGGAAACTGGACACCGCCGCTGCCGGGAAGTTCGACCCGAGCGCGTACTTCAGCCCTCCCGCCGGCCCCGGAGATCTGCCCACCCGACTGCTCGGAGTGATCGATCTGACGAAGCTGATCGAACCCGGAGGCGTCGGCACGGGCGACGGCACCGGCGCTCCGACGATCATCACCATCGTCGATCACGCCGGTGGCGGGTCGCCGACCGCCGTCCGGACCGAGATGACCTGGCGCCCCAAGATCAGGGTGATGACCCTCGGTCCGCTGACGACGACGCGGTCCGACAGCCTCGACATCAGGTCCGTCAGTGTCGCCCGCTACGACGGCTCCCCGGCGACGGCCGAAGTCCGGGGCGAGTTGCGGGACTTCAAGCTGAGCTTCGCGAAGATCCTCTCCGTCGGGTTCCGGCGGATCGCCTTCACCGGCAAACCGGGCACCACCCCCGACCTCGACGTCAAGATCGGCGACGTGGGCTTCGACGGAGACCTCCGCTTCCTGAACAAGCTCCGCGAATTCCTGCCGTCACCCGCCAACGGGCCCCGCGTCACCGTGGACCCGAAAGGAGTCGAGGTCGGCTACGGACTCGCCGTACCGACCGTCAGTGCCGGGGTGTTCCTGCTCCAGAACCTCGCTCTGTCCGTCACCGTACGGCTCCCGTTCGACGGAGCACCCGTCCGCACCACGTTCACCGTCTCCTCCCGCGACCACCCCTTCCTCGTCACGGTCTCCCTCCTCGGCGGCGGCGGATCCTTCTCCCTCACCGTCGAATCCGGCCGGGTCACCGTCCTGGAAGCCCAGCTGGAGTTCGGCGCCGCCGCCGCCCTCGACCTGGGCGTCGCCAGCGGCTCGGTCGCCATCACCGCCGGGGTGTATCTCAAGCTCGAGGACGGCGCGAGCCTGCTGAAGGGCTTCATGCGAGCCGTCGGCGCCCTCGACATCCTCGGCATCATCACCGTCTCCGTCGAGTTCTACCTCACGCTGGAGACCGCCGAAGTCCCCAAGAACCCGGCGATCCAGAACGGCCCGACACGCACGGACATCGTCGGCTCCGCAAGCGTCACCGTCCGCGTACGCGTCGCCTTCTTCTCCCAGTCCGTCAGCATGTCGCTGGAGCGCCGGTTCGGCGGTGGTGGAGACCCCCTCTACAGCGATGCCTTCCCCACCCAGAGCGCATGGAGCGAGAGGTGCGCCGCCTTCGCCGCCCTTGAGGACGTGTCATGACCAAGCAGACGCTGGTGTGGACCCTGCTGCCCGACCCGGCCGCTCCCCAGACCGCACCAGGGACGACCCAGCTGTCCCTCGTCCTCAGCATCCGGCTTTCGAACGACGAGGGCAATCCGCCCGGCAGCGCCGTCCTCCCGCTCTCCCGCTACGCCGAGATCGCCGCCTTCCCCACCTTCTCCTTCCATCCGTTGAGGGTGATCGTCATGAAAGACGACCACACCTCCAGCAGCCCCGAAGCCACGCCCCTCGACGGCGCCCCGAACGCCACGCTCTGGAAGGCGCTGTTCCCCGGGTCGCTCCTCGTCCAACCCTTCGTGTTCGCCGAGCACGCGATGACAGACCCCGTCAGGTCCTACCCCGCCGCGAGAGTGGGAGCCGCCCTCGCCGACGTGTACGTCCGCTGGCTCGCCGGTTCAGTCGACGCCGCCCGGCACCGTGACCACAATCCGTACGCCCCCGCGGAAGGGCCCGGCCGATCCGAGTGGGACACCGTCGAACGGCTCGTCCAGCGGGTCGGAGCCCCCGACGGCCCGGACCCCGACATGGAGGCACTCCGCCGCGAACTGCTGCGTACCGGCGCCGTCGAGGACGCCGACCCCCACGACCCGGAAGGCTGGGCCCGGCTCGCGGAGTTCCACAGCCCCATGGCGCCGACCACCCGCGACCTCGCCCGCAGGGGAACCGGCACGCCCAACCTGCACGAATTCCACGCCCTGCTCGCCGCGCTCGCCGACCATCCGACGCTGATGATCCCCCTCGGACTCGTCCGCCGCTACACCATCACGCTGCCCACGCACCTGAACGCGCCCGTCACCATCCAGGCGTCACCGACCACCATCGACTTCATCCACCACTACCGTCCACTGACCCGGTGTGTCGCCCGCAACGGGAAGCTCACCCTCGCCCGACCCGACAAGACCGCGGCCTCCCCCTTCCTGCCGCTGAACGACACCAGCGTCTACACACCGATCGACGTGGATCTCGACGCGGGCGGACTCGCCCTGCAGAACTACGCCCAGGCCCTGGGGTCCTTGCCCCGAGACGAACCAGCGCCGGAGACCAAGCCCCCCGCACTGCGATCCGCAGGCATCTTCGTCGCCGAGGCGAACCGCCAGGTCACCTTCCAGAACATCTGCGCCACCGTCGCGGACATCGACAAGGACCTCATGGAGGGCGGCCAGGGCGACAAGAAGACCTTGAACGCGTCCACCGTCCAGCAGGGCATCCGGGTGGACGTCTACGACGCGGGATCGAAACGCTGGTTCCCCCTGTGCAGCCGCAAGGGGACGTACAGCGTCGTCGGCTACGGGACCGTTCCCATCGCGGACGAGGGCTCCGTCACCGACGCCGTCACCCTGGGCGCCGACCTGAGGGGCAACGAGACGGGATGCCTCACCCAGGCCATCTTCCGCTGGAACAACTGGAGCCTGGTCACAGAACCCCCCGGAAAGACCATCGGCGTCGACAGCAAGCTGACCGACCCCGGCCCCCAGACCGACACCGCCCTGCCCTTCACCGCCGACGTCGACAGCCCCGCCGGCACCCTGCCGCCCCTCCGCTTCGGCCGCACCTACCGCTTCCGCGCCCGCCTGGTCGACCTCGCGGGCCGCAGCACCCCCTTCACCGTCGCCCCCGTGGCCGGCGAACCGGCCACCGTTCCCCTGAGGTTCTCCCGCTACGACCCCGTGCCCGCGCCCGTCCTGGTGCTCCGCCGTCCCGTCACCGCAGGCGAATCCCCGGTCGACCTCGTCGTCCGGACCGACAACGCCAATCCGGCCGCCATCGTCACCGGACCCACCTGCGAACGGCATCTGCTCCCGCCGAAGGCCTCCGTGGAACTGGCGGAACGGCACGGGGTGCTCGACCTCGCGGCCGGACACCGTCCCGACCCGGCCGTCCACGCGCTGCTGACGAAGTACGACGGCGGGAAGGTCACCGGCACCCCGGACCCGGGAGCGGGCGGCAGCCCGTACCAGGACACCAACACGGTCGAACGACCCTGGCTGCCGGACCCGTTGGGCCGGGGCCCGGCCCTGCGAGGCGTACCCGGCACCCCCGAGCTGGTCGCCACCTGGCCCTCCGAAGGCGCCGGCTGGTACCAGCGGCTGCCGATGCGGCTGATCGTCGAGGCCGGACCGATCGCGAGCACCCAGTCCACGGCCGTCGTCGACACCGTCGCCCGGACGATCCGGGTGAAGCTGCACCCTGCCGCGTCCTTCCCCGCCTCACTGAGCTCGGTGCTGGCACCGGGCGACGAGGACCTGCTGGGCCAGTGGCGGTGGTACGCCGAGCGGGCGAGGGCGGCCGAAGCACCGGAAGGCGACCCGGAAGCCGACGCGGACGACCGCCCGGACAGCGGAGACGGCGCGGGATACGCCACCGCCGACGCCACCGGGACCGGAGCGGTCGGACGTGCCCTCGACGAAGGCCCCGAATCCGATGTCCACGACCTGCTCGCGGACGCGGCGAGCACCGCAACCGACCGGTTCGGGCTCGCCGGGAGCAGCGAGCGGGACGACACGATCTCCGCCCTGTCGCCCACCGACTACCAGGCCGCCCTCAACGCCGTCCTCGCGGGACGGATCGGGCAGCTCACTCCGGCGACGGGGCTGACCCTGGTCCACGCCGTCCGATGCCCCGTCACCCCGCCGACCTTCGCGGGGCCGAGGGTCATCCGGCAGCCCGCACAGACCGTGTACGCCTTCGACGAGGCGGCGATGGCCGTCCACGGCGCCTCCACCCTCGCCGTGCACACCGTGGCGTCGTGGACGGAGTACTCCGACCTGACCGGCGACGGTCCGGTGACCTCGCCGGCGTCGGCCGTGCTCCGCCCGGAGACCGACTCCCTCGGAGCCCCAGGCGGCCCCGTGCTGACGAAGATGCCGTTCCGGAGCCGCCACGACCCCGGGGACACCCGCCACCGGGTCGTCACGTACACGCCCATCGGCGCGTCGCGCTTCGTGCCGTACTTCACGCAGCGTCGTACGGTCCCCCTCAGCGGCGAGAACCGCGAGAAGATCGCCCAGGCCTTCGTCCCGGGCACGGTCGTCGTCCGGGCCGCCCTCGCCCAGGAGCTCAATGCGGACGGGACCCCGAAGGGGACCGGGACCACATACCGCGTCGGCACGGACGTGACCGTGTACGACGGCACGGGCGAGGTCGCCAGGATCGCCGGCGGCGCGATCGCCAACGGAGGGAAGGTCGAGGTCTCGTACGTCGTGCCCCCCGTCACCCGCGCCGGTCCGCCGGTCACGCTCCACGTGCCGTCGACCGTACGGGCTCCGGCGCCCGTGGTGCACTCGGTGCTGCCCGCCTTCACCTGGCAGCGGACCACCACGGGCAACATCACGACCAGCGTCCGCAAGGAGGGCACGGTCCGCATCCACCTCAAGCGGCCCTGGTACCTCACCGGGGAGGGCGAACTCCTCGGGGTCCGGGTCGTCGACCCCACGACCGACATCGACCTGTCCGGCGCACGGGACTGGGCCACCGCCTGGGGCCGTGACCCGATCAGGGACAGCGCGGGCGCGCCCGCCATGGCGTACCCCACCCCGGAGTACCTCGACGAACGCGCGGTCGACGTACGCCTCGCCCAGGGCCATGCCCTCGGCTTCCCCGTCGAGTACGACCGACAGCGGCGCTTGTGGTACGCGGACGTCCGGTTCAAGGCGGACACCCTCTACCAGCCCTTCGTCCATCTGATGGTGGTCCGGCTCCAGCCCGACTCGCTGACGACCCCCGAGGACCTGCGGGCGTCCCCCGTCGTCGACGCGGGCTGGGTCCAGCTCCCCGCGTACCGGCGGGCCAGGATCGAGGTCGGCGGCACGGCGGAGGGTTCGCCGGTGAAGGTGTCGGTCGTGGCAGCGGCTCCGCCGACCGGACTGGACGGCCTGTCGTCCGAGTTCAAGGTGAGCGTGCAGTTCCGCACCCCGCTGCTGCCCGACGACGCCGGCTGGATGGAAGTCGAAGCCACGCCGCCGGTGCGGATGAACCGCGAGCCGGGGAGCGGGCCGGTCGCCGTATGGACACAGAAGGTCAAGCTTCCGGTGGCCGTCGGGGTCCGGCCGATGCGCGTGGTGGTACGGGAGTACGACGTGCTCCCCGACAGCCCGGAACCCGGCAAGACGACGAGCCGCATCTCGTACCTCGACACGATCCCCGTCTGACATCGGCTCCCCTCTGACATCGGCCGCAGCCGGCTCGGCGTCGGATCCGACACCGGCGTCAGCCGGCATGCGCCTTCATCCGAAGCCTGCCATCCGACGCTTGCTTCATCCGACGTCTGCTTCACGCAGTACGTCGTACGCGTACGCCGCGTCGAGCAGGGGAGGGACCACCGACATACGGCGGGCCGGGGGCCGGGGCCTGGTGATCGAGTCCCGTACCGCTTCCGCGGAGGCCCCCGGGAAGAGGGACCACAGCAGCGCCACGGCTCCGGTGACGACGGGCGCGGCGGCACTGGTGCCGGTGAGTGCGCGGACGGCGCCACCGTTGGCGGTGAAGCCGCGGGGGAGTGCCGGTGCCGTCAGACCGCGGCGGCCGATCGCCCGGCCCAGCGTCGATGTCGGCAGGAGCCGCCCCGCGTCGTCGCACGCGACCACCGGGATCACCCAGGGGTGGCGGACCAGCGGGGAGCCGCCGATCTCGCCGTCGTTGCCCGCCGCGGCCACCACCAGAACCCCACGGCGACAGGCCAGTTCGACGGCGTCGAGCAGCACGCGGACACCGGGGTCGTCCGCGGTGCCCGCGGACGGGAGCCGTTCGAGCGCCACACTCAGATTGACCACCCGGGCACCGGCGGCGACGACGTCCACCAGCGCGCCGGCCAGGTCGGCGGGCGTGGCGGGAGGGACGTCCAGCCCCGGGACGGGACGTACGACGAAGGAACAGCCCGGGCAGAGGCCGGACGTGGTCGCGGTGGGCCGGGCGCCGAGCGCGGACACGACGAGGGTCCCGTGACCCGCGAAGGCGCCCGGGTCCCCGGCGGGGACCCGGGCGCCGACCAACCGCAGGGGCTGGAGTGCCAGATCCGGGTGGCCGGGGTCGACGACTCCGTCGACCACACCGACCACGATGTCGGGGCGTCCGGTGGTGCGTGCCGTGAGGGCGGACAGACGGGCCGGATCCACCAGGGCGCCGGTCAAGGGCATGTGGGCTTGATCGTCACCGGAGCCGATGTCGTCTTGTTCCCCTCGCAGTCCGTGCAGGTCTCGACCGCCTTGGTCGTTCCGTAGTCGTCGCAGTACGTCCTCGTGGTGCACGTCGGAGTGCACTGGCAGACCCTCATGCAGCGGTTCTTGCACTTCTGCCAGCACTGGCGGTCCGAGGAGTGCTTGCACGCTCTGGTGCAGTCGTGCCCGCACTCGAACGAGCAGGTGGCGTAGTCGCCCTGGGCGGGGAAGACCCCGTAGGCGCCGCGCACACTCGATTCGGCGGTGAATCCGGGAATCGTCACCGCGCTCACCTCACCTCACAGGCTCGGCGTGAGCCGGGTCAGCAGATAGGGGTTCATGTACTGGGTGGAGACCTGGACGGAGTAGCGCTCCGTGAGGTCGGTGGTGCGACTGGTGTAGGTCAGGGTGAAGGACATGACGCCCTCGTCACCGCCGACCGCCGCCGGGCGGACGGTGATCGCCGTCAGCGCGTAGTCGGAGGCGAACGCCTCGAAGGTCCTCAGGTACACGGCCGCGTACCGGCAGGCCACGAAGTTCGCGGCGCGGTCCGCGGGAGTGCCGCCCGAGTTCTCCGTGATCTGGAGGATCTTGGTCAGCACCTCGTCGGCGACCGCCCGGAAGCGTTTGGTCGACATGCCGTCCGGCTTCTTTATCGCTTTGAACAGCGACCGGCGGTCGAATGAGTAGAGCTGGTGGAACTCCACGACCGGCAGGACGAGCCCGGTGCACGATGATCCCTCCGCATGGCCGCGCACCCCGACCACCACATCGAGATCGAGCGCGGTGGGGACGGACCGGAGGGCCTCGACCAGCTTGTCGTAGTCGCCCGAGTAGCTCGGTACGACGTCGTAGGTGTCCACGCCCTGGATCGTGAGGACGTACTGCATCTGCCGGGCCAGATAACGGTTTTCGGGCCGGGCGAGCACATCCCGGAGGACCTCGTCCGTCGTGAGTCCGGTGGTGTCCGTCGCCGACACGACCTGGTTGAACTCCTGCTCGACTCCGGGGTCGCGGAACCGGGCGTGGATCTGCCCGATGGCGAAGACGAAGGAAGGGCGGTGTTCGTGGGGCGTTTCGGCGGCCGGTAGCGCTGCCGTCGCCGCCTCGGGCATGACGGTGTCGTCGCTCATGAGTGGCTCCCGGTGTCCCGTCGTCGGCGGGCCGCGTGCGTCAGCGGTGCCGCTTGGAGAAGGTGACCCATTCGTTCATCCGCCGGGCCCGGCGGGCACATCCGCCGCACGGGCTCACGCCCGCGGCGCTCGTGGCCCGGCTCACCAGGTCGCCGAGGCCGATCTCGTCCTCTCGGACGAATCCGGGGAGACGGACGTCGTGTCGCGCCCGCCCCTCGCGCTTACGCTGTTCGTCGCGCTCCCGGCCCATGTCGGGTGCTCCTGACGTCGATCCCCCTTGCCCTCTCATTGTCCGCCGCGCCCCAACGCCGCGCATCCGGAAGGCACCACGCGTGTCACGGCGCGCGGAGCGGGTAGTCGCGGCAACGCGACGAGAGGAGGCGCGCCATGTCACGTGGGGAGCGGAGGCCCGACGACGCGGCCGGGCCGGAGCGTTCGGCCGAGGACCGCGAGCGCGCCCTGATGGACTCGATCGCCGTCGAGGAGCTCGACGACATGCTGGACCAGGGGTACGCGTCCCCCGGCCGGCCGCCGGCCGTCGAGACCGAGGAAGTGGCGTCGGCCGAGGCGGGCGAGCGCCCGACAGGGAAGGCGGAGCAAGGGGGTTCCGGCGGCCGGACGCCCTTGGAATCTCCCCCCGACTGAGTGACCCAGGGACGCGCGACGCTTTCGCGGGCGTCGAGGTCGTGCTCGGCGGCCCGCTTGCTGCCGGCGTCGTCGGCCGTACGCTCGTACTCGGGGAAACGGCGTTTCGGCCCGGCACCACGCGGCGCGGCGGTGTCAGACCCCCTTGCGGAGAGCGCGGGTGATCTCCAGGCCCTCGGCGGCGGTGAGCCGCTCCTCGCAGGGGATGCCGAGAGCCGTGGCGAGATCGCGGCCGTGGAGGTCCACGGCCGACTCGACGAGATCGGCGAACTCGTCTACGGCCAAGCGGCCTTGGCGCCATGCCGACGCCCACATGACGGCGGCGATCACGAACGCGGGCCACCACCAGAGGGCGGGCAGCACGTACAGCAGGCCCCAGCCCGCGCGGCGTGCGGCCGTGGTCAGGGCGGCCCGCGCGGACCGGATTTCGGCATGGGTCGTGTCGGGGAGAAGGAGCCACAGCCTGGGCCAGGCGGTGGTCAGGTCGATCCGGTAGGCCTGGTGGACGCGGGTGTCGACGGCGACCAGCCGGTCGCCCATCCAGGTGGGGCGGGTCGGGCGGGTGAGGGCGATGCGGTTGCGCTCCTCGTTGAGGCCGATCGTGTCGCTGTCGCTGTCGCTGTCGCTGTCGCTGTGGCTGTCGCTGTCGCCGTCGGCGTGGTCCTGGCGGGGGCTCGGCGCCGGTCCGTCGAGGGTGAGGAGGCCCACCGCGGCCCCGTCCGAGGTGTCCGGGACGTGATCGTCGGCCGTGGCGGCGGCGACGCGCAGGACCCTGGCGGTCAGCGCCCGCCGGTACCGGGCGTCGGCGGCGCTCCAGCGTCGCGCGCGGCGCCGGGTGAGGGCGCGGGCGGCCGGACGCAGCGGGAAGGGCCAGTCGCCGAGCCAGAGCCGTTCGACGCCGCCGGCGAGGGCGGCGGCCAGGCGGCTGACGCCGGCGGAGGCCACCAGGACGAGCGTCGCGATGAGGACCACGGAGCCGGGGGAGTGGGCCGTCGGGCCCTCGGCGAGGGCGTCGACGCGGTCGACGATCCGGGTGTGGTCGGTGGCGTGCCCGTGTCCGAGGATCGAGCCCGCGGACGCCACGGCGAGGTAGAGCAGGCCGGGCAGTACGAGCAACGAGAGCCAGGCGTCGGCGAGTTTGCCGCCCAGAGTCGTGAGGAAGGCGGACATCGCTCACAGCCTCACGAGCCGCAGCGGCGCGGCGAACACGTCGCACGTGCCGTCGCCTTCGAGGAGCACCCGGTCGCACCGGCCGGTCGGACACACCAGGGCCTCCTGCACGGGATGCCCGCCGCCGAGACGGGGGAGGACGCTCCCGCCGGGCGAGCGGTGCTCCCCGAGGCCCCGGGCGACACCCCAGGTGCGAAGCAACTCGTCCGTACGGGCGACGAGTCGGCCGGCTTCGCCGCTCGCCCGGAAGTCCGCGAGCGCGGCATCCAGATCCGCCGACGCTCCGCGGTGGTCCGCGACGCGCCGTATCACGGTGAGCTGCTCGCACAGTCGCGCGAGCCGTACGGATTCGTCCCCCGTCATCCCGCCGCCCCCTCGATCGACGCCGAAGCCCTCAGTACGGTAACTCCTGTGACCCCAGTGAGGCGGGACGTTCTGGTGCGGGCCCTGGCCGCTCGCGTGCTCCTGTACCGGTCGACGATGGACCGTGCGGCGGTTCTCGATCCCCAGGCGATGAGGTGGACACGGGAGTTGATGGCCCTGGTGGCCGACCCCTCGGCCGATCCGGAGGCCGTACGGGCCATCGCCGACCTGCACCGCTGCCGGAGTCTCGTGCTGGGGCCGGAGGCGGGGCGCGAGGACGCGGCCGTCGCGGCGGCCCTGGACCGGATCGCCGGCCCCGAGGCGCCGACGGACACCGTGGACGCACAGGAGGACGGGCGGGTGGCCACCGTGTACCGGGAGGCCTCCGACCGCGTCGCCGCGGCCCAACGCGACCAGGACCCGGCGCTGTTGGAGCAGGCGATCCAGGCGTCCGAGGTCGCGGTCGACGTCATCCCGGAGCGGCTCCGCCCGCTGCGGGCGACCGCCCTCGCCCTGCGGGGAGTGTCCCTGCGCCTGCGGTACGTACGCGAGGGGAGCCCGCGGGACCTCGACGACGCCGTCACCGCACTGCGCGAGGCCGAGTCCACGGCGGGCGGCGGACACCCCGACCGCGCGTGGATCCTCTCGACCCTCGCCGCGGCCCTGCGCGAGCGCCACGACCACGGGGGAGGCCTCGACGACGTACTCGAAGCGGTACGGGTGGCGCGCGCGGCCGTCGAGGCCGGCGGCGAGGTCGACCGCGCGGGCAGGCTGTACAACCTGGGTCTCGCCCTGCGGCGTCGCCACGAACGCACCCGTGACCCGGCGGACCTCGAAGAGGCCGTCGCCGTGCACCGGGAGGCCGTCGCCCTCACGCCGGCGGACCACCACGACCACGGCCTCTTCCAGCAGGGTCTGGCGAACGCCCTGCGAGCCCGGTACGAACTCGGCGGCCGTGAAGCGGACTTCGAGGCACGAGTCGAGGCGCTGGAGGTCGCGGCCTCCCTCCCTACCGGGGACCCGCCGGAGGGAGACGACGGGTCCCGGACGGCCGCTCTGCTCAACCTGGCCTCCGCCCTCACCGAACGGCACGAACGGACGGGCGAGGACGGCGACGCGCGGCGCGCGGAAAGCCTCCTGCGCGCCGCCTCCGCCGCGCTGCCGCCCGAGCACGTCCAGCAGGCCTTCGTCCGGTACCAGCTCGGCCTGCTGCTCGGCCCCCGCGACCGGACGGCCGCCGCGGCCGAACTGCGCACCGCGGCCTTCCATCCCGCTGCCCCTCCCCGTCTGCGCCTGCGGGCGGCCCATGCCTGGGCACGCGGGGCCATGGAGGCGGGATCCCCGGAGGAGGCCTCGACCGCGTACGGACAGGCCGTCGCCCAGCTGCCCGCCCTCGTCCCCCGCCACCTGGCGCCCGCCGACGCCGAGCAGGCGCTCGCCGACACCCAGGGCCTGGCGAGCGACGCCGCCGCCTGCGCCCTGACCGCCGGCGACGCGGGCGGCGCGCTCGCCCTGCTGGAGCTGGGGCGCGGAGTCCTGCTCGGCCAGGGCCTGAAGCACCACGACGAACTCGCCCGACTCCGCGCCCACGCACCGGAGTCCGCCGACCGCCTCGCGTGGCTGCGCGCCCGGCTCGACGCGGACCCGGAGGCGTCGCCGTCCGACCGGCGGCACGAGTGGGCGGCGGAATGGGACCGGCTCGTGGGGCACGTCCGCGCACGGGGCGGCTTCGAGGACTTCATGCGCCCCCCGCACCCGGCGCGACTGCTGCCGCAGGCCGCGGACGGTCCCGTCGTCCTCGTCAACGTCAGCCGCTTCCGCTGCGACGCGCTGGCCCTCACCGCCGACGGCCTGCGGGTCGTCCCGCTTCCCGATCTCACCCTGCCCGACGTGCTCGCCCGGACGACGTCCTTCCTCGCCGTCCTCGACCGGCTCCAGAACCCCGACGACACCGACCTCATGGCCCGGCTGTCCGGAGAGGAGGAACTCGACGGGCACCTCGCCTGGCTGTGGGACACCGTGACCGGCCCCGTACTCGACGCCCTGGGCCTCACCGGCCCGGCCGGAGCCCGCCCGCCGCGCGTCTGGTGGATCCCCACCGGACCGCTGGCCTTCCTCCCGCTGCACGCCGCCGGACACCACGGCGAAGGCGCCGGGCGCACGGTGCTCGACCGGACCGTCTCGTCCTACGCCCCCACCGTTCGCGCGCTCGCGCAGAGCCGTCGCCCGGCGGACACGCCACCCGCCCCGTCGTTCCTGGTCGTCGCCGTACCCGAGGCGCCCGCGGCGCGGCCCCTCCCCGGGGCGGCCGAGGAGGCGACCGCGGTCGCCGGAATGCTGACCGGCGCCCGCCTGATCGCCGGAGCGGACGCCACCCGCGACGCCGTGGTCACGGCCCTCGGCGACCACACCTGGCTCCACTTCTGCGGACACGGCGCCGCCGAACCCGCCACGGCCTCCGGCAGCCGGCTGCTCGTGCACGACCACCTCGACCACCCCCTCACCGTGGCCGCCCTGGCCCGCCTCGACCTGCCGTCGGCCGAGCTGGCCTACCTGTCCGCCTGCACGACCGCCAGGAGCGGCTTCACCGCCATGGACGAGGCGCTCCACCTCGCGGGCGGCCTCCACCTCGCCGGATTCCGCCATGTCCTCGGCTCCCTGTGGGAGATCGACGACACCGTGTCCCTCCGGATCGCCGCGCGCGTGTACGCCGGCCTCGGCGCACCCCACCCCGTGGCCGCCCGCGCCGCCCACGCCCTCCACGACGCGGTCCGGGAGACACGCGACCGGTATCCCGCCACTCCTTCGCTGTGGGCGGCGTACATTCACGTAGGGCCGTAACTCCCTTAGGGGAAATGTGAGTTACGGGCGCGCCCGCCCGCCCGCCGGGCGGTCAAGGAAGCTTCGCTCCGCCGGAGGGGGAGTCGTATGAGCAGGTGGTGGAGGAGAAGGGGCAAGGCCGGGGACGGCAACGGCAGGGCGGCACGCGCAGGTGTCGATCCGACCAGGGCCGCACTGGTCGAGGCCGCCTACTCGCGAGGACTCGGGATCCCGGAGGACCTGGCGAGGGAGGCCGCGGAGGCGGGCGACATCCACGCGATGACCGTCTACGGCATCGGCCTCGGCAACCGCGGAGCCCTGACCGAAGCCGAGGCGTGGCTCCAGCGCGCCCGTGCGGCCGGCGACCCGATGGCCTCGGTGGTCCTGGGCACGATACGCCTGGACCGGGGCGACTACGCCGAGGCCGAGCGCTACTTCCGTCCCGTCGCCGATACCGGCAACGCCATGGCCCGCCAGGCGCTGGAGGAAGCACGAGCCCTGCGTGCGGCGGCGGAACGCGCACCGGCCCCGCCGACCCCGCCCCCGGCTCCCGGACCCGCCTCACCCCCGCCGCCGTCGAGCGCCGTCGAGTGGGCGGGCCGTCAGCTCCTCCTCCACCTCGACGACGACCACCCGCACGTCCGCATGGCCATGGCCGTGCTGCACGCCCACGAGGGCGACCTGGAGCGCGCCCGGGCGTACTTCGCCGAGGCCGTGGACTCGGGCGACCCCGAGGTCCTCTTTTGGATCGCCCGGACGCACCTCGCCCGGGACGGCTTCGAAGGGGCACGCCCCCACCTCCAGCGCGCCGCCGACGCCGGACACCCGCCGGCCCGCCACACCCTGGCCGTCCTCCTGGCCGAGGCCGGCGAGACGGCGGAGGCGGAGCACCACTACCGGCTCGCCGTCGCCGCGGGGCACGTCGACTCGTACGTCAACCTCGGCGTCCTGCTCCGGCAGCGCGGTGACCTCGACGGAGCGGAGACGTACTACCGCAAGGCCGTCGAGGCGGGAGACAGCGGTGGCATGAACAATCTCGGGAACCTGCTGCACCAGCGCGGCGACATGGCCGGAGCCGAGCAGTGGTGGCGCAGGGCCGCCGACGAGGGCGACACCGACGCGACCGTCAGCTGCGGCGCGGTCCTCGCGGAGCGCGGCGACTGGGACGGAGCCGAACTCCTCTGGCGCCGCGCCGCCGAGCAGGGCCACGCCGCCGCGAAGCTCAACCTGGCGACGGCGCTGATGCGCAAGGGCCGCGGCGACGAGGCCGAACGCTGGCTGCGGACCGTCGACGCGTCGCCCGAGCCCGCCGGACCACAGGCCGCGTCCCCGTCCCCCGCTCCGTCACAGCCCGACGGGCCCGACCTCGCCGCGGTGGCCGACTGGCTCGGCGGCCCCGCCCAAGTGGGGGACGCCGACGCCCGCGCCGCCCTGGACCTCCTCGACGGGACACGACCGAAGCCCTCCGACGGGTGACGGGCCGGAGGCGCTGACGGCCGAAGCCCTGCGACGGGTGACGGGCCGGAGCCGCCGACGGCTGACCCACCCGTTCCCCCCGAGCGTCCGACGGCTGCCCTCCGTTCCCCAAAGCGTCCGACGGCTGACGCCCCCGTTCCCCCGTACGGCCCCGGCGGACTCGCCAGGCGGGGGCGGGTCGCTTCCAATGGGCTGGATCGGTCGGGCGGGGGTCGGGAGGCGGGATGTCGTGGGCGACCCGGGTGCGGAGCATCCGGACCGGGGCCGAGAACCGCTTTCCGGTGCTCGTGGAGGTGACCACCAGGCTGGTGAGCGGGAATCTGCTGGACGCGGCCACCCGGCTGGCCGCGCAGGCGTTCCTGGCCGCCGTGCCCCTGCTGTTCGCGCTGGCGGCGTTCGCCCCGCTCGGCGTGCGCGACCAACTGGGCGAGTCCCTCCGCGCCATGTTCGGGCTGAACGGTCCGTCCGACGAGGAACTCCAGAAGGTCCTGGACGGGTCCACCGCCGAGGCGCTGCGCGAGACCACCGGAGCCGTCGGCGCGTTCGTGGCCCTGGTGTCGGCGACGAGTTTCAGCCGCGCCATGGCCCGGGTGTGCGAGCGGGCCTGGCGCCTGCCCAAGGCCGGGACCAGGATCGCCGCCTGGCGGTGGGCGGTGTGGTTGCTCGCACTCGTCCTCGTGGTGCTCCTCCAGGCCCCCATCCGCAACGGCTTCGGTGTCGGCGCGTGGCTGGGCGTGCCCGTCTACTTCCTGGTGAGCACCGGTGTCTGGCTGTGGACCCAGCACCTCCTGCTCGCCAAACGGGTCGCCTGGCTGCCCCTCCTGCCCGGCGCCGTCCTGGCCGGCATGGCCACGACCGTCCTCGGCGTCACCGCCCGCCTCTACATGCCCGGAGCCATGAACCGGGCCCTGGACGAGTACGGCTCGCTGGGCCTGGTCCTCACCCTGCTGTCCTGGCTCATCGCGGTGTGCGCCGCGGTCACCTTCGCCGTCACCATCGGCGCCGTGCTCGCCCAGGAACCCCCGCTGAGCCACCACCTCGGAACGGACCGCCCGACGGCCGACGCGGGCTCCTCCCCGCCGGAACGTCCGGAGGCGTGACGCCCAGGTCCGCCCGGTCGGCCCGACATGCTCACCGGCGGACGGCCCCCGCGGCCCCCGCGGCCCCACGGCCTCACGGCCGGAAGAGGACCTTCACCGCGCCGTCCTGCTTGCTCTGGAACATGGCGTAGGCGTCCGGTGCCGCGGAGAGCGGGAGGTGATGGGTGGCGAAGCCTTCGACGCCCAGCGGGTCGTCGTCCGTGAGGAGCGGAAGCAGGTCGCTGATCCAGCGCAGGACGTTCGCCTGGCCCATGTGGAGCCGTAGCTGCTTGTCGAACATGACGAGGAGGGGCATCGGGTCGGCGGCTCCGCCGTAGACACCGGAGAGCGACACCGTCCCGCCACGGCGCACGAGTTCGACGGCCAGGTGCAGAGCGGACAGGCGGTCCACGCCGAACCGGAGCATCATACGCCGGGCGAGCGCGTCGGGGAGGAGGGCGACGAGCGAGTGCAGACCGCGGGCGATCGGTGCCCCGTGGGCTTCCATGCCGACCGCGTCGACCACCGAGTCGGGGCCGCGTCCGTCCGTCAGGTCACGGACCCGGTCGACGACCTCTCCGGCGTCGTCGGACGGATCCAGCGTCAGTACGCCACGCGCCGAAGCGCGATCGCGTCGTTCCGGCACCGGATCGATGCCGATGACCAGACCGGCGCCCCGCAGGAGCGCGATCCGGCAGGCCATGTCGCCGATCGGGCCGAGGCCGAGGACCGCGACCGATCCGCCGGGCGGCACGTCCGCGTACGCCACGGCCTGCCACGCCGTGGGCAGGACGTCGGAGAGGTACACGAAACGCTCGTCCGGCGGCCCCTCGGGCAGGGGGATCGGCAGCGTGTTCCCGAACGGCACGCGGAGGTACTCGGCCTGCGCGCCGGGCACCTGCCCGTACAGCTTGGTGTACCCGAACAGCGCCGCCCCGGTGCCGTACGCGCGCACCTGCGTCGTCTCGCACTGCGAGTGCAGCCCGCTCGCGCACATCACGCACGTGCCGCACGAGACGTTGAAGGGGACGACGACGCGGTCGCCGGGCGCGAGACGCCGCACGTCGGACCCCACCTCCTCGACCACCCCCATCGGCTCGTGCCCGAGGACGTCACCCGGGTCGAGGAACGGTCCGAGCACCTCGTAGAGATGGAGGTCGGAACCGCACAGCCCGGTCGACGTGATCCGTACGATCACGTCGGTGGGTTCCTGGATCACGGGGTCCGGCACGGTGTCCCACGAGACCTTCCGCCGGCCCTGCCACGTCACGGCCTTCATCACCGCCACCTTTCCGCCGATGCCCGGAGCACCGGTCGCGCATGGGTGCCGTACGACCGGGCAGCCGCCCGGTGCCGCCGTCCGGACGCTTCCCCTCCCTGCCGGGCGGCGGCGCCGACACGGGCGCCGGCCCCGGGAATGCCCCGCGCACGGGCGCCGGGCGCGGGAATGCCCCGCCGGTCCGACGGGTGCCGTGACGGCCACGGCTTCTCCTCCCACGGCGTCTGACCCCTGGAGGGGCCGCGCATGCGCCCGGCGGCGGGCTTTCAGCGGAGAGGGATGTATCTCAGCGGAGATGGATGTCGAGAGCGCAGATGTCGTCCCGGTTCCCGGGGGCCATCGCGGCGAGCGGGCGGGCGAGCATGGCGTCGCTGCTCCCCCGCAGGAGGCTCAGGGCGCGGGAGGCGAGGCGGTCGAGCCCCTCCGAGAGGTTCTCGCCCGGCTCCTCCACGAGGCCGTCCGTGTACAGGAGCAGGTGATCGCCGGGGAGGAGCGTGATCTCGGACTCCCCGTACCGCGCGTCGGGGGCGGCACCCAGGAGGTACCCGTCGGGCTGCGCCAGGAAGACCGCCTCGCCGTTCCGGACGAGCAGGGGCGGCAGGTGACCGGCACGCACCCAGGTCAGCCGGTGGTCCCAGGGACGGTAGCGCCCCATGACCATCGTGGCGGTGCCGCCCCGCTCGTCGGTCGACGTGTGGAGGAGGAGGGTGTTGAGCCCGGCGAGGACGTCAGGGAGGGCCAATCCGGTGATGGCCATGCCCTTGGCGGTGAACCGGAGCTGCGCCATGGTGCCCACGGCCGCCAGACCGTGACCGGCGACGTCTCCGACGACGAACAGCGCGCTGCGGTCCGGGAGCTCGATCGCGGAGTACCAGTCGCCTCCGACGTTGAGGCCCCGGTCGGCGGGGACGTAGGCGACGTCGACGCGCAGCCCGGCGAGTTCGAGCGACTGCTCGGGGATCGGCAGCAAGGTGTCCTGGAGACGGGCGCCGAGGGCTCGTTCGGCCTTGAGCATGCCGCGCTGGACGAGATTGTGCCGCTCGCTCTCGCGCAGGGCCAGCTCCGCGTCCCGCTGCGCGCTGAGGTCCTGGAAGAAACCGTGCACCTCGATGGGGGAGCCGCCCGCGTCCCGCCGCGCCTCCGCGACGATGCGCAGGTGCCGCACGCCGCGCGCGGTGGTGATGCGGAAGGGCTGGTCGACGGGCCGGCCCTCGCCGAGCAGCCGCTGCACGGCGGTGCCGAGCCGCGGCAGGTCCTCGGCGACGAGATGCCGGGGCAGCTCCTCCAGACGCATGGGCCCGAGGGCGGGATCGCGGTCGAAGACGACGTACACCTGGTCGGACCAGGTGATGGTGTCGGTGACCAGGTTCCAGGCCGCCCAGCCGAGGTTCCCCAGGCGCTGCATGTCGGCGAGCCGGCGGGTCTCTCGCACGCTGATGTCGTGGCGGATCCAGGACACCACGAGGCGCCCGCCGAGCCGGGAGGCACGGACCGAGTACACGGACTCCTCCTGCACGCCCGCGCCCACGTCCACGTACGTGAAGGGATCGCCTTCGTAGACCTCCCCAGTGACCAGCGTCTCCAGGTATCCGTCCCACAGGGCGCTGCCCGCGACCGTGGGATACGTCTCCAGGATCCGTCGGCCCACCAGCTCCTTGCTCCGCCGCCCGGCCACGTCGACCGCCTCGGGCGTCGCCGCGTCGATCCGGTAGTCCTCCACGTCACCGCTCTCGGACCGCAGCGGCGTGAGCAGGACCGCGGGCCCCGGCAATGCGTCGAACACCGTCTGGAGGGACGCGACGTCCTCGTGGGGCGAGCCGGCTCCGCGCGGCCGCCGGTCGTCCCGCAGGAGATCGGCGCAGAGCCTGACGGCGCGCCGCAGCTGGGTCCGGGTCCGCGGTTCGATGGGGCCGGGGACGTTCCGGAAGAAGCCGACGGCCGTCGTCATCGGCCCGTCGTCGGGCACCGGGAGCCAGGCCCGCGTAGGCCAGCGCCCGGGCGAGTCCCCGATCAGCAGATGGCGTTCCGCCTCCCGCTCCGGCTCTTCGAGCCACACCGCGTCCCGTGATTCCAGAGCCTCCAACGGGGCCACTCCGCTCAGCGGAGGGACGTGGCACCACTGCTCGGCCAGACCGTCGTCGATGCCGGCACTGCCGACCAGCTCCAGGCTGCGGCCCGCCGTCACCGTGTAGATCATCACGGCGTCCACGCCCTCCGTGTCGACGAACGCCGACCGGAGCAGCTCCGCCACGTCGTCCGGGAGCCGCGCTGCCGCCAGCCCCCGGGCCAGCCGGGCCAGCGTCGAAGTCCGGTTCCCGTCCGCACGGGGGCCGCCGGTGACGTAGCGATCCATGTCGAACTGCGAAGGGCTCTCCTCGCGCGGCCCGCCGGGCGCCGACACCGCGGGCGCCGGTCCCGGCGCTCCTCCGACGCGCCCCAAGGTGATCCAGCACTCCTCCAGGAGCGTCCTGCGGTACTGCTCGGCGCGGTCGAGCAGCAGCCGATTGGCGGCGTCCGCCGACAGGCCTGTCCGCGCCATGACGGCGCCCTTGGCCCGCTCCAGGACGGCCGACATCGACGCGCCACTCTCCAGGTCCACGACCTCGGCACGCAGCCGGGACACGACCTTTGCCAGCGCCAGGACTTCGGGTGCCGCGCCGTCACCCGCGTCGGGCGCCAAGGAATCGCCCTCCATACATCCGAGCATGCCACTCCACGCCCGGCCCGCATCCCCGCCCGCCGCTGGATCGTGGAAGGTTGAACCAGCAGGCCGCGACGCTCACCCACTGTGGGCCGCGTGTTCAGCGGCTTCGCGAGCCGGGTCACGTACGGGATGCGGCGGGCTGCGGATGGTTGCGGCCGGGTGGGGCTCCACCCCTCTCGGGTCGAGCCCGATGAACTCCTTTTGCGGTGCGTATCCGGACGGTGCCCAGTCGGCTTCGTCGGCTCCGTCGGTTCTGGCGGCCTGCCGGTTCTGGCGCCTCTGGTGGCCCGCCGGTTCCGTCGGCTCAGCCAGTTGTGTCGGCTCCGTCGGTTCTGCGAGTTGCGTCGGCCCGACCGTGCGACAGGGCGTGGCCTGACCGTGCGACAGGGGGCGGCCTGACATGCGCGTCCGTCAGCGGTGGACCTTCAGGGGGCACTTGTTGGCGCTGCGCTCGCCCGCCGGATCGGAGCAGGAGCGCCGTCCGCGCCGGAAGCCTCGTCCGCGCCGCAGGCCTCACCCGCACCGGACGCCTCGCGCGCACAGGACGACGCACCGGACGAGAACGAAAGGACCGGCGGCCGATCGTCGGCAGAGGGCGTCTACGAGGGGCGCGGAAGCAGGAGTTGGCCGTCCTCAACCCGGAGCCCGGCCGGCCCGCGGTGATGGAGTTCGCCTTGGCCCACGGCACGGAAGCGCCAGGACCCGTCGCGGCGGTAGAACTCGCCGAGCACCAGCGCGGTCTCCTCGCCGGCGTCGATGACCGGCATCCTGGCACCGGCAGCCCTGGACGATGCCGTATCGGTTGCGGCGCCCGTCGTCCGCGCGGCTGCGGACCAGGTATCCGGCCTCTTCGAGGTCCGTGGGGCAATCACCTGATGTCATTTTCAGGTAAATATTGGCGTATAACGCTCAGTAGGCAATAGTGGAGACATAAGACTTCCCTCGTTCAGGAGGTCTCGTGACTCCCTTCCCCGAAGCCCCCGGCCCCGCTTCCGTGCCGGACGGAGCGGACGACGGAGGCATCGCCGTGTCCCGGCGGTCGAACGGCGGCGGCGCCGTCGTCAGCATCGGCGGAGAGCTCGACATGGTCAGCGCCCCGAAGCTGAGGGGAGCCCTCGCCGAGGCCCTGGAGGACTGCGAGGACGGCGGCGGACTGGTCCTGGACCTGACCGGGGTCACGTTCTGTGACTCCACCGGACTGAACACCCTGCTGCGCGCGCGGCGGCGGGCCCTCAGCGATCACCGCTTCGTGGTCATCCGGGCCGCCAGTCCTCAGGTGACGCACCTGCTGGAGATCACCGGGGCCGCCCACCTCTTCGCCGACACGACGTGACGGTCCTGCCGACGCCGCCGGCCTCGGGCGCGGAGCACCGAGGCCGGCGGAGGTTCATCAGGTGAGGGTCACCACGTCACCGTGCGGCCGCCGAAGGCGGTGACCAGGCGTCCGTCCGTGGCGAAGGACCAGGTCAGGGCGCCGGCGTACGAGCTGCAGCGGGAGCCGTTCGTGCCGGACCAGAACTGGTTCGAGGCGTCGACGTCGCCGAGCGTGCGGTCGTTGGTGCCGGTGGAGGTGCCGCGGCATGAGGTGTTGCCGCGGAACACCGAAGTGCCCGCGTCGAAGGAGAAGTTGCGCTGGGCGTTGTCGACGCTGATGTTGTTCGAGATCGTCATCTTGCCCGGGTTGCTGTTGTACGTGAACCCGTGCTTGCCGTTATGGAAGGCGATGGTGCGCCGGACGACGTGGTCGACCGCGATGTCCTCGCCGCCGAGCTTGAAGCCGTTGCGGTCGCCGGCTCCGGCCTGCGAACCGTCGCTGAGGGTGCCGTTGTCGTAGGCGAGGGAGTCCTCGATGGTGACGGTGCCGATGGGGCCGGTGTCGGGCTTGGTGTAGAGGTCCCAGCCGTCGTCGATGTTGTGGTGGGACACGGCGTACCGGAAGACGTTCCCGCTGCCGACGGTGAGCTTCGCGGCGAACCCGTCGGCGTCCTCGCCGTCGGAGTCGGCGTTGTCGTGCGACTCCGCGCTCAGTACGAGGTTGTCGGACGGCCACTGGTCCTTCGGCGTGCTGGAGGCGATGCGGCCGAGCTGGAGGCCGGTGTCCCGGTTGAACCGGGTGACCGTGCGCTCGATCACGTTGTGGCTCCCGCCGACGTAGATGCCGTTGTCGCCGGCCCGCTGGACGACGACGCCGTTCACGTGCCAGTACGAACCGTTCAGCGCCAGGCCGCGGTTGGCCGGATCCTCGGTCATCGCCGAGAAGTCGAGCACCGGGGTCTCGCCGGGGTAGGCGGAGAGCTTCTTCAGGGCGCCCGACGTGCCGTTGTTGCCGGCCGGGACGGTGATCGTCGTGGCGTGGCGGTAGGTGCCGCCGCGGAGGTAGATCGTCCCGCCCGCGCCGACGCGGCCGATCGCCGAGGTGAGCGTCGTCGGGTCGGACTGCGTCCCGGCCGCGCCGTCCGTGCCGCCTGGCGCGACGTACAGTGCGCCGCCCGTGGGCGGCGGCGCGTCGGCCGTCGTCACGTTCAGGGAGTCGATGTTGGGCAGCCCGGCGGCGGTGGTGGGGGAGAACCGGACGGTGTTGGCGCCCGCGTTCACCGGCACGGTCACGGTCTTCGTGACCCACGTCGACCAGGCGCCCGTGGCCTCGAACGACGGCGTCTGCACGGTGACCCCGTTGACGACCAGACCGGCCGGCCGCGCCGCGGTCGTCCCGTTGGCGAACCGTACGGAGAGCGTCGCCGTACCTGCGGCGGAGGCGTTCACCGTGAACTGCGCATGCGCGCCCACGGCGTTGGTGCCGTTGCAGAACCCGCTGCCCGAGTATCCGGACCAGTCGGAGTCGATGGTGCCGGTACACACGGCGGGCGAGGCCTCGGCCTCGTACAGCGTCGACGCTGCGTGCGCCGTGTTCACGGACAGGGCGACGAGCGTGCCTGCCAGCAGGCCGACGCAGGCGGTGACGGATCGCAGATGCATCTGGAGGCTCCAGGAGGGGGATGGGACGGCGTTCCGGGACTGGACGAGAAAGCGCTTTCCTCGGAAGCTAGACGCGTCGCCGTGGACGCGTCAACGGTCATGCACGTAGATGCTGTTCATATGGATGAACATTTACGGTCAGGCTTCCCGTGCCCCCGCACGTCTGGAGGTGACCTCGGGGTGAAGCTCGTGAAGACCCGTTCGATATATGTGGAGAACTCCGGGTCGCCCGGTGAGATTTCGGTCGGCGAATTCCTCGCGGACGCGGCGGATTAGACGTCCTCCCCTCTTTCGGGTCGCCTGCAACTGGCCTCTGACCTGCGTAAATGATCCGAAAGGAGAGGTCGAGGTCTGCGTTCTTCGAATTCGGGAAGGCGGGGTATGGTCGGCCCCGCTCACCCGGTCGGTATGTGTCGAGCGCCGTGGTCCCCACGGAAATCCGGGCACATTCGGACCCCGTGTGCGAACCCGACCAAAGACGTTCGAGGCGAGGCAGACCGATGGAAGCTCCGACCACCCCGTCGGCCGCCGGCGACGGCTCCCGTGCCGCCGCTGAGGGGCGGAGCGGAGGGTGGTTCGGGACCGGTCCGGGTGGTTCGGGCGGTTCCGGAGCACCGGGCGGTCAGGGCGGTCAGGGCGGTCAGGGTGGACCGGGCGGTCAGGGTGGACCGGGCGTCCCGTGGCAGCCCATGGGCCCGGACGAGGCGGGGAGGCGCCCGGATCCGGTTGGGACGCAACCGGGCACGGCTGGGACACGACCGGATACGGCTGGGACGCGACCGGACTCGGCTGGGACGCGACCGGACTCGGCTGGGACGCAACCGGGTTCGGCTGGGACGCAACCGGGTTCGTCGGCGATGGCCTCGGGCAGCGCCCGGCCCCACCCGAACCCCGATGGAGCGCACCAGGGCTCCGCTGGGCCCCGGCCGGACCCTGCGGGTGCACATCAGGGCTCCGGCGGGCCACGGCCGGACCCTGCGAGGACACATCAGGGTTCGGGGATGCCCCGGCCGAGCCCCGCCGCCCCGAACCCAGCCGGGCCCAGCCCGTTCTCAGCTGGGACACACCAGGGCTCCGCCGGGGCACCCCCGAACCCCGCCGGGCCCCGCCCGAACCCCGCCACGAGGGCCTCGGATCCCGTGCGGCCGTATGTGGCGGGGGCGGGGGCAGGGGCGGCACCGGCGGCCGGGCGGCCGGCCGAGCGGCACCGGGCGCCGGCGGCGGAGGTCCCGTCCGGGTCGGCGGGGCAGCACCGGGGGCGGGGGCCGGCGCCGGAGGCGCCGTCCGAGGCGCGGCGGTCGGCCGGGCAGCACCGGGCGCCGACGGCGGAGGTCCCGTCCGCCGCGGAGTTGTTGCGCCGGACGATGGCGGAGATCGAGCCGATCGCCGACCGGGTGACCTCGTACTTCTACGCGCTGCTCTTCCTCCGTCACCCCGGCCTGAGGGAGCTCTTCCCCGCGGCGATGGACACCCAACGCGACCGGCTGTTCAAGGCGTTGCTGACGGCCGCCGCCCACGCCGAGGACCCCGCCACCCTGACCGCGTACCTGACGGGTCTGGGGCGGGGGCACCGGAAGTACGGCACTCTCCCGGAGCACTACCCGGCCGTCGGCGAGGCGCTGCTCGGCGCGCTCGCCCGGCACGCCCCGGGGAGTTGGGGGCCGCGGACCGAGGCCGCCTGGGTGGAGGCGTACACGACGATCTCCCAGATCATGATCGACGCGGCGGCAGCGGACGGGCTGAGCGCGCCCGCCTGGTGGCAGGCGGAAGTGGTCGCCCACGACATGCGGACGCGGGACATCGCCGTCGTCACGGTCCGGCCCGACGGGCCGTACCCCTTCCGGGCCGGGCAGTACACGGCCTTGGAGACACCGTGGTGGCCGCGGGTCTGGCGGCACTACTCCTTCGCCTCCGCGCCGCGCTCCGACGGACTGCTGTCGTTCCACGTCAAGGCCGTGCCCGCCGGCTGGGTCTCCACCGCGCTCGTCCACCGCGCCCGCCCCGGGGACGTCATCCGGCTCGGACCGCCCGCCGGTTCCATGACCGTGGACCACACCACCGGCAACGGGTTGCTGTGCCTCGGCGGCGGTACGGGCATCGCACCCATCAAGGCCCTGGTGGAGGACGTGGCCCAGCACGGCCGGCGGCGACCCGTCGACGTCTTCTACGGCGCGCGCGGGAACCACGGCCTGTACGACATCGACACGATGCTCCGGCTGCAGCGGTCGCACCCCTGGCTCTCGGTGCGTCCCGTCGTCGACGACCAGTCCGGCGGCCCGCTGTCCGGTGGACTCCCGGAAGCCGTACGCGAGTACGGCCCGTGGCACACCCACGACGCGTACCTGTCGGGACCGGCGGGGATGATCCGCCGCGGCGTCGACACCCTGGTGGGCATCGGCATCCCGGCCCACCGCATACGGCACGACTCCATCGAGGAACTGGTCGGAGCGACGAGTTGAGTACCTTCCCACCGGCCGCGCGGCGGCCGACGGACCCGCCGCGCGCCACCCGCCCGGGGAGCGACGGCGAACACCGGGTGCAGAGGCGCCTGGGCACCACCGAGCGCGCGGACCGCTTCTACGGAGAACAGGTCCTCGACCGGCTGAACCACCGAATGCGCGAGTTCGTGGCGCGGCAGGAGATGTTCTTCCTCGCGACCGCCGACCGGCACGGCGCCTGCGACAACACCTTCCGCGCCGGCCCGCCCGGCTTCCTCCACGTCCTGGACGACGCCACACTCGCCTACCCCGAGTACCGGGGCAACGGCGTCCACGCCAGCCTGGGCAACATCGAGGAGAACCCGCACGTCGGCATCCTCATGGTCGACTTCCTCCGCGACCGCATCGGACTCCACGTCAACGGCCGCGCCAGGAGCGTCGCCGACGACGCCATGCGCCGCGCCCACCCCCGCCTCCCCGTCGACCCTGTCCCCGGCCGGCGAGCCCTGCTCTGGGTGGTCGTCGACGTCGAGGAGGCATACATCCACTGCGCCAAACACATCCCCCACCTCCAAAAAGCCCCCGCCCGCGGCACCGGCCGCCCCTGGGGAACCGACGACGCCAAGCGCAAAGGCGGCGACTTCTTCGCCGCCGCCGCCGAAGCACCCGCCCGCGCCTCCTTCCCCCCTCCGCCCCGCGCAGACGCCACCACCTGGCGCGCGGAGGCAGAGAAGGCACTGGCCAGGGCCCGACGTCCCGCTCCCACCACGACCGCCCCGACCGGCACGACCGTCGGCACCGAGACGGCGACCGGCCCCGAGGCCTTCAGCGGCTGGTTCCACCGAGACACCCAGGCCTGAACGCCGCCGCCGCCCTCTTCCCTCCTTGACCAAACCGGTCGCCGCCGGTCGACCGTGATCGCACTGCCCCTCCTCATCGTCGTGCTCCAGGCGGTCCGCTGGGCGGTCAGACCCTGAACACCGTTCGTTCCAGCGTCCGTTCGCGAACCGCACGGGACCCTCGGGCTTGGTCAGATCGACCGCCGCCCCCGTGACCTTCCTGTCGGTCGTCGTCCTCGCGGTGGCGGTCTCCCTGTTCGGAGGCCGTACATCGTTGCCGTAGTGCGAGCGGCACAGATCCAGAGTGGTTCGAAGCAGTCCTCGCGCGACCGCTGGTTCGCTGCGAATGGCATCACGAGGGAAGGATGTACGCGGTCCGTTACGAGTACGCAGACACGGGGCGAGGCCTCAGCGAGGGCTTCGAAGACTCACTGGCACCCGACGCACTGCGGAAAAGTCTGGCCGCAGACGGCGTGATCCGAGGCCGAGGCCGGACCAACCGTGCCGGCCTGGGCCAACCAGGCGTGATCGCACATGTCCGAGGAGTACGCCCCGATCATTAGTTGCGGGACACCTCTCAGCTCCCCACCAAGGTCACCCGCGGTGCCGGAAGCCCCGCCGCGATGCCGGCGCTAGTCCTCAAGCGCGGCGAGTCCACCCAGGATCGCTGGCGCGCGATCACCGGCGCCCCCTCGATGCCCTCGTCCGCTCCGGCGCTAGATTCGAGAACGACGTACTGGTCGAACGCGTGGAGGTGGCAGCGGCTTGACCGGTCCCCTCGATTCCGACAGCCAGGTGGTCGAGATGGAACTGGCGATCGATCAGGTCACCGTCGTTGACCCGGCCGAGGCCACCGCCGCCGTGCGCTGCATGGTCGGGCCGGTTCGCCGCGGCGCCCGCTTTGACCGCCTCCACGACTCGGCAGAAGCCATCGACCTGGAACTGGTGCAGATCCTCGCCTATCGGCGTTCCGTCGAGGAACTCGACGCCGTCCACACCGCGCTCGTGGCCCTTCGAGGCGCAGGAGTCCAACTCCTGACGTCAGCCACACCGTGCACCCGCTGGCAGGCCATCCGGGGAACCAACCCGCCACCGCCACCATGATCAAGCCATCCACAGATATTGATCATGGCTCCTCGGATCGACCGCCACCCAGCTCACCCGCTCCTTCACCGAGGCCATCTGGGAGACACGCGTACGCCTTCTCCCGACCCGACCCGACCCGCCCCGACGCAATCGCGACTGCCCAGGCGCAATCAAGAAGCCGAACCGCTGGCCTGTGCTGAGGACCCGAGCCATGCGAGGATGCCGAGCATGACTTGCATCCGAAGGGGCCGTGCCTCGTAGAACACCAGCCTCACTTCGGCCGCGGGAACGCGGCTGGGGTAGATCCTGGGTGCGATATCGCGATGTCCCAGGCCTGTCGGGAGCGGCTAATGCCGCTGTCCGCGTGCTCGAACGGGAGCGACTGTCTCCGGGCATCGTGGCGGTGGCGCTGAGCGTGTGGTCCGTGCGCGTCCACGGCACGAGGCGCCGATGGAGGCAAGGGGAGGCGGAGTACACCTGCCCCTGCTGCGGCGAGGGTTGGGCCCGGGACAAACTGCAAGATGCTCTGTTCATGCTTCCGCCAAGGGCTGCCACTGAACTTCGAGGGCAGGTCGAGCACCTGGACGCGGTGCTCCTCGGGCGAACGCATCACGAGCCGATGAATGAGCCGGAGTTGGCGTGGTGGCATCGCAGGTGCTGACCGACCCATGTCGCCCACTGGTTCGTCGGCTCTTGCGTGACCAGTCGGGGGGACGGGCTGCAGTGGCGTCACCTGCCTGCATGCTACGGGCCGTGGAAGACCATCTACGAGCGTCACCGGCGCAGGTGGGCCGACGGAACTGGGGCCGGCTCCTCCAGCAGGCGCATGCCCAGGCCCACGCCGATGACCAAGACCCACCTGAGCGTCACCGTCGCAGCAATCATCATCTGGCTCCGGACATGATCGGCGGGGCAGAACCTAACCGCCTGCGTTCGCCTTTGGCGCCCCTGCCGTTCGGCGGCGCCCCCGTCCCGTCAGCCCTGGCCTCTGACCCGCGCTCCCCATAGGCCGCGCAATCCACATCGTTCGGGGGGATCATGAACTTCACGCGCTATCGCAGACCGTCGGCCTTCCTGCTGCTGGCAGTCACGGTCGTCCTCGGCGCCGCGGCCGTGGCCGGGCTCGGTTCGGGAGGTGAGGGCGCGCTGGTCCTGCTGATCGAGCTCCGTGAGTACGTCCCTCTGCTGGGTTGGCTTGCCCTGGTCGCGATGACCGGGGCGGTCCTGTTGGGGCTGAAGGAGTCTTTGCTGCGCTCGCCCGTGGTCACCACATTGCTCGTTGTCGGCGTCCCGATGTTGCTCATCGGTGGCTTCGTCTCCGCAGCGTTCGGTGATGACGAGGAGGTGGAGACGGAGGCGGCGGCTCCCGGCCGTGGCGACCGCCGGTTCGTGGTGACGTTGGGCGGCTATGCCCCAACCTCGAAGCGGCCATCGGACAGGCGGGACGCCTGCCCGAGGATGTGAACGTCAACCTCGACCGGGGCTACGACAACAACAAGCCCCTACTCTGCTGGGGGAGTTGGGCTTCACCGGTGAGATCGCCCGCAAGGGTGTACCCGCCCCGATCCAGGCTGGCAAGCGGTGGACCGGGGAACGGACGCACTCGTGGATGAACGGCTACGGCAAGTTCCGGCGCTGCACCGAGAGAAACGGCGCGGTCGTCGAGTTCTGCCTCCACCTCGCCGCGACTCCCGTCACGCTCCGCATGCTCATCCGACGCTCGACGAGCCGCTGCCGCTGGGACGGTCGCCCCACCACCCGGCGCCTCAACTGATCCATCTGCCCTCGGTCTTAATCGAGTGCGAGCCTCCCGGTCCGGGTGATACAAGGTCTGCGTGACTGATCATCTCTACTTCCCCAACCTGCTGCGGATGATTGACGAGCGTTCCGCTGCGTTTCGCGCCGCCGTTGCCGCGGCCCCCAGCCTTGACGCCGACGTGCCGTCCTGCCCGGGCTGGACGCTGTACGACCTGGCGAACCACCTCAGTGAAGGGGACCGCTTCTGGGCCTACATCGTGCTGAACACCGCGCCGGGCGACGAGCGGCCGAGCAAGGACGGGCTGGCGGCGCCCAGGGAGCGCGAGGCCCTCATAGCGTGGCTGGCCGACTCGACGGAGCAGCTGCTCGCTGCTCTGCGCGAGGCCGGCCCGGACCGGGGCTGCTGGGCCTGGTGGGAGCCGCTGGCCTCGCCGCACACGGTGGCCGCGGTGGCCCGCCGTCGCGTCCCGGAGTCGCTGATCCACACCTACGACGCCCAGTTGGCCTCCGGTACCCCGCAGGAGCTGCCGACGACCGAGGCGGGCGACGCCATCGAGGAGTTCCTCGCCACCGTCTGCACCGGCACGGTCCCGTGGCCGGGCGAGCCCGCCACCATGGACTACCACGCAGCCGAGGTCGGCTCCTGGCGCCAGACGGTGGACGCCGCCGGCTCCCGCTTCACCCGCCTCACCGCGGCGGAGGCCGCCGAGAGCAAGCCCACCGCCGCCATCTACGGCACGGCGAGCGAGATGGCCCTGCTCATGTACATGCGCATCCCGGCCGGCTCGCTGCGGATCGAGGGCGACGCCGACCTGCTCCAGCAGCTGCAGGACTGGGGCTGAGGCCGACCGGCAGATGGATCACTTGAGGCGTCGGGTGGTGGGGCGGCCGTCCCAGCGGCAGCGGCTCGTCGAGCGTCGGACGAGCATGCGGAGCCTGACGAGACTGGCGGCGAGGTAGAGATGGAAGTCCACGACGCGTAGCCGGAGCCGGAGCCGTGGACCAGTGCGAGCACGATGTACTCGAAGACGGTCCGGTCTGGAATCCGTCGCCTGCGGCAGCCCAGCGGGTGGCTCTCGGCGTATCCGTTCCGCACGGCAGCAGAGCGGCGAAGTGGTCCCTCAGGGGTTCCGAAAGGCATTCTGGGACCGCAGGCACGAGCCCTCCGGGTGATCACAGAGCGTCAAGAACTCCATGATCACCACTCAGGCTCGTGCCGGCCTTGCGCTCGGGGCCGCCTGGGCAGCCCCACCCACCATGTGCCGGTCGGTCTGAGCCCAGGAGTCTCCGGCTCAGGCCACAGCTAGGCAGGGACGCCAGTGGCGCATTCGTCAAGGCAACTGCAGTGGCCTGCCGCGACCCCCGGTAAGCCCCGCGCTTCCCGCGGCCGCGCCGCGTCGTAGGCTGAAGGCCGTACGTGACGGACAGGAGGGCTGCGGTGGCCGAGACGGCGTTGGCCGAGGTGATGGCCGAGCTGGCGGACCTTGAGGATCCGAAGGTGCGCGCCGTGAATGAGCGGCACGGCGACGACCATGGTGTGAACCTTGGCAAGCTGCGGGCGCTTGCGAAACGGCTGAAGACGCAGCAGGAACTCGCCTGCCGGCTGTGGGACACGGGCGACACGGCGGCGCGGCTGCTCGCCCTGCTCGTCTGCCGCCCGAAGGCCTTCGAGCGCGACCGGCTGGACGCGATGCTGCGCGAGGCCCGTACCCCCAAGGTCCACGACTGGCTCGTAAACTACGTGGTGAAAAAGAACCCGCACGCCGAGGAACTGCGCGTCGCGTGGACCGCCGACCCCGACCCCGTGGTCGCGAGTGCCGGCTGGGCGCTCACCACCGAGCGCGTGGCCGGGAAGGCCGACGGCCTCGATCTCACGGGCCTGCTCGACGTCATCGAAGCCGACATGAAAGACGCGCCCGACCGCCTGCAGTGGGCGATGAACCACTGCCTGGCCCGGATCGGCATCGACCACGCCGCATACCGCTCCCGTGCCATCGACATCGGCGAGCGTCTTGAGGTCCTCAAGGACTATCCGACCTCGCCCGGCTGCACCTCGCCCTTCGCGCCTGTCTGGATCATCGAGATGGTTCGCCGACAGCACGACGCGTAGCCCTGCGCCCGGCCCGCCGAGTTGGCGGCCGAGTCGGCGGCGGGGTCGACGGTCGGACCTGGCGGCCCCGGACCTGGCGGCCCCGGACCCGACGGCCGGACGTGACGACTGGGGCCCGCCCTCCGGGGGCCGACGACCCGGGCCACCCGGGACCGGCCCCCGCTTCCGATGACCGGCGAATATTCGGTGCCGTACGGGCCCCCGGGCGGGCACACTCGCCCCATGGCACACATGACGGCGTTCCAGGACGAGATCAGCGGCTGGGCGGCCGGCGGCTCCGGCGACATCGCGAGGGACCTGGCCTCGCGTCTGGACTTGCGTACGGCCGTGCTCCTGGAGGGCCCGAGCGATCTTGCGGCCGTGGAGACGCTTGCCCGGCGGCGGGGTCGCGACCTCGCCGGCGAAGGCGTTGCTGTCGTCTCCATGGGCGGTGCCATGAACGTCGCCCACTACGCCGGCCTCCTCGGCCCGCCCGGCCTCGGCCTGCGCCTCACCGGACTCTGCGACGCCCGGGAACAGCCCTACTACGACCGTGGCCTCCGGCGGGCAGGGGCGCCCCACGACGACATCTTCGTGTGCGTGGCCGATCTGGAGGACGAGCTCATCCGCACGCTCGGGCCGGCCGCCGTCGAGGAGATCATCCGCCTGGAGGGCGACCTCCGCCCCTGGCAGACCTTCCTCCACCAGCCCGCCCAGCACGGTCGCCCCCGTCACCAGCAGCTCCGCCGCTTCCTCGGCACGAAGAAGGGGCGCAAGATCCGTTACGGCACCCTCCTCGTGGAGGCCCTCGACCCGGCCCGGGCGCCCGCACCGCTCGACGACCTCCTGAACAGTCTCTGACGGCCGCGCCACGCGGAGAGACGGCCCTGGACTCCGGGACGGCGCCCGAAAGGCACCGCCCGGGCATGCGAGAAGCACCTCCCGGCCCGCGGAAGACGTCGCCCGGCACGCGGAAGTCGTCGCCTGGCGAGCGGACGGCACCGCCCGACACAAGGAAGGCACTGCCCAGCGCGTTGAAGGCACCCCCTGATTCGCTCACATGTTCGGTTATTGGATTACGCTGGATCCATGACCGCAGCACGACCCACCCTGCCCGGACTCCAAGGCTCCCTGTTCGACCAGGGTGACGAGATCAGGTGCGGTCTGCTGGACGGGCTTCGGCGGACCGAGCTGGACGGGGGCGCGTGGATCGACCATCTGCCCGGCTGGCTGTGCGGGGCCGACGCGCTGTTCGAGGAGCTGGTCGGGCGGGTGCCGTGGCGGGCCGAGGAGCGGGCGATGTACGACAGTGTGGTGGCCGTACCCAGGCTCCTGGCGCACTACGGAGAGGGCGCCGTACTGCCGCATCCGGCGCTTGCCGAGGCGCGGCAGATGCTGGATGCCCACTACGCGGACGAGTTGGGGGAGCCGTTCGTGACTGCGGGCCTCTGCCTCTACCGGGACGGTCGGGACAGCGTCGCCTGGCACGGCGACCGGACCGGCCGGTCCGCCACCCACGACACGATGGTCGCCATCCTGTCCCTCGGTGACCCCCGCGATCTCGCCTTCCGCCCGCGCTCCGGCGGCCCGACCGCGCTCCGTCTCCCGCTCGGCCACGGTGACCTCGTGGTGATGGGCGGCTCCTGCCAGCGCACTTGGGAACACGCCGTTCCCAAGACGAGCCGCGCCGTCGGGCCCCGGATCAGCGTCCAGTTCCGCCCCCGGGGAGTGCGCTGAGGTTCCGTACGGGATCAGGGTCGTGCTGTCGGCCCTCGTGAGCGGTGGGCCCGGCATCCTCAGCCGGCGGCGCCGCCCCGTCCTCACCAGCCGGGCCCGGCATTCTCATCAGGTGGCGCTGCCCCATCCTCAGCAGGCGGGCCCGGCATTCTCATCAGGTGGCGCTGCCCCGTCCTCAGCAGGCGGGCCCGGCGTCCTCAGCAGGTGGTGCCGGTGGGGACGGTTCGGAGGTCGATCAGGTAGGAGTCGACGTGGCCGGTGACGCAGGAGTTGCTGCGGCCGTACGCGGTGTGGCCGAAGCCCTCGTACGTCAGGAGCCGGCCGCCGGGGAACTGGGAGGCCAGGCTCGCCGCCTCCTCGTACGGGGTGGCAGCGTCGCCGGTGGTGCCGACGACGAGGACGGGAGGGACGCCGTCAGCGCTGACGCGGTGCGGCTTCCGGGTGGTCGTGGGCCAGTCCTTGCAGGTGAGGGCGGAGGTCACGCTCGACGTGCCGTAGCGGCCTGCGGCCTTGTCGGCGACGGGGAGGGCCTTCCAGTACGCCTGGGCGTCACGCGGGTGCGGGACGTCGAAGCAGTTGACGGCCTGGAGTGCAGCGTCACTGTTGTCGGACGGAGCCGACGTGCCGGGCGTGGCGGGCGTGCCGGTGTCATCGGAAGCGTCCGGGGCGGGGGCGGTCCCGGAGGTCCCGTCGGTCTCGGAGTCGTCGGTCTCCGTCTCCGGGGCGGGTTCCTCGGAGTGCGCCAACCGGGCCAGCTTCGTGCCGTCGCCGCGCTCCGCGTCGGCCAGGGCCTCCGACAGGTCCTTCCACTGGGCCTCCGGGGTGTACATGGACGTGGTGAGCGCGCCGAGCAGCGTGTTCGCGTCGGCGCCGTACTCGTCCCCGTCGACGGGCAGGGGTTCGCGCGCGGTCTTCTCGAACAGACCCTCGACGAGGCCGCGTATCTCCTCGGGGGTGTCGCCGGGGCAGCTGTCTCCGGCGACCTCGGCACACGAGGCGATGTAGTCCTCGACCGCCCGCCGGAACCCGACGCCCTGGCTCACGGCACGCCGGGACCAGTCCAGGGAGGGGTCGACGGCACCGTCGAGGACCATGGCACGGACCCGGCGCGGGAACTGCTCGGCGTACGCGGTCCCCAGGCTCGTCCCGTACGACCAGCCGAGGTAGGTGATGCGGGACTCCCCGAGCGCCGCCCGCAGCACGTCCATGTCCCGGGCGACGTCCTCCGTACCGACGTGGCGCAGGGTCCCGCCGCCGGCCTTCACACAGGAGTCGGCCTCCTGCTTCGCGGCCGCGAGCACCTCGGCGCGCTCCGACTCGGTCCTCGGGAAGAACGGATCGGCTGCGGGGGTCGCCGGGGCCGCCTTCTCGTCGGCGGCCGGTGCGGTCGCGCTTTCCGAGGGATCCGACGGCTTCGTGCTCTCCGAGGGCTCCGCGTTCTCCGAGGGCTTCGTGCTCTCCGAGGGCTCCGCGTTCTCCGAGGGCTTCGTGCTCTCCGAGGGCTCCGCGTTCTTCGAGGGCTCTGTGCTCTCCGACGGCTCCGCGCTCTCCGCGGGCTCCGTGCCATTCGAAGGCTCCGCGGATTCCCTGTCTCCGCCGCAGGTCAGAGCGGGGGAGCTGCCGCCGACGCCCCGGGGGTCGAAGGACACGATGTCGAAGCGGGCGCGCACCTTCGGGGTGAAGGACTCGGCCATCCCCTCCTCGAGGAGGGATGTCACACCGGAGCCGCCGGGGCCGCCGGGGTTCGCGATGACCGACCCGATCCGGCCGCCGGACCCGGTCGTGACGGCGCGGGCCACCGGCAGGACGAAGGTCTTGCCGTTCGCCGGGTGCGCGTAGTCCATCGGGACGGTGAGTTCGGCGCACTGGTGGTCCCCGCACGCGGTCCACTTGAGCTTCTGTCCGTAGAAGGCGCGCAGCTCGGGCCGGGTGGCGGGGTCGGCCCGGCGGGCAGGCTCCGACCGGTCCGGGGTGGGGTCCGGGGCCGCGGTGCAGGCGGCGAGGGCGGCGCCGACGACGACGGCGAGCGTGACGGCGAGGGCGGGGCGGCGGGCGGCGCGGATCAACGTGGTGCTCCCATGTTCGGTTCAGGGGGAGCTTGCCGGGCCGATGCTGAGGATTTGATGAGGAACGGACACGGACGCGTCAGGGAGCCGTGGGCACACGCAGGACGAAGCGGGCGCCGCCGAGGTCGCCGCGGTCGGCGGTGAGCGTGCCGCCGTGGGCGTGAGCCACCCAGGACGCGATGGAGAGCCCCAGGCCGGTCGAGCTCGCCCCGCTGCGGAACCGTTCGAAGAGCGCGCCCGCGATCTCCGGCGGCAGCCCCGGTCCCGCGTCCTCGACCGTCACCGACCCGTCCCGGGCGACACCGATCCGGACGTCGGCGGGCACGCCGGGGAGGTGCCCGTGGGCGAGGGCGTTGCCGAGGAGGTTGGCCACGGCCCTGCGGACGAGATCGGGGTCGGCGTTCACGACGGTCTCCTCGGCCGTGACCGTCACACGGTGACCCCCCGCGGGGGCCTCGCCGACCACTTCCTCCCCAACCCCTGCCTCGCCGACCATTGCCTCCCCAACCCCTGCCTCGCCGACCACTTCCTCCCCAACCCCTGCCTCCCCGACCACTTCCTCCCCGACCCCTTCCTCTCTGACCATCGCCTCGTCGACCACTGGCTCCCCGACCACCACCACCGCGTCCCCGACCGCCACCGCTTCCTCGACCACCGCCTCCACGAGCTGGTCGAACCGCAGCGGCTCGCGCGCGAGCGCGGCCGTGCCGGACATGAGCCTGGCCCGGGTCAGCAGCCCGTCGACCAGGCCGCCCATGCCCTCGGCGAGCCGCAGTGTGCGCTTCAGTACGTCGGTGGTGTCCGTCTCGCCGCGCAGCGCGGTCTCGGCGAGCGTCCGCAGGGACGCGGCCGGTGTACGGAGGTCGTGCGCCGCGTCGGCGAGGAACGCCTCCTGCTGGCCGAGCACGATCAGGGCCGGTCGGACGGCCCGCCCCGACAGCAGGTGGCCCACGGCCGCGGAGAGCGCCACGAGGAGCGTGCAACCGGCCGTCACCAGCCACAGCAGCCGACGGTGATCGGCCGCCTGGTCCGATGTCGCCGTCATGGTCACGATGACGCCCTGGGGCGGATCACCGTCGCCCGCGTCCGGCGCGAAGAAGGGCATGGCGAAGACCCGGACGGGCTCGCCGTCCGTCGCCCGCCGGTCGGAGGCCACACCGTCCTCGCCGCGCGCGGCTGCCGCCGCCACCTCCTGTACGTCCGCGTCCGCCACGGACAGGCAGGGTCTGGCCGGGGCGTGCTCCACGACCAGGCGGGGGTCCTGGGTTCGCCGGTCCTTCACGGGCGGCACCGTCAGCACCGACAGGGGCGGACAGCCGGTCCCCATCGTCTCGACGAGCGTGCGCGTGTCCAGCCGGCCGTCCTCCTCGGTCTCCAGGAGGCCGACCGCCCAACTGGTGTCCCCGTTCATCGTCCGGTCCAGCTGCTCGCGCCAGCGCGCGTCGTCGCTGCGCACGGCGAAGGCGGCCATCGCGACCAGCCCCACGGCGCTGGTCAGCGCGAACAGCACGGTCGTCCGACGCCGCAGCCGACGCACCCGCTCCGTCGGGGTGGGCATCCGTGCTCCGCTTAGCCGAGCGGGACGCCTCACGCCGCGTCATCCGCCGCGAGGCGGTAGCCGACGCCCCGCACGGTGTGGACGACGGGCGGGTCGCCCAGTTTGCGGCGGAGCTGGGAGACGAGGACGTCGAGGACGTTCGACTGCGGCTCGGCCATCTCGTCCCAGCAGCTCTCGAGCAGCTCGGCCCGGGACACCGCCTGATCGGCACGCGTGGCGAGCGCCTCCAGGACGGCGAACTCGCGGCCCGTCAGGGTCAGCAGCACCCCGGCGCGGTGGACGCGCCGCCGTGCGGTGTCGATCTCCAGGTCGCCCACCCGGTGCACGGGCGGGCGGACGACGGCGGAACGCCGGCACAGACTGCGCACCCGGGCGACCAGCTCCGGCACGGCGAACGGCTTGACCAGGTAGTCGTCGCCGCCGCTCGCGAAGCCCTCGACGCGGTCGGCGACCGAGTCCCGCGCGGTGAGGAAGAGCACCGGCACCGCCCGGCCGCTCCGGCGCAGCCCCTCCACGTACACGGCGGCGTCCCCCGACGGAAGCATCCGGTCGAAGACGGCACAGTCGTACGCGGTCACGAACAGCGCCTCGTCGGCCCGCGGCAGATCCGCGGCCTCGTCGACGGCGAGCCCCGCGGCACGCAGCGCGGCCGCCACCCCGAACCGCAGGTTGTCGTCGTCCTCGACCAGTAGCACTCGCACGCCGCACACCCTAGGTGATGGCCCCCGACGCCTCGGACACGCCCGCGCCCCCCCGGCCGCGTGGGGGTCAGCCCGCTGCGGGACCGTCCGAGGGCATCGTCGTCCGGCTCGCCGACCGGGGCCTGAGCACGCCATCGCCCGCCCCACTTCGGCGTCCGGCGGCCGGTCTGGAGACAACGGCTCGATCCGCGCCCACTGCGCGTCAGTCGACGACAGACACCAACCAACGTCAGACGATTCGAGAAATATGGCCTAGACCACGGATGGGCGGTGAGGGTCGACCGGATCGATCTCCCGCTCATCGAAGAGGCTCTCCAGGGCCTCGAGGCCGTGTTCGCGGCGGTGGTCCTTCTCCTCCTTGGTGATCGGCAGCAGCCACAGGAGTCGGGCGTGGGCCGTTTCGTCCCAGGCGCAGACCTCGAAGTCAGGGCCGTACGGGTACGGCAGGCTGATCAGGTAGTGGTCGCACGCGGAGTCGTCGAGCCACGGCCTGCCGATGGGGACGGTGTGCCCGACGTCCAGCCGCTGATGGTCCGGGCCGCAGTGGTAGTACGCGTTCACGGTGAGGCTTTCCCGGTTCAGCCAGTCGTCCCGCGGGGCCGCGAGGAAGAACTCCGCCCCGTGCCCGCCCTCCTGGGTCGCCGCCCAGCAGCCGGACGTCACGTACACCCACCACTCGCCCGGCCCACGGGGGTGGATCCGGAACACCCGGAACCCGGGCACCCGCTCCTCGATGGGTCCGTCGACGCCCGGCAACTCGTCGATGATCTGCTCGGGAAAGTGCCGCTCCAGGTGCGCGCGCAGGGCCGCCCGGGCGGCGAGGAGGGAAGCGGAAGACATGCGCCGATCATGGCAGCAGCACGGGCTGTCGACCTCAACGGGGCTCCGCGCAAGGAACGGAGCCAGCTGGGGGGGGTGTCTTGTCGATCATGCCGGCTCGCGGCGCATGATCCATAAGGCAGTCCCCAGGGCCCGGAAAGTCCCGCCTGGCCCGCGGGCCGACGGCGCTACTTTCCGGACAGAACCCAGGCCGCGGGCCCAGTGCTGTCGCGGACGACCAGTTCGGGCCGGAGGAGGAGGCGGGAGGTGACCGAGGAGTCGGGGGTGGTGGTGTCGCGTAGGAGGAGTTCGATGGCCTGGCGGGCCATTTCGCGCTTGGGGAGGGCGACGCTGGTGAGTTCGGGACGGGAGAGGAGTGCTTCGGGGCTGTCGTCGAGTCCGACCACGGAGAGGCGGTGGGGTACGGAGTGCCCGGCCTCGCGGGCCGCGACGAGGGCGCCGGCGGCGAGGACGTCGTGGGTGGCGAAGAGAGCGGTGGTCCCGGGCGCCGCTGTGAGGGCCGCGTGCGCGGCGGCGATGCCGCCCCGGAAGGATGGTTCCGGTGCGATGTGGATCGCGCGGTCCGGGACGGTCACCCCGTCGGCGGCGAAGGCGCGCCGGAACCCCTCGACGCGTACGGAATGGGCGGGGCTGGCCAGGACGGCCACCCGCTCGTGTCCGAGTTCGCGCAGGTGGCGTCCGGCGAGGTAGCCGCTGTAGTCGTAGTCGATGGTGACGACGGGGAAGCGTTCGGGCACGTCCGTCTCCCACGCGCACAGCACGACGGGGAAGCGGGCGTGGGCCAGCAGCGGCAGATGGTCGATCAGGTCCTGGTCGCCCGCGATCAGCAGGGCGTCCACCGATCGGCTCGTCAGGCCGGCCAGATGGCGCCGGGCCCGTTCCCCGTCCCGGCGGGTGGTGCAGAGCAGCAGGCGGTGGCCGTGCTCCTCCAGGACGTCCTCGACGGCCTCCACCACGTCCGCGTAGAAGGCGGTGGCGACGGTGGGCACGAAGAGGCCGACCGTCCTCGTGTTGCCGGTCGCCAGGGACCGGGCCACCAGGTTCGGCAGGTACCCGAGCTCGTCGATGGCCGCCCGCACCCGCGCCTCGGTCGCCGGCCGCACCGCCACCCTGCCGCTGATGACGTTGGAGACGGTCTGCTTCGTGACGCCCGCCCGCTCCGCCACGTCCTGCATCGTCACCATGGCGCGCCCTCGTTTTACCGATCAAAGAGGAAGCACCGTAGCCCCGCCCGGCCCGCCGGTCAAGGGTGGGCGCGGGCCTGTGGTCTGGGCTGCCGCCGAAGCGTGGAGATGCGAAGGATTCTGCGTCCACGTCTTGTTTTACCGGTCAAATCAGCCGTACGTTCTGCGCCGAGCTGCTCGATGTCACACGGTCCAGCACGTCGTCACACGGTCCAGCACGTCGTCACACGGTCCAGCACGTCGTCACGCGGTCCAGCACGTCGTCACGCGGTCCCCCACGTCGAAGGAGTACCTGTGCCAGGCACCCGAAGGAGACTCGTCGGAGCTCTCGCCGCCACGGCCATGGCCATGGCGGGCGGCAGCGCCCTGACGGCACCGTCAGCGTCCGCTGACGCGTCCGCCGCCCCCACGTACACCGTCACCGTCGGCTCGAAGGGGTCGTGGACCCATCCGGACGACACGCCCGCGGGCACCTATATCGACAAGGACGGCACGTTCTACTTCCAGCAGTCGCACGCGCTGTACGGCGCGAACGACCCGCGGAAGTGGACGTTCTACACCGGCACGAACTTCGACACCGCCACCCGGTCCGCCGCGATCAGTGGTGCGGCCGACCCCGCGAACCCCGCCGACAGGAACGACGACACGACCTGGCGGTGCGACAACAGCCCGACGGGCGTCGAGGCCACCGTCGCGCCGGCGGGCTCGTCGTACGCCCATCGGAACTACTGCGACCTGGCCGGCGTGTGGGTCGATCCGGACACCGGCGACTGGTACGGCCTCGTGCACAACGAGTTCACCCCCCAGCCGTTCGGTGACGGTGTGCACTACGACGGGATCGACACCGCCGTCTCCACGGACCAGGGCCGCACGTGGCGCGTCAAGGGCCACGTGATCACCTCGCCGTACAGCACCAAGCGGGGCGACACCGCCGCCTTCCCGCAGCAGACCTACCACTACGGCGACGGCGACCAGCGGCTGTTCGCCGACACCGCGTCCGGCTACTTCTACGCCTTCTACGGTTCGCGCGTCGTGGAGAAGGGCGGCGGCTGGAAGGCGTTCCACGCGCACGTGGCCCGCTCGCCGATGTCCGCGAAGTTGGCGCCCGGCTCCTGGCAGAAGTGGTACGACGGCGCCTGGTCCGAGCCCGGCGTCGGCGGCAGGGAGTCCAACATGGTGCCGGTCGGCGCCGGCGGCACCACGGGCTACACCCCGGTGTCCGGCGAGTACGACCCCGCCACCGCCGGTACGGTCGCCCAGCAGGTCGCGGCGGGCCGGATGCCGCCCACGTCACCGCTGTTCGTCATGGACATCACCTACAACGCGTACCTGGGCCTCTACATCGGCCAGCCGCAGGCCGTCGACCAGAGCGGCAAGGCACCCCAGCAGATCTACGCCACGACCGACCTCACGACGCAGAAGTGGTTCCTGCTCGGCGACACCGGCGCCTACACCAACGCCTCCTGGTACCGCTGGTTCCTCGACGGCGTGAACAAGACCGGCTCCGGCATCGTCGGCAGGAACTTCCGCTCGTACTGCTCGTTCGGCTGCTCGGGCGGATCGTCGAGCGAGTACGTCGACCTCACGATCGGCTCCTCGGCTCCCGCCGCGCCCGTCGACACGAGCAGTACCTACCGGATCACCGGCGCGGGTGGGCGCGTCCTCGCCCAGGTGTCCGGCGGCTCCGCCACGACCTCCGTGGCCGCCGGCACCGGATCCGCCCTCGAATCCTGGGTGTTCACCGCCGGCGGCGACGGCTCGTACCGCATCTCCAACGCCTCCACCGGCCGGCTGCTCGGCGTCGACTCCGCCGCCACCACCCAGCGCGCCTGGGGCACCAAGCCCACCGTGACCGCCATGCCGGCCGGCGGGCCCAGTGTGGGCCAGCAGTGGTTCGTGATCCCCGGCGCCTCCGCCGCCGACGGCACCGCGACGGGCACGTACCGGCTCGTCAACCGCTACAGCGGACTCGTGATCGGCCTGTCGGCCGACCCGGCACGCCTCGCCGAGACCGTCCCCACCCGCGACTGGACCAACACCACCGGCAACCCGGTGGGCGGGACCCGCGGCGCCGGCGAACAGACCCTGACGCTCACGCCCACCGGTGCGGCGCCGGGCCCCGTCCCCGACGGCACCCACACCCTCGTCACCGGTGGCCGGGCGCTCGACGACCCCGACCACAGCACCACCCCCGGCACCCAGCTGATCACCTGGAGCCCGACCGGCGGCGCCAACCAGAACTGGAACCTCACCCGGAAGACCGACGGCTCCTACGAGATCGTCAACGCCGAGTCGGGACTCTGCGCCGACGTCGAGGGCGGCTCCACCACGGCCGGGGCCAAGGTGGTCCAGTGGACCTGCACCGGCGGAGCGAACCAGCGGTGGAACCTCACCCGACAGGCGAACGGCACCTACACGGTCGCGTCCCTGAAGAGCGGCCTGCTGCTCACGACGGCCTCGACCGGCAACGGCTCCGCGGTGACACAGCAGCCGGACACCGGCACGGCGCGGCAGCAGTGGACGATCACCTGAGGTGACGGCGGGCGCCTGCCGCCGCGTCACCGGTGCGGCGGCAGGGCCTGCTCCGTCCAGATGGTCTTGCCCGAGCGCGTGTACCGGCTTCCCCACCGGTCGGTGAGCTGCGCGATGAGGAAGAGGCCCCGGCCCCCCTCCTCCGTGGCGTGGGCCCGGCGCATCCTGGGCTGCGTACCGCTGCCGTCGGAGACCTCGCAGATCAGCGACGCCGCGCGGATCAGCCGGAGCCCGACGGGCCCGCCCGCGTACCGGATGGCGTTGGTGACCAGCTCGCTGGCCACCAGCTCGGTGGTGAAGGCCAGTTCGTCCAGGTCCCACCGGGACAGCTGCGCGAGCACGCGCGCGCGTGCCTCGGCCACCACCGAAGGGTCGGCCGGGAACGTCCACAGGACATGGTCCTCCGGGGGCACCCCGCGGACCGTCGCGAGCAGCAGCGTCACGTCGTCCGACAGCGGACCCGGCACCAGCCCCGCCACCACCTCGGGACCGATCGCCTCCAAGGGCCGACCGGCCGCCAGCGACGCCGACAGCGCTTGCCGGAAGGCGGCCATCCCCTCGTCGAGGTCCGCGTGGCCGCGCTCGATCAGACCGTCCGTGTAGAGCGCGAGGACACCGCCGTCCGCCACCTCCACCTCGACCGGCTCGAACGGCAGGCCACCCACCCCGAGCGGCGGACCGGGGCTGAGGTCGACGTAGGCGACGGTGCCGTCCGGGGCCGCCAGGGCGGGTGGCGGGTGCCCCGCGCTGGCCACCAGGCAGCGCCGTGTCACGGGGTCGTACGTCAGGTACAGGCACGTGGCGCCGAACGACCCGAACGCGATCTCGGTGCCGGGAGGCCGGCTCGCCTGGGCGCCGTCGGCGTCGATCGCGAACTGGGACACGAGGTCGTCGAGGTGCGTCAGCAGCTCGTCGGGTTCGAGGTCCAGGTCCGCCAGCGTCCGTACGGCGGTGCGCAGCCGCGCCATCGTCGCCGTGGCCTGCAGGCCGTGCCCGACGACGTCCCCGACGACCAGCGCGACCCGCGCGGAGGACAGCGGGATCACGTCGAACCAGTCGCCGCTGACCCCTGTGGCCGTGTCGGTCGGGAGGTACACGCTCGCGGTGCGCACCGTGGGGGTGTCGGTCGACGACGAGGGCAGCAGACTGCGCTGGAGACCGACCGCGGCGTTCCGCTCGCGGGCGTACCGGCGCGCGTTGTCCACGACCAGGGCGGCGCGGGAGGCGATCTCCTCGATGAGGGCGAGGTCCTCGCCCGTGAAGGGCGGACGTTCGTCGCCGCGGGCGACCCGGATCCGGCCGAGCAGCGATCCCCGTGCCCGCAGCCACGCGCTCATCCCGTGGGCGAGACCGAGCGCGTCGGGCGATCCGACGCCCTCCGAGGCGCGGGCCGACCCGTGGTTCGACGCCCGGTTCGACCAGATCCGGCCCGACAGCACTCCGCCGGTGTCGACCGCGACCCGCGCCCCGGCCGTGAATCCGCCGGGGGAGGCCCCGGGGGAGTGGCCGGCCACCGCCGTCCGGCGGAGCGCGTGGTCGTGATGGTTCTCGGGGGCGGGCTCCTCGTACGTGAACACGGCCTCGGCGACGTCGACGACGGCCACGTCGGCCAGCGCAGGCACCAGCACGCCCGTGAGGTCCCGGGTGATCTCCTCGGCGGAGAGGTTCGTGCTGAGCACGGCCGTCGCCCGGTGCAGCAGGTCGAGACGGCGCCGCGAGAGCCGCTGCTCCGTCACGTCGACGAACAGGGCGGTCACGCCCATCACGTGCCCCTCCGCCCCCTGGAGGCGGAACGCGGACAGCGCCATGGTCCTGCCCGACCCCGGTTCGACCAGCGTGCGGACCTCCGCGTCGAACCCGACCAGCGGGGCCCCGGTCGCCAGGACCTCCCGAAGCCGCGCGTCGATCACCCGGGCGTCCGCCTCGCGGAGGAAGTCGCCGAGCCGCGCCCCGTACAGCTCGCCCGGCACGCCCGAGTAGGGGAGGAGGTGGGTGTTCGTGCGCACCAGCCGCAGCTCGTTGTCCAGCACCGCGAGACCGATCCGGTCCTGGAGGAACAGCTCCCGCATGAAGGCGTGGCCCTGGCGCCACTGGGCGACCAGCGCCCGCGGGGCGCCGAGCACCAGGAACTCGCGCGACATCCCGGTCCGCTCGCCGGCGACCAGCGGCAGCACCCGGAACTCCACCTCGCCGCCGCAGTCGGGGTCGAGCTCCGCCCGGCCCTCCCAGACCCGCCCGTCACGCTGTTCGAGGACGTTCCGCCGGTTCGCGGGCTCGGCGAGGAGATCCCACACCCGCCGCCCGTGCAGTTCCGCCGCGGAGCGCCTCAGGAGGTTCTCCGCGGCCGGTGTGCACCGCAGGATCATCCCCTCGGCATCCACCACGAGCGCGGCGGAGTGTCCCGCGTCGAGCGGGTCGTCGCTCCCGGGGGTCATCGGACTCCCCCTCCGTTCGGCGCCTGAGCGGCCGGCACCGCCGCTCCCCAACCACTCTGCCCGTCCGCCCGTCTCTCGGCATGCCGTACTCCTCCGAATGGCACCGGGCTCGATTGGCCACGGACCCGAACGGCAACGGCCCGAACGGCACGGGACCCGAACGGCAGCGGATCCGAACGGCAACGGACCCGCATGGCAACGGACCCGAGCGGTCGGCACCGCCCGCCGGCCCGGGCGGCCCGGGCGCCTCAGCGTGCGGCGGGCCGGCCCGGAGTCGTACGCGCCGTGCCGACCGGACGGGAGCCGGCGTCGGACCAGGCGGCCAGTCCGGCCCCCAGGCAGCCGGCCCGGTCCCCGAGTGCCGCGCGGACCACTTCCGGCCGCCGCTGGAACGTCAGCCGCCGGTCGAGGGCGGCGCGCAGCGGGTCGAGCAGCAGACCGCCGGACTCGGCGAGACCGCCCCCGACCACGACGACCTCGGGCGCGAGCAGCGTCGCCGCCGTGGCCAGCGCCGCGGCGAGGGCCTCGACGGCCCGGTCCCACACGGCCCGGGCGTCGGGGTCGCCCCGTACGAGCATCGCCGCCACTTCGGCGGCGCCGTCGGCCTCGCGTCCGACGCGGGCCCCGTAGGCCGCGCCGATCGCCGCCGCCGACGCGACCGTCTCCAGGCAGCCGCGGCCACCGCAGGCGCACGGTTCGCCGCCAGGATCGACCACGACGTGGCCCAGCTCGCCCGCGAACCCCCCGGCGCGCACCGGCCGCCCGTCGCTGAACACGGCCGCGGAGACGCCGGTTCCGACGGGCACGAACCACGCGTCCCGCGCCCCCCGTGCCGCCCCGAGGCGGCACTCGGCCGCGCCGCCGGCCCGTACGTCGTGCCCGAGCGTGACGGGCAGCCCCGTCGCCTCTTCGAGCACGGCGGCGAGCGGCAGGTCACGCCATCCGAGGTTCACCGAGTGGACCGCCGTCCGCGTCTCCTCATCGACGATGCCGGGAACCACCACCCCGGCGCCCCGCACCGTCAGGGTCCGGACGGCCGCGCTCTCGTCGAGGCCTCGCAGTACAGCGGCGATCTCGGCGACCACCGCCTCCGGCCCGGCCCGCCGGGGCGTCGCCCTGCGCACGGTGTACAGGGCGTTGAGATCGCGGTCGAGCAGCGCGCCCTTCATCCCGGTCCCGCCCACGTCGAGCGCGATGACACAGTCGGGCCCGCCGGGCTCGTCACGCGGGACGGACATCGCGGTGCTGGGCATGCCGGGAGGCTCCTTGGAAAGAAGATGCACACACAGAGGGATCTCGTGCGTGAACATGCTCGTAAGGTGCCAGTTTCACGCAATTTCGAGCACGTAGGTGGGAGCGTACGAGGGAGAGGTGACGTGCGTCCAGAGGGAACGGGGGTGGCCTGCGGGTCGACCGCCGACGAGCAGGAGCCGGCCGGCGGAGTCGAAGTGCGCGGCCGTCGGCGGAGCGGCGGAGGATCTTGTTCCGCCAAGGCTTGCCAGGTATGCAATGTTCACGCAAACATGGGGGACGTCAGGCTCTTCCCGCACCCCCGCGACAGCGCGCCTCCCCAGCACAGGAGCACCCGTACATGCCTCTTCTCCAGATCGACGACGGCGGCTTCACGCTCGATGGCGAATCGTTTCGGATCCTGTCCGGCGGGCTGCACTACTTCCGGGTCCACCCCGAGCAGTGGCAGGACCGGCTCCGCAAGGCCCGCCTCATGGGCCTCAACACCGTCGAGACCTACGTCCCCTGGAACCTGCACCAGCCGCGCCCCGACCACTTCGTCATGGACGGCGGGCTCGACCTGCCCCGCTTCCTCGATCTGGCCGCGGCCGAAGGGCTGCACGTCCTCCTGCGCCCCGGCCCGTACATCTGCGCCGAGTGGGAGGGCGGCGGCATCCCGTCCTGGCTGCTCGCCGACCCCGGCATACGGCTCCGCTCGCGCGACCCGCGGTTCCTGGCGGCCGTCGACGACTACTTCACCCGGCTGCTGACGCCGCTGCGGCCGTACCTCGCCTCGCAGGGCGGCCCGGTCCTGGCCGTACAGGTGGAGAACGAGTACGGGGCGTACGGTGACGACACCGCCTATCTGGAACACATCGCCGACTCGCTGCGCGCCTGCGGGGTCGACGTCCCCCTGTTCACCTGCGACCAGCCGGTCGACCTGGAGCGGGGCGCCCTGCCCGGCGTCCTCGCCACCGCCAACTTCGGCAGCGGTGCGGCCCGGGGCCTGGCCGCGCTGCGGGAACAGCAGCCGAAGGGCCCGCTGATGTGCACCGAGTTCTGGATCGGCTGGTTCGACCGCTGGGGTGCCCACCACGTCGTCCGCGACCCCGAGCACGCCGCCGGCGAGCTCGACGAGCTCCTGGCCACCGGCGCCTCCGTGAACTTCTACATGTTCCACGGCGGCACCAACTTCGGCTTCACCAACGGCGCCAACGACAAGCACACCTACCGCCCCACCGTCACCTCGTACGACTACGACGCCCCCCTCGACGAAGCCGGCGACCCGACCGCGAAGTTCACCGCCTTCCGCGACGTCATCGCCCGGTACGCCCCCGTGCCGGACGGGCCCGTCCCGCCGCCCGGAGCCAAGCTCGCCGCCCGGACCGTGCGCCTGACCGAGAGCGCCGGACTGCTGGCACACGCCGCGACCCTCGGGACGGCCGTCGAGGCACGCCGGCCCCTCGCCATGGAGGAGCTAGAGCAGGACTTCGGCTTCGTCCTCTACGAGACCACCCTGCCCCTCAAGGGCCCGGCCCTCCTGGAGGTCGAGCACGTGCGCGACCGCGCCCAGGTCTTCGTCGACGGCCTGCCCGTCGGCGTCCTGGAGCGCGAGAACCACGAGCACGCGCTCGCCCTCACGGCCCCCCGCGCCGGCAGTACGCTCACCGTCCTCGTCGAGAACCAGGGCCGGGTGAACTACGGCCAGGGCATCCACGACCGCAAGGGCCTGCTCGGAAAGGTCCTCCTCGACGGTGCCGAACTCGCGGGCTGGACCAGCCGCCCGCTGCCCCTGACCGACCTGGACGGTCTCACCTTCGCGCCCGCCACCACGACGCCCGTCGGACCCGCCTTCCACCGGGGCACCTTCGAGGTGACCGACCCCGCCGACACCTTCCTCCACCTCGACGGCTTCACCAAGGGCAACGCCTGGATCAACGGCTTCGCCCTCGGCCGCCACTGGTCCCGCGGCCCCCAGCGGTCGCTCTACGTCCCCGCTCCCGTCCTGCGCGCCGGTACGAACGAGATCGTCGTCCTCGAACTCCACGCGGCGCACCGCGCCGGCACGGTCGAGCTCCGCGCCACGGCCGACCTCGGGCCCACCGAGGAGTAGCCCGGGCAGCCCGCGGCGGCACGCGAGAGAGCCGGGTCCGATCATCCGATCGGACCCGGCTCTTCGGGCGTCGACCCGGTGCGGTCAGTCCGGTCCGGTCAGCCCGGTCCGGTGAGCGCGGTCCGGTCAGCCCTGGCGCAGCTGCTGGGCGGGGGAGCCGTCGCAGGTCCGCTGGACGACGGCGGTGCCGTCCGCCGTGGAGGCGCCGGACACCTCCAGGCACTTGGCGCTGTGCCGGGCGGTCAGCGTGAGGTACCCGTCGCCGGTGGTGCGGACGGCCCACTCCTGGTTGCGGCCGCCGTTGCAGGAGTACTGGAAGATCTCGGCGCCGTCGGCCGCGGACAGGTTGCTCACGTCGAGGCACTTCCCGCTGTGCCGGGCGACGACGGACACGTAACCGTCACTCGCGGGGCGCAGCGACCACTGCTGGTTGGTTCCGGTGTTGCAGCCGTACTGGACGACGGCCGCGCCGTCGGCCGACCCGGCGCCGCTGACGTCGAGGCACTTGCCGCTGTGCCGGAAGGAGAGGCTCTTCCAGGTGTCCGGTGCCGTGCGCGGGAAGGTCCAGGACTGGTTGCCGCCCGTCGTCGGCTGGTGGACGCCGACCGGAGCCCCGTCGGCGGTCGAGGCGCCGGTGACGTCCAGGAGCTTGCCGCTCGCCACGTTGACCAGGGTGTGGTGTCCGTCGCCCGTGGTCGAGCGGATCCACTGCTGGGAGGTGGCGGAGCCGGGCGAGGCGAAGCCGAGGACGCCGCTGGACACGGAGAGCGCCTTGCCGGTCTTCGTGCTGGTGATCCGGTAGGCGGCGGTGTTGCCCCAGTCGGCGGCGGAAAGCTTGGTGAAGGTCCACTGCTGCGCGGTGTCCGCGGGGGCGGCGGTGCGCTGGACGAGGACGTTCTTGCCGCTGACGGTGGCGACGGCCAGCGCCTTGCCGCTGTTGTCGTTGAGCAGCTGGCGCGTGGCCCCGGTGGGCGCGGTCGTCGCCGCCGTGTTCACACCGCTGACCGTGGGCAGGACGAACGTGGTGACGGAGCCGGCGCCGACGGTCGCCTTGAAGGTCCGGCCGGTCACGGCCGCGTCGCTGTCGCGCTGGAGGTTCTTGGTCCCGTCGGTGGTCCACCGCTCGACGGCCCCGTCCGCGGCGGTCTGGAAGCCGTCGAGGTTGAGCGTGACCTCGCGCGCCTCGCCGGTCGGGTTGGTGTGGACGACGACCAGCCCGTTCCCGCCCGGCCGTATCGCCGCCAGGGTCTGCGGGTCGTCGGTGTTGAGGACGCGCGAGCCCGGGCGGACGAAGCGGCTGTAGTTCCCCATCGCCCAGTACTTCTTGTTCTTGCGCAGCGGCTCGGTGGCCGCGTCGGCGGGGGTGAAGTCGGTCTGGATGAGACCCCAGTTGGAGTTCTCGCGGCCCGGCGTCATGTTCTCGTAGTCCTCGACAGCCTGCCACAGGACCCAGGCGCGCGGCTCCAGCTCCCGCATGTCGTCGTTGATGCGCTGGGTGAGGTCGAGGGCGGGACTCATGTCGGTGAAGCTCTGGCCGACGCTGCCGCCCAGGTCCACCTCGGACATCCACAGCGGCGTGGCCTCGCCCTTGGCGATGTCACGGACGCCGGTGCGGCCGTTCGTCCCGTACGTGTGCGTGTTGAGCCGGCCCACCGCGTCGCGGACGGCGGGGGCGTACGCCTCCCAGTCGGAGCGGAACTTCCCCGGGTTCGTCTCGTCCATGGCGGCGATCGGGGTCGTCACGCCCTTCGCGTCGAGCGCGGCGCGCAGGGTCGTGATCATGCGGGCCTGGGAGGCCGGGTCCCAGTGCGAGCCCTCCTGGCGGCCGCCCGCGTGCCAGTAGTCCGTGTCCGGCTCGTTGATCGGCGAGACGGTGTCGAAGGTGACCCCGGAGGCGGTCTGGGCCCGCTGGAGCGCACCGGTGAGATAGGCGGCGAAGCGGTCGTACTGGTCGGACTTGAGGTTGTCCTGCCAGCCGTTGACCGCCCCGGAGACCAGGCCGCTGTTGGTCATGAAGTACGGGGCGGAGTTGGAGAACGCCTCGAAGGTCGAGGCGCCGCGGGCCTTGGCGGCCGTGAGCCACCAGCGCTGGTTGGCGTCGGCGTTCGGGTTCCAGTGGCCGGGGTCGGCCGGGTTCCACCAGCCGGGGGACTCCGGACCGGGCCGGTTCCAGTACCCGGGGACGGCCGCGCCCGCCCGCATGTAAGGGGCGGTCTCGGGGCTGTCGCCGCCCCCGATGTTGTAGCGGGCGATGGTGAACCCGAGGCCGTCGGCGCCGTAGAGGGCGTCCGCGAGCGCGTTGCGCTGCGCGTCGGGCCACCCGCCCGTGATGTTGGCGAACCAGGCGAGGGCGGTGCCCCAGCCCTGGAACGACGGCTGCTGGTAACTGGGATCGAGGCGTACGGTCAGCGCCGCGGCGGGGGCCTCCACGGCGCTCGCCGGCGACGAACCGGGGCCGACGGCGGTGAGGGCCGTAGCGGCGAGGACCGTGGTGGCGCCCAGTGCTGCCAGGCTCCGGGGGAGCCGGGGCCGGGACGCTGCCGGCCGGTTGGGGGTGGGGGACACGACGTGCTCCTTCGAGGGGGGACGGGTGGGCGGTGGGTGCGGAGCCCACCGCCGTGCCTCCCGACCGGGGCCGGGGGACACGGGTCAAGCGGTGCGGCCGGGGGGCCGACACGTGCGGTGACGTCGGGGGGCCGGGGCCGGGAGGTGCGCGGGTGATGGGGGGCGGCCGGGCCGGGACGTGCGGGTGATGTGGGGCGACTGGCGCCGGGAGGTGCGGGTGATGTGGTTCGGCCGGGGCCGGGAGGTGCGGGTGACGTGGGGCGCGGGGCGGTCAGGGACGGTGGCCGCCCCGCGCCGGTCACACGGTGGGGCGGGGCGGTCAGGCCGCCGCGCGCCACCACTTCTGGTTGTCGCCGGTGTTGCACGTCCACTGGTCGAGGGCGCCGCCGTCGGCGGAGGACCAGTTCGCGACGTCGAGGCACTTGCCGCTGTGGCGGGCGACGAGGGCGACGTAGCCGGAGACGTTGGTGGTCTGGACCTTCCACTGCTGGGAGGTCGAGCCGTCACAGGTGGCCTGCACGGCGGGGGCGCCGTCCGTGATGGAGGCGTCGGCCACACCGAGGCACTTGCCGCTGTGGCGGGCCATGATCTGGACGTATCCGGTGCCCAGCTTCTTGATCCAGAAGTTCTGGTTCACGCCGCTGCCGCAGCCCCACTGGACCACCGGCGTGCCGTCCGCCGAGTCGAAGTTCGCCACGTCGGCGCACTTGCCGCTGCTACGGGCGGTCAGGGTCTCCCAGGGCACGTTCATGCCCGTGACGGTGCCCGCGGCGGTGTCGATCGTGACCTGGGGGGAGTAGTCCATGGTCATGGTGGTGCTGGTGGGGAAGGTCAGCGGCAGCCAGACGTACTGGGAGTCGTTGACCGTGCCGCCCATGGAGTTGCCCCAGCGGTCGCCCATGTAGAGGTAGCTGGTCCCCTTCGTGCCCTGGACCGGCAGGACGTACGCGGTCTGGCTGCGGTACGTCGTGCCGTCGCCGACGTTCTTGAGGTCCGTCCACGAGCCGGTGACGCTGGTGGCGGTGGCGTACTTCTGCTGGTTGGGGGCCCAGCCGGTGGCGCCGGAGGTCAGCAGGAAGTACACGCCGTTCCGCTTGAACATGGCGGGCGCCTCGCGCCACTGCCCCGACCACAGCTTCTGCACCTGCGCGTCGATGCCGGTGTAGTCGGCGGTGAGCCGGTAGACGTGCAGGTCGGCGTTCTCGTTGGCGGCGGAGATCATGTAGCCGGTGCCGTCGGTGTCGACGAACGTGGTGATGTCACGCGACATGTGCCCCAGGGGCCGGAAGCTGCCGCGCCAGGTGTAGTCGCCGTCCACCGTGGACGAGACGGCGACGGCGGCGCGGGCCTCGCCGTAGTCGGAGCCGTTCTCCTTGTGCATCCACATGACGAACTGCTGGGTGGCGCTGTTGTAGATGACCTTGGGACGCTCGATATTGGCCCAGTCGAGCTCGGGGTCGGTCGCTTCGGTGAGGACGTGGTTGCGGAACTCCCACGTCTTCAGGTCGGTGGACCGGTAGGCGGAGACGTACCGGAACGTGTTGTCGGTGTTCCGGTCCTCGCCGAACCAGTAGTAGTACTGACCGACCTTGATCACGCCGCCGCCATGGGCGTGCACGGGATTGCCGGCCGGATCGGTGAACTGCGTGCCGTTGGTGATGCTCACCGGGGCGGCGTGGGCCGTGCCGGCGGCGGTGACGAGGGACAGGAGGAGGGCGCAGAGGAATGCCGCCGTCCCGGAGATCTTGAGTCGCATGGCGCGATACCTCGTGGTGTTGCGTCGGACCGGGCGCGCCGCGCGGACAGCGCGGCAGGGGCCGCTATGGGGACCGGAGCGGTGGGGGGCGCCTGGAGTGGGGGACCGGCCGTTCGGGCCGTACGGACATCGCGAACACGTAATGTTTTCGTAAACACGATGTAGCCGGAAGTCTGGGAGCGGCACCCGGGCCTGTCAAGGACTCGGACGAAAGCGGTCGGGGTTTTGACCGCCGAACCTGTTTGCGTCAACATGACTCGATGGGGGTGCCACGCGTGCGCCCTCGGTACCCTCCGGGAAGGAACGGTCGAAGTGGCGGACAAGGCAACGAGAGCGCCCCGCTCGCGCCCACCCCGGAAGTGGCCCTCCATGGCTGAGGTCGCCGCGAAGGCGGGTGTGTCCTCACAGACGGTCTCGCGCGTGGCCAACAACCACGACAACGTCGACGAGACGACCCGCGCCAAGGTCCTCGCCGCGATGCAGGAGCTCGGCTACCGCCCCAACGCGGCGGCCCGTGCCCTGGTCACGGGCAAGTTCGGGGCCATCGGCGTGGTCAGCTTCGACGTCGGCGCCCACGGCAACGCCCGCACCCTCGGAGCCATCGCCGACGCGGCGCGCGAGGCCGGTTTCTCGATCAACTTCATGGGCGTCCGCGCCCAGACGGAAGCCGCCGTACGCCAGGCGTTCCGGCACCTCATGCTGCAGTCCGTCGACGGCATCGTGCTGGTCGAGTCGCAGATGCTCGACACGCCGTCGCTGCACCTGCCGCCCACGATGCCGGTGGTCGTCGCCGACGGCGACACCGGGCACGCGTACCCGAACGTCGACTTCGACCAGGCCCGCGGTGCCCAGAGCGTGGTCGGCCACCTCCTCGAACTCGGCCACCGGACCGTCTACCACGTCAGCGGCCCGCACGACTCCTTCGCCGCCCGGCGGCGGGCCGAGGCGTGGGAGCGCACGCTCGTCGCGGCCGGCGCCCCCGTGCCGCCCGTGCTGTACGGGGACTGGACCGCGGAGTCCGGCTACCTGGCCGGGCGGACCCTCGCGCAGGTCGCCGACGCCACCGCGGTCTTCGCCGCGAACGACCAGATGGCGCTGGGCGTCCTGCGGGCTATGCACGAGGCGGGCCGGTCCGTGCCCGGCGACATCAGCGTCGCGGGCTTCGACGACGTTCCCGAGGCCCCCTTCTTCGAACCCCCGCTGACCACCGTCCACCAGGACTTCGACGTCGTCGGCCGGCACTGCGTGACCCTTCTCCTCGAACAGATCGAGCGCCGCGGCAACGGCCCGCGCCGCCTCGCCGTCGAACCCACCCTCGTCGTCCGCGCCAGCACGGCGCCGCCGCCCGCACGCTGACGGATCCCGGCGCGGGGGACGCCTGGGACATGACGGTTTTCGCCCCGTGGGGCACGCCGGCGACCTGACGGTTTCCGCCACGGTGCACGCCCGCGCCCTGACGGTTTTCGCCACGGCGCACGCCACCTCGCCGGACGCGTCCCCGGCGCACCGCCTACGCGTCTCCACGGCGCCGCGCGGTCCTCACCTGCCGCTTCTCCCCGCCGCCTTCCCCCGCGAGTCGCCCGGGCCGCGCGGCGTCGCTGCGGCATGCCCCGCCACCGAACCGGCACCGAACCACCACCGAACCGGCACCGAACCCGCCGACGAGGCACTGGCTTCGCCTCGTCCGGGCCGGTGGCGACGGCCGGGTTGTACGACGGCGGCATCGCCACGTCTCGAATGGACGGCCTGTCACTGCTCGTCACTTAGATCCTGCTTGTTCGCTACGTTTCTGTGCTTGACGCCCCTCTGAGGGTGGTGCAACCATCAAGCCACCGATGATTACGTAAACATTTCCTCATCGGGTCAGACTTCCTCCGGCCCTCGGGCCCGGGCCTCTGCATCCACCGCTCCGTTCCCGACCGGTCGGTCACCGACGCAAGGAACCACCATGACGCTCCTGTCGACGTCAGCTCAGGCGGCCCCACCGCCTCGCCGGCGAGCCCGTTTCCGCCTCCGGAAGGAGGCCTGGGTGGGCTGGGGGTTCGCCGGCCCGTTCGTGGCGGTCTTCGGCCTCGTCTTCCTCGCGCCGATCGGTTACGCGCTGTACCTGAGCCTGTTCCAGGACCGCCTGATCGGTGGCACCTCGTTCGTCGGGCTGGACAACTACGGCGAGGCGCTGGCCGACCCGCGTTTTTGGCAGGGCCTGACCCGGGTGGGTCTGTTCCTGCTGGTGCAGGTGCCGGTGATGCTCGGGATCGCGCTGCTGGTCGCCCTGGCGATCGACAGCGGCCGGCTGTACGGCAAGACGTTCTTCCGCGTCTCGATCTTCCTGCCCTACGCCGTGCCCGCCGTCGTGGCCAGCCTGATCTGGGGCTTCATGTACGGCACCCAGTTCGGCCTGGTCGGCAACGTCAACGACGCCCTGGGCGTCGCCCTGCCCGACCCGCTGTCCCCGTCACTGGTCCTTGCGTCCATCGGCAACATCGTGACCTGGGAGTTCGTCGGCTACAACATGCTGATCTTCTACTCCGCGCTCAAGGTCGTACCCCGCTCGCTGTACGAGGCCGCGGCCATCGACGGCGCCGGCGAATGGCGGGTGATCGCCTCGGTCAAGCTGCCCGCGATCCGCAGCGCCCTGGTCATCGCCACGATCTTCTCGATCATCGGCAGCTTCCAGCTGTTCAACGAGCCCAGCATCCTGCAAAAGCTCGCCCCCAACGCGATCACCAGCGACTTCACCCCCAACCTCTACACCTACTCGCTGTCCTTCTCCGGCCAGCAGCACAACTACGCGGCGACCGTCGCGATCGTGATGGGCGTGATCACCGCGATCATCGCCTACACCGTCCAGCTGCGCGGCATGCGGAAGGGCTGACCCGATGACCACCTCCCTCCCCACCACCACCGCCACGACGGCGGCGGCGACCGAAGCCACACCCCATCGAACGCCCACCGCTTCTTCGGACCACACCACCACCAGCACCGCCAAGCGCCGCCGGCCCCGCCTCCCGCACACCCCGCTCCACCCCCGCCCCAGCATCCCGCTGACCCTGGTGACCGGCCTGGTCCTGCTCTACACCCTGGCCCCGCTGGCCTGGCTCGTCATCAACGCCACCAAGGACCAGACGGGACTGCTCGACTCCTTCGGACTCTGGTTCGCCGACGAGAGCCACTTCTGGGACAACATCACCCGCACCCTCACCTACGACGACGGCGTGTTCCTCCGCTGGCTCCTCAACACCCTCCTCTACGTCGCCGCCGGCGCCGGCGGCGCCACCGTCCTGGCCGTCCTGGGCGGCTACGCCCTGGCCAAGTACGACTTCCCCGGCCGCAAAGCCGTCTTCGCCGTCGTCATCGGAGCCGTCGCCGTCCCCGGCACCGCGCTGGCTGTCCCCACCTTCCTCATGTTCAGCAACATGGGACTCACCAACACCCCCTGGGCCGTGATCATCCCGTCCCTGATCTCCCCCTTCGGCCTCTACCTCATGTGGGTCTTCGCCGCCGAGGCCGTCCCCACCGAACTCCTCGAAGCCGCCCGCATCGACGGCTCGGGCGAACTGCGCACCTTCTTCACCATCGCGCTCCCGCTCCTGATGCCCGGCACCGTCACCGTGCTCCTCTTCTCGATGGTGGCGACCTGGAACAACTACTTCCTGCCACTCATCATGATCAAGGACCCCGACTGGTACCCGCTCACCCTCGGCCTCAACGCCTGGAACGCCCAGGCCCAGACCGCCGGCGGCGAAGCCGTCTTCGACCTCATCATCACCGGCTCCCTCCTCACGATCGTCCCGATCGTCGCCGTCTTCCTCCTCCTCCAGCGGTTCTGGCAATCCGGCCTCGCCGCAGGCAGCGTCAAGGAATGACGCCCCGCCAGTTCCCCTTCCCTCCTCCTCTCCCGTCCCACCCGCACCACCGACCAGGAGCACAGTCCATGAGAACGCACACCACCCGCAGACTGCTCGGCGCCCTTGCCGTGGTCTCCACGCTCGCGCTGACCGTCACGGCCTGCGGTTCCGGCGCCTCGGACGGCGGCGGTGGCGCCGCCGGCCCCGAGGACGTCAACGCCGCGCTGGAGAAGGGCGGAAAGGTGACGGTGTGGGCCTGGGAACCCACGCTCAAGAAGGTGGCGGAGGACTTCGAGAAGAAGTACCCCAAGGTCGACGTCGAACTGGTCAACGCCGGCACCGGCGACAAGCAGTACACCGCCCTGCAGAACGCCATAGCCGCCGGGTCCGGCGCTCCCGACGTGGCGCAGGTCGAGTACTACGCCCTCGGCCAGTTCGCGATCGGCAAGTCCGTGGAGGACCTGTCGTCCTACGGCGCCCAGAAGTACGGGACGAGCTTCACCCCGGGTCCGTGGGACGCGGTCACCGAGGACAAGGCGATCTACGCCCTGCCCATGGACTCCGGCCCGATGGCCTTCTTCTACAACAAGAAGGTCTTCGACAAGCACGGCATCAAGGTCCCCACCACCTGGGACGAGTACGTGGAAGCCGCCCGCGCCCTCCACAAGGCCGACCCGAAGATCTTCATCACCAACGACACCGGCGACGCCGGCGCCACCACCAGTCTCATCTGGCAGGCCGGCGGCCGCCCTTACAAGGCCGACGGCACCAACGTGACCGTCGACTTCGGTGACGAAGGCACCAAGACGTACACCGCCACCTGGCAGAAGCTCCTCGACGACAAGCTCCTCGCCCCCATCAGCTCCTGGAGCGACGCCTGGTACAAGGGCCTCGCCGACGGCTCCATCGCCACCCTCTCCATCGGCGCCTGGATGCCCGCCAACTTCACCTCCGGTGTCTCTTCCGCCTCCGGCGATTGGCGCGTCGCCCCCCTGCCCCAGTGGACGAAGGGCGACAAGACGACGGCCGAGAACGGCGGCAGCTCGCTCGCCGTGCCGAAGGCCGCCAAGAACAAGGAACTCGCCTACGCCTTCACCGAGTTCGCCACCACCGGCGCCGGCGCCACCTCCCGTGTCGCCGCGGGTGCCTTCCCCGCCACCCGCGCCGACCTCGAATCGAAGGCCTTCCTCGACGCCGAGTTCCCCTACTTCGGCGGCCAGAAGGCCAACCAGATCTTCGCCGAGTCCGCCCGCAACGTCGGACCCGACTGGACCTACCTCCCCTACCAGGTCTACGCCAACTCCATCTTCAACGACACCGTCGGCAAGGCCTACGTCACCTCCACCAAGCTCGACGCCGGCCTCAAGGCCTGGCAGGACGCCAGCGTGAAGTACGGCAGCGACCAGGGCTTCACCGTCAACAAGTAGCAGCGACGCCGTGGCTTCGGCTGCCCCTTCGCAAGGGGCGGTCGAAGCCACCGTGCGTTCATTTCTGTGCGATTTCCCCTTCCTGAATGACATGCGCACGACAGACCCCAACTATGCCTTGCCGCACGGCAGTTACGGCCCCATGCGGCTCGAATCACGGACGTGTCTCAACTTTCCATGGGGCTTGACGGTATGGATAGCCAGGCGGTGTCATGGTGTTGCGCGTTTGAATCTGTTTGGTTTCGAGGGATTGTGATGCCCGGGCGGGGTGCCCAGCACCCCGCGGCCCGCCCCTCCTCCGCCCCGCACGACCCGCACGACCTGCACGCCGGATGCGGCGGTCGTCGCCCGCACTAAGGAGCCCCCGATGTTCCGTTCCGCACCCCGCCGTGTGGCCGCCGCCACCGCACTCGTCGTCTCGCTCGGCCTGGCCTCGGCCGCCTGTTCGTCCGGGAAGGCATCGACCGGCGGCGACGACCAGGTCGCCAAGGTCGACGGGAAGATCTCGATCACGTACCTCCAGAAGCAGGGCGACCAGGAGTACTTCATCGGCGAGGCCGCCGGCGCGAAGGCGAAGGCCGAAGAGCTCGGCATCGACCTCAAGGTCGTCAACCTGGGCAACGACGCCAACAAGACCGTCAGCGAAGTGCAGTCGGCGATCGCCCAGAAGACGAACGGCGTCATCATCGTCGTACCCGACCCGGCCGTCGGCCCGCAGGTCGTCCAGACCGCCAAGGACGGCAAGGTCGCCCTCCTGACCTCCGACGACCAGATCTGCACCACCGGCCCGGACCCGGCCGCCTGCGGCAAGGCCGACCTGGTGCCGCGGATCGGCTTCAGCGGCGCCCAGATGGGCGAGGAGGTCGGCAAGCGTGCCGCCGCCGAGTTCCGGAAGGCGGGCTGGACCGCCGCCGACACCCGGGTCGTCTCGGCCTGGAAGCAGGACGTGACCGTCTGCGGCGACCGCGTGGCGGCCGCCAAGAAGGCCTTCGACGCGGCCGTCCCCGGGGTGAAGACCATCGACGTCCCCACCGACAACACGCCCACCGGCGCCCAGGACAAGATCGCCGCCACCGTCACCGCCAACGCCGGTGTCAAGAACTGGGTGATCTGGGGCTGCAACGACGAGAACGTGATGGGCGGCGTCACCGCGCTCGCCAACGCCGACGTCGGCGCCGACCACGTCGTCGGAGTCGGCCTCGGCGCCTACCTGGCCTGCAAGGAATGGCAGTCGGACAAGGCGAGCGGCATGAAGGCCGCGCTGTTCATCAACGGCAAGGACGTCGGCGCCCTGGCCGTCCAGACCATGTACGACAAGCTCAAGAACGGCAAGGACTTCCCCGCCGAGGCCTTCGCCCCGACGACCATGGTCGACCACGCCTCCTGGAAGACCGCCGGAGTCGCCTGCGGCTGAGTACTCCCGGCCGGCGGCGCCACCGAAACCGCCGCCGGCCGGTGACCCACTGCCCGGCGCGTCGGACCCCTTCCCACCCCCACCCCCCGGTCCCGACGCGCCGGCCCCGGCCCCACCTCCCACGCACCGGCCCCCCGCCTCCGCCTCCGGTGCGCAGGCCAGGCCCTGGGCCCCCGACCTCCGAGCCCTCCGCTCCCGAGGTGCCGGGTTCCCCCCACACACACCCACTCCCGGCGCGCCAGGCCGTCCCCCCGCTGCCCGGCGCGCCGGGTCTCCACCCCCGACCAGCCCCGCACTTCGCGCCCCGCACCCTGCCTTCGAGGTGAACCGAGACATGACCCGATCCCCTCACCCGGACTCCGCTCCGGGATCCCCCGACGGCCCGCCTTCCGCGGGCTCCCGCCGCCCGTCCGTCGGGGTGTCGGGCATCATCAAGCGCTTCGGCGAGGTCCGGGCGATCGGCGGCGTCACGCTCGACTTCCCGGCCGCACAGGTCACCGCCCTCATGGGGGAGAACGGTGCGGGAAAGTCCACCCTGCTCAAGATCCTCACCGGCGACCACCAGCCCACCGAGGGGCACGTGGTCGTGGACGGAGCCCCCGTCACGCTCGACTCCCCGGCCCGCGCCCGGGCCGCCGGCATCCGGATCATCCCGCAGGAACCCGAGATCGTCCCGCACATCTCCGTCGCGGAGAACGTCTACGCGGGATCCCTGCCCCGCAAGCACGGGCGGCTGCTCGACCGGGCCGAGCTCGACCGGCGCATCAGGGCCGACCTGGAGCGCCTCGGCTTCTCCCACGTCCTCGACCCGGACCTGCTCGGATCCCAGCTCACGCCCGCCCAGCGGCAGTTGGTGGAGATCATGCGGGCGCTGACCGGCAGCACCACCGCCCGTCTGATCGCGTTCGACGAGCCCACCTCCTCCCTGTCCGAGCACGAGGTCGACGCACTGTTCGCGCTGATCCGGCGGCTGCGCGACGACGGGATCGCGATCGTCTACGTCTCGCATCGCATGCAGGAGATCTTCCAGCTCGCCGACCGCATCGCGGTACTGCGCGACGGCACCCTCGTCGGCGTGCAGGACGCCCGCGCCACCGACGAGGGCGAACTCGTACGGCTGATGGTGGGCCGCGACCTCTCCGCCATGTTCGTACGACAGCGGGTCGCCACGGACCGGCTGGTCCTCGACGTCCGGAACCTCACCACCGACGACGTCACCGACATCTCGCTGCGGGTGCACGCCGGCGAGGTCGTCGGCCTGGCGGGCCTGATCGGCGCCGGACGCTCGGAGCTCGCCCTCGCCCTCGCGGGCGACCTGCCGATCCGCGCCGGTACGGCCACGCTGGACGGCGTCAAGCTGCGCGGCGGGCGGCCCGGCGAAGTGATCCGCGCCGGACTCGGGCTCGCGCCCGAGGAGCGCAAGGCACAGGCGCTGTTCCTCCAGCAGAGCATCAAGGAGAACGCCTCCCTGGTCGTCCTCAACCGGCTGCGGCGCTTCCGTTTCGTGCGGCGCGCGGCGGAACGCAAGCTCGCCCAGGAGTTCTCCGACCGGCTCCGGGTGCGCACCCCGTCGATCGACCACGAGGTGCGCAAGCTGTCCGGCGGCAACCAGCAGAAGGTCGTGCTCGCCCGTTGGCTCGCCCGCAAGCCGAAGGTCCTGATCCTCGACGAGCCGACGCGCGGGATCGACGTCGGTGCGAAGGCGGAGATCTACCAGATCATCGCCGACCTGGCCGCCGAGGGAGTCGCCGTCCTCGTCATCTCCTCCGAACTCCCCGAACTCCTCGGCCTCGCCGACCGGGTGGTCGTCATGCAGGGCGGCCGGATCACCGGCGAACTCGACCGCAGCGAAGCCACCGAAGAAGCCATTCTCGAACTCGCCATGGCCGACGACATCGTCGGCGCCGCCCCTGGAGCCTCCTCATGACCCTCACCAGCACCCCCGCACCGACCGTCAAGGGCTCCGGCGACGACGGCCGCGCCTCGCGGCGCCCCGCGTTCCTGTCCGGCATCGGCGGTCAGAACATCAGCCTCGTGGGAGCGCTCCTCGTCGTCCTCGTCCTGTTCGGCGTCCTCAACGACAACTACCTGAGCCTGTCCAACATGCAGGTGATCGCCGAAGCGGCGACCATCACCGGCCTGCTCGCCATCGTCCAGACCGTCGTCATCATCTGCGGCGGCCTCGACATCTCCGTCGGGTCCCAGGTCGGCGTGGCGTCCGTCGTCAGCGCCATGGTGTTCACGACCACCGGTTCGAGCGCCGTCCTCGGCATGGTCGCCGCCGTCGGTGTCGGCCTCCTCGTCGGCGCGCTGAACGGCATCGTCATCGTCTACGGGCGGGTCAATCCCACCATCGCCACCCTCGCCGGCCTCGCCGCCTACAAGGGCCTCGCCCAGCTCCTCTCCGACGGACGCGCGCAGGGGTACGTCCTCAACGACGACCTCTTCGTCTTCCTCGGCCGCGGCAAGATCGCCGGCCTCCCCGTGATGGTGTGGATCCTCGTCGTCGTCGCCGTCACCGTGCACCTGCTGCTCAAGTACACCGACATCGGCCGCAACCTCTACGCGATCGGCGGCAACGACACGGCCGCCCGCCTCGCGGGCATCAGCATCAACAAGTACCTGATCTGCGTCTACACACTCATCGGCGCCGTCGCCGCCGTCGCGGGCATCCTCCTCACCGCCCGCACCGGCTCCGGCCAGCCCGTCTCCGGCAGTGAGGGCCTCGAACTGAAGGCCATCACCGCGGCCGCCCTCGGCGGCGCCGCCCTCAAGGGCGGCAAGGGCGGCATCGGCGGCACCCTCCTCGCGGTGGCCCTCCTCGGCTGCCTGGAGAACGGCCTGACGGTCCAGGGCATCAACACCTTCTGGCAGAACGTCGCCCAGGGCGCCCTCCTCGTCATCGCCGTCGTCATCCAGCAGCGCCGCAGCGGCGAACGCGCCGTCGGCCTTCCTCACTGACGGACCCCTCGGACGGCCGGCGACGCCCCCCCGTGGCGCCGCCGGCCGCCCGAGGGTGGACGGGGAACGGGCTCCCGCAGAGGGCTCCCATAGGCCATACTTACCATTCGGTAACACCGTCGGCCTGTCCCTCGGCACGTCCGACACCCGCCCGCCCCCCTGCCCGAGGAGAGCCCGCCATGGCCCGATCCGCTCGTTCCGCACTGCTGCTGGCCGGCCTGCTCGCCTCGGCCGGCGTCGCCCACTTCGTGGCCCCGAAGCAGTTCGACGCGATCGTGCCCAAGTCCCTGCCGGGCAGCCCCCGCACCTGGACAGCCGTCAGCGGCGCGGCGGAACTCGCGCTCGCCGCCGGCATCGCCGTCCCGGCGACCCGCCGCCGCAGCGCCCAGGCAGCCGCCCTCTTCTTCGCCGGAGTGTTCCCCGCCAACGTGAAGATGGCCCACGACTGGCGGCACCGCCCCACGCCCGCCAAGGCCGTCGCCTACGCGCGGCTGCCCCTCCAGGTCCCGCTGATCCTCTGGGCCCGCGCCGTGGGCCGCGGCGCGGCCCGGACCTGAGCACAGGCCGGCCGACGCGACGGCGGCCCGCGGCTCAGTAGCGGTCGGCCGCCAGGAGGGGACCGTAGTAGCGGCCGCGGATCGGGTGCCCCGGGTCGCCGTAGTAGCCGTGCCGGGCGTCGATCAGCTGACGGTGCGCGGCGTCACCGACGACCGTGCGGATGGTCCGGGCCGGGTCGCCGACCGGGCACCGGCGGACGGCGACGCACAGCGCGGTCGTCCCGGCGGCGACAGCGGTGGCCGGACCGGTGCCGGTGACCAGGAGCGGCAGCGGCTCGCCCACGGGCGGGGTGGTGGCCACGCACACACCGGGGGCGGCGACCAGATGCCGCCGGTCGGCGGCGGCGCGTGCGAAGCTCGCCAGCGGAATGGCGACCTGGTCGTCGGCGAACCCGAAGCCGCCCATGTCGTCGCCCCGGCAGTCGGCGCCCGGACCCCCGCCCGGCCTGCCGTCGAAGTCGGCCATGGCGGTGGCGGTGAGCACCTCGTCGTAGGAGGCGGGCGCGGCGACGGCGATGTCGAAGCGGAAACTCCCCGCGGCGGCGACGAGCGTGACACCCGCGCGCGTGGCGGCGCACACCGCCTGGTGGAGGGCGTCGTGCAGCACCGCGCCGCAGCGTCCGTCGTCCGCGGGCGTCAGGTTGGTGGAGGCGAACGCCATCGTCGCGACGTGGACGTCGTTGCCCGGGTCCGCGTCCGCGCGGCTCGCGGCGACCCGGTCCAGCGCGCACAGCAGCGCCGCGTCCGTGGCGTCGCGCCCGTCGTCCGGAAACACCTTGTACGACCACAGCGGAGCGCCGGGCGCGGTCCCGACGACGCCGATCCCGTTGTCCCGCGCGCCGACGATCCCGGCCAGCGACGTACCGAACAGGAGCGGGTCGGACAGCGCCGCACCGGGTACGACGGGACTGCCAGTGACACAGTCGGTGCCGCCCCGCACGTTCAGATCGGGGTGCCCACCGGTGATGCCCGTGTCGATGACCGCCACGTTCACCCCGGCGACGGCACCGCGCCCGTCGCCGGACCGCGTGGACGACTCGTCGGCCTCGATCCGGTCGGCCCACTCGGGCAGGCACTGCCGCCGCGTGACGTCGACGGCCGTACGACAGGACCCCGACACCGGCGCCACCTCGCCGCCGGCCCCCGCCCTCGCCGCGGACGCCTTCACGGCAGGGGGACGGACGGGGCGCGTGGCAGGGCGGTAGGTGCGCTCGGGGGCCACGAACCGGACACCCGACGCCTGTCCCAGCCGCGCCGCCTGAGCGGGCGTGAGGTCCGCCGCGTACCCCTTGAGCGCGTACCGGAAAACGGCCCGCGGCGACGGTCCGCGCCCCAGGCCCCTGAGCTGGCGTCCGGCGAGCGCGGTCGGATCGGCGCCCGCCGTGTCGTCCAGGACGACGATGTAGCGGCCCATCCGGTCCGGCTCGTCGGCGGCCCGCACCGACGGGGACACGACACCCTGGAAGGCCAGGGCCGTGGCGGCGGCCAGGGAGGACAGTGCGGTGATGCGGCGGCGGTTCACGCCTGCTCCTGACTTACGGGGACGGCGGGGGATCAGTAACGGGCGGCGTGCACGAGCGGGCCGTAGTGGCGTCCGGGGACGGGACTGTCGTCGTCGCCGTCGAAGCCGTACCCCGGGTGGGCGCGCTGGTGGCGGCGGGCGTCGTCGGCGAGCGACCGCACGTTGTCCGCCGCCGCCGACTTCGAGCAGGGGCCGTACGCGATGCACAGCACCGCCACACCGGCGACCACCGGCGAGGCGAAGCTCGTACCGTCCACGGCCGCGTACGGCGCCGCCGGGTCGGAACTGGTCGTCAGGACGCAGATGCCGGGCGCGGACACCGTGTGCCGCCGGTCCCCCTTGCTCCGCGCGAAGTTGCTGAACTCCAGGGCGGCCTGGTCGTCGGCCGCACCGAACAGGCCGAAGTCGTCGCCGTAGCAGTCCGGCCCCGCCTTCGCGCCGGGACGGCCGTCGAAGTCCGCCATCGCCGTCGCGGTCAGGACCTCCTGATAGGAGGCCGGGGCGCGCCGCGCGAGGTCGACGTTGTCGTTCCCGGCCGCCGCGACCGGCGTCACCCCGGCACGTACGGCCGCGCAGATCGCCATGTGGAAGGCGTCGCCGTCCGAGGCCCCGCAGGCCCCGTCGTCGGTGTCCGCCCGGCCGTCCTCCTCGCTCGACAGGCTCATGTTGACGACGTGGATGTCGTTGCCGGGATCCCCGTCGGTCCGCGTCGACACCACCCAGTCGAGCCCGCACAACAAGGCCTCGTCACTGCCGACCCCGCTCGCGTCGTCGGGGAACACCTTCACCGCCCACAACGGCGCCCCCGGCGCCATCCCCACGATTCCGGCCCCGTCGTCCTTCGCCGCGACCACACCGGCCGCCTCCGTCCCGTGAGGATCGCCCACGACCAGGCTCGCCCCGGGCACGACCGGACTCCCACTCAGGCAGTCGGCCCCGCCCCGCACGTTCAGATCCGCGTGTCCGGCGTCGATCCCGCTGTCGATGACCGCCACGTTCACCCCGGCCACGGATCCGTGCCCGTCGCCGGACCGCGCGGACGACCCGTCGGCCTCGACCCGATCCGCCCACTCGGGCAGACACTGCCCCGCCCCCACCCACTCCCCGCACGCCACCGCCCCGGCCGCGGCCGGCCGCACCTGCGGCGCCGCCCCGTGGGCACCCGCCACCGCCACCCGTCGCGTCGGCGGCACGATCCGGTACGAGCGCTGCCTGCTGACGAACCGCACGGCGGGATCGCCGCGCAGCTCCGCCGCCTCGGCCGCCGTCAGCCGCGCCCCGTAGCCACGCAGCGCATGCCTGAACACGGCCGTCGCGACCGCTCCGTACCGCCGCGTCAGCCTCGACGACACCGCCGCCGGATCCCCCGTACCGTCCTTGAGCACCACCACGTACGCCGATCGTTCCCCGGCGCGGTCCTTCGCGCCCGCCGCCGACGGCACCGCGGCCCCCGCCAGGCCGACCACCGCCAGCACGCCCCACACCGCACTCGCCGAACGCGACAGACGCTTCACTCACGCACTCCTTGGTCGCCGACCCGCCGCCTCCACCCGTGCGGCGACGCCCCACCACCCTCCCCGACCTACCCCCCACCCTCCGGGCAAGCCGGCTCCGCCACCGCCCGCGTTCACTCCGACAGCCGCCCCACCGGCCGGTGGGGCGGCTGTCGTCGCCGCAGAAACTGGCGAAGCGTCACTAATGCCAGTTGCTGATCCTGACGTCGCGCGGCGCGGGCTCCCCCTTGCCGGTTTCGAGGAGGTTCTTGAGGCTCATGAGGAAGGTGGCCCACTTGGTGCTGCAGTGGTACATGAACTCCACGGGCTGCTGCCAGCCGGCGTGTCGGAAGAGCACGATCGTGTAGCCGTCCTCCTCCTTGAGGTCGAAGTGGACCTGGGTGCCGATCCACTCCTCGGGCCCGTCGACGACCTCCCAGAGCACGCGTTCCCCGGGCCGGGCTTCGAGGACCTTCATGTCGAACCCGCCGGGCTCGAAGCGGAAGCGGATGACTCCGCCGACCTCGGGGTCGCCGTCCGTGTCCTCAGTCCACCAGTTCGCCAGGCCGTCGACCGTGGTCAGCGCCTTGTAGACGTCGCCGGGGGACGACTCGACTCCGATCCTGTGCAGGATGTCCAGCATCTCGCTACCTCTTTCTCGGGTGGGCGCCCGCGGAAGGGGGCGTCGTTCCTCGCCGCCTGGGGGCGGTGAGGCGTGGTGGTGAGGGGCTCAGCCCTCCTGGCTGCGTTGGATCGCCTCGGCGAGGCGCTTGATGCGCTGCAGTCGGGCGTCCCAGGCGGTGCCGACCGAGGTCAGTTGGGCCACCGCGCGGGCGAGCTGGGCTTCGTCGACCTCGTATCGGCGCTCGCGTCCGGACGGGGTGACCTGGACCAGCCCGACCCGGTGGAGGACGCCGAGGTGCTTGGCGACCGCCTGCCGCGTGATGGGGAGGTGCTCGCTCAGGGTGGTGGCCGTGCCGCCGCCGCCGAGCAGCAGGTCGAGCATCCGCCGCCGGGTCGGGTCGCCGACCGCGGTCCAGAGCTCGTCGTCGATGACGGTGTTCACGGCGTCGACACCAGCTTGGCGACGTACGTGACGAGGCGGGGCAGGAAGTGGTCCCATCCGGAGACGTGCTCGCGGTACTGCTGTTCCAGCACGGCCGCCTCCCAGCCCTTCTCCCGGAACCCCGTCTCGGTGAAGCGCAGCAACGTGCCCGCGCCCGACGGGATCAGCTCGAAGACCACGAGGAGCGAGTTGGCCGGCGTCGCGGCCTCGGCCTCGTCGTACACCCATCGGAAGGAGAACCGGCGGGGCGGGTCCGCGTCGACGACGGTGAGCGGTACGGCCTTCGCGTCCGGCGCGGCGGGGTCGCCGAAGGTGATGACCCCGGTGCCGCCGGCCACGGGCTCGAGCTCCGCCTCGTCCGGCCACCACTCCCGCAGGTGCTCGGGCCTGCTGACCACCTCGTAGACCACCTCGGGCCTCGCGTCGATGTGGATCTCGCGTTCGATGCTGCCGCGCTCCATGCCGCTCTCCCCAATCTCTCGCAACCTTTGGTTGCACTACAACTGTAGAGCCTTCGCGCTCCATGCGCAACACTTGGTTGCGTGAGGGGGGGTGGCGCCTCTTCCGCCACTGCCTCGGCGCCCGCTGCCTTTCCTCCGTGTCCGCCGCCACCTGGAAGCGCTCCCTGGGTCACCCCTCCACCGGCCCGGAGCCCGCCCCGCGTCCGAGGCTCCGGTCTGGACCGCGCCGTGGCCCCCGACCGTGCGGTACGCCAAGCTGTACCCGCCGTCGAAGGCCGCCGGCAGATGGTCGGAGTCCCTCGGCGCCGACTTCCACGACGTCTTCCTCACCACCGACATCTACACCCTCAACCTGCTCTTCTCCGATCTGCAGGTCACCGACGTCACCGATGGCGCCGTGAGGTCGGAGCACCAGGCCGGCCGCTGACAGGCGACGCACCCGTCGCATTCCTCGTGGTGCAACCGGACCGGGAAGGTCCCGCGGACAGGCGGGTGAGTACGCCGGGCATCTGCGGGGGGTGGCCCCGCGGTTGGGTCACGATGCAGCCGCCCGGCACGGAGGAGACCGAGGGGCGCCGCGAGCCCGACCCCCCACACGTTCCCCCGCGGGTCCGGCACCCGACGGCCGCGGGCAGGGCCCGGCCTGAGGGAAGCGGCCCCGCGTGGGCTCCGTACACCTGGGCAGGAGCACCGGGACGGCCGCCGCGTGCGTCCGGGCAGCCGTCGGGCCGGGCCCGTACGGAGGGCAGTGCGGGAACTCCGGTGTGCGCGAGGGGCGGGGGAGGGAAGGGGTGACGGACGCGGATGGAGCGGGACGGCGGAGGCGATGGGAGGCGGCGGGTGGCACGACGCGGCGTGCGGAGCGGGCGGTATTCGGAGGCCATGGGGCGGTTGCGGCGTGATCCGTTCGTCGTGCAGACGGTCCGGTCGACGGCGGCGGCGACCCTGTCGTACGTCGTGGCCCTGTGGCTCAGCAGCGAGCCGGCGCCGCTGACCGCGCCGCTGACGGCGCTGCTCGTCGTCCAGGTCACGTTGTTCTCGACGCTCACCACGAGTCTGCGCCGGGTCAACTCGGTCGTCGTCGGCGTGCTCATCGCGATCGGGTTCAGTGCCATCGTCGGGCTCTCGTGGTGGAGCCTCGCCCTGGTCATCCTGGCCTCCCTCGTCGTGGGGCGGCTCGTGAAGGTCGAGGAGTTCGTCCCGGAGGTCGCGATCAGCGCGATGCTGGTGCTGGGGGTCACCCAGGTCGCCCACACGGCGTGGGACCGGGTCCTGGAGACCCTCATCGGGGCCGTCGTCGGGCTGCTGTTCAACCTGGTGCTGGCCCCGCCCGTCTGGGTGGACACGGCGGGGGACTCCATCGAGGACCTCGCGCGGCGGATGCGCCGGCTGCTGCTCGACGTGGCGGAGGAGTTCGCCGGCGCGCCCCCCGTCGAGCGGGCGGTGGCGCGGCTGCACGAGGCGCGACGGCTCGACAACGACGTCGCCGACGTGGACGCCGCGCTGCGCACCGCCGAGGACAGCCTGCGTTTCAACCCGCGCGTCAAGGAGGGCCTGTTGCACCGCATAGTGCTGCGCACGGGCCTGGACACCCTGGAGATCTGTGCCGTCGTGCTGCGCGTGCTCACCCGGACCCTGGCCGATCTGGCGAAGGAGCGGTCCGGCGCGGACCTGCTGCCCCGCCGGACCGCGCTCGCCGTACAGGAGACGGCACAGCACACCGCCGACGCCTTCGTCAGCTTCGCCGTGCTCGTCACGGCCTCCGGCAGCGAGGCGGCCGAGGCCGCCGAGGAGCGGCTCGCGGGTGAGCTGCGGGCGGCCCGTGCCTGCCGGGGCGGCGCGGCTGACCTGCTCCTGGCCCTCGCTCTGCGGGACCCCGACCGCTGGCAGTTCTACGGAGCCCTGCTCGCCGAGATCGACCGCGTCCTCGACGAACTCGACCCCGAGCACCGGGGCCGGCGTCTCATGGAGGAGCTCGACCGCCACGGCCGCGAACGCCGGGACCGCCTGACGGCACGCCGTTTCCGGCGTGCCTCGGCGCGGACCTGAACCCCCAGCGCCCCGAGGGTGCCATTGATGACTCGCCGTGGCGCCATAGATGTGCCAACATGGCACCATCGATGGCGCGCCGTGGTTCACGGGTTGGACGGCGCGCCTTCCGGGTGGGGCATCGGGGAAGCAGGGGGACGGTCATGGAGTCAGCACGGAGTCGACACGAGTCGTCCGCACCCGGTGCCTTCGTCGCCTTCGCCCGCTTCGTTCTCTGCGGCGGCGGGGTGGGGGTCGCCTCCAGCTTCGCCGTCGGCGCCCTCGCCGCGTGGATTCCGTGGATGCTGGCCAACGCCCTCGTCGCGGTGGTCTCCACGCTCCTCGCCACCGAGCTGCACGCCCGTTTCACCTTCGGTGCGGGCGGCAGGGCGACCTGGCGCCAGCACGCGCAGTCCGCCGGATCGGCGGCGGCCGCGTACGTGGTGACCTGCGCGGCGATGCTCGTCCTCCAGCTCCTGGTGACCGCGCCCGGCGCCGTGCTCCAGCAGGTCGTCTACCTGTCCGCCTCGGCGCTCGCCGGTGTCGCCCGGTTCGCCGTGCTGCGGCTCGTCGTCTTCGCGCGCACCCGCTCGCGGGCCGCGACCGCCGCCTCCGGACCCCGCCCCCTCTACGCGACCACGGGGCGTATCGCGGCTCCGACGGCGCCCGCGGAGCTGTGCCGCGCGGCCTGACCGTCCGGAGAGGGCCGGGGCGGACGGCCGTCTCGGTCGGTTCGGAGCCGAAGTGGGCGGCGGCGTGGGGTCGGTGACGACCGCGTGGGGTGCCCGTTCGTGACGGCGGCCCGGGGAGACCCGGAAGGTCATTCCTGTGGACGCCGGGGCTGCGGGCGGACGGTGAGGATCTGCTCGGCCTGGCCGACGGGGCCGTGGACGTCGTGGAGGACGCTGCTGGTGAGGCCCTGGCCCGTGGGGCCGAAGGTGACCGTGGTGTCGAGGCCGGTCCACGGCCCTTCGGGCTGCCGGTGCAGGTGGACCGTGAGGTCGAGGTTCGGGAACATCCAGGCCGTGGGGTCCTGTTGCACGGCGATGCCGTTCGCGGTGTCCACGAGCGCGAGGTACGAGGCGAGGGGGCTGATCGCCTCGCCGGCGACCAGGTCCAGAGGCGAGGAGATCCACGCGGTGCCGCGGCCCCTGCGGGTCGGGGGCGTCCGGCGGACGTCGATCGAGGAGACGTACCCGCCGTTCCACGCCGCGCCCATCTCCCACTTGGGGAGCGTGTCGGGGGCGGGCAGCGGGCTGACCGGGCTGTCGGCCACGGACGAGGAGTCCAGGGACGCGAGCAGCCAGGCCCGGGCGCGGACCACCGCCCGCCCGCCGATGAATACGGTCGCTTCGAGGAGTTCGATGGTGCGGCCGGGGCGGACGGTCTCCACGGTGATCTCGCACTCGTCGAGGGCGATGCGGCCGAGGATGTCGTAACTGATCCGCCCCAGGAGCATTCCGCCGGGCCGGTCCGCCACGTGCCGGTCGACGGCGTGTGCGACGAGCCCGGCGAGCGGGCTGAAGTGCTGCTCGTCGGCGCTCCAGGCTCCGCCCGCGTGCGCCGTGGGCTTGTAGCGGTGCTCGCCCGTCCGCTCGTAGTAGCTCTCGCGGGCGGCTGCGCCTGTGCTCACGGTGTCCGTCTCCTCGGGCATTGCCCGCACCTGCGCAGGCGAATAAAGGTGTACTCGTCACGCATCGTAGGGGTGATCGGTTCCCGCGCACCGTGACCTACCGCACACGCCGGGGTGCGGAGGGTGTCACGAGGTGAGCCAGCCGCGCAGGAGCCTGCTGACGGCGGGCATGGCGGCGTACGTCATGAGGACGTTGAGGACACACGCCGTGAGCGCGCTGCTGAGCAGGAGGGGGAGCGCGGTGAGGTGCGGGACGAGGAACAGGCCGGCGAGGACGGAGAGGGGATAGATCGCCAGGGTGGCACTGATCGCCATCTTCCACCGGGGCGGCGCGGGGCGCGTCGAGCCCGGCTTCGCGAACCAGGTCTCCATGCCGGTCAGGGTGCGCCGGGCGATCTCCGTGTGGTGGTGCCCGTCGCAGTCAGCGAACCAGGCCGCACGCTCCGGCGACTCCTGCCACGTGCGGCACGCCTCCGTGTCGCGGAAGCGGTGGACGAGGAACCAGGGGGCGTCGCCGCCGGAGGAGCGGAAGAGTCCGTATCCGAGGTGGCCGGGGAAGGCGGCCGCGGTCTCCAGGATGCCCTTGGCCCACCGTTCGAAGGCGGCTTCGTGGCCGGGCTGCACCCGGCGGGCTATCAGGAGGGTCACCTCGCCGGTGTCGGCGGGGACGGTGGTGTGCTCCAGGCTGACCGCGGTCACAGGGACTCCTCGTGATCTCGCCGCGCCCGTCCGCACTTTACGTGGCGGGCGCCGCCGGAGGCCAGCGTGATCGGGTGAGTCCCTGTGAGGCCGTGGAGCCGTAGAGGCGTGGAGCCGTGGTGCCGCGGGGTTGTCAGCGCCCCAGCTGCGCGTCGAGCCAGGTCAGCACCTCGGGGGTCACCGGGTCGGTCAGGTCGGCGAACTCGTCGTGCTTCTTGAGGAACTTGGCCACGTAAGGGCAGACCGGGACGATCCGCATGCCGGAGGCGCGGACGTCGGTGAGGGCCTGCTCGACGAGGATCGAGGCGAGTCCCTGGCCGGCGTAGGCGTCGTCGATCTCGGTGTGGAAGAAGACCCGCCGGTCGTCGCGGTCGCGGTACGCGGTCAGGCCGGCGCGCTTCTCGTCGACGAGGATCTCGTAGCGGTGGCGGGCGTCGACGCGACGGACGACGGGGGTGGGGGTCTGCTCGCTCATGGCGGTCCTTTCGGGAGGGCTTCCGGTGTGTGGGGGACGTGCGGTGCGGGGGCGGGTCTGTCGCGGCCCTCAGTGGCGGGGCGGGTTCCCGCGCGGGGTGAGGACGGCGTTGGGCAGGGCGGGGGCGGGCAGCCGGTCGCCGGGGTAGCCGTCGACGGCGCCGAAGCGGTCGGAGGACCGCTCCCAGGCCTCTCGTGCCTCGACGATGTCCTGGTGGTCGCGGCCGATGAAGTTCCACCACATCACGATCTCCTCGTCGAACGGCGGGCCGCCGAGGAGGACCGTCCGGGCCTGGCGGTCGGAGGTGTTGGCGAGGGTGAGGGTGGTGCGGCCGGGGGTGGCGTAGCCGAGGTCGGCGGGGCGGAGGGGGACGCCTTCGAGGCGGACGTCGCCCTCGTCGACGAGGAGGCCGTGCTCGAAGTCGGGGTCGACGTCGAGGGTGACGGTGGCTCCGGCGTCGAGCAGGATCTCGGCGCCGAGGAGCGGGGTGAAGGTGCGGACCGGAGAGGTCCGGCCGGCGAGCGTGCCCAGGAAGACCCGGAGTTCCGCACCGTCGAGGCGGAGGGGTGCGGGGGCGTGGTGCTGGAAGTCGCGCGGGGCGTGGCGGTGTGCGTCGGGGAGGGCGACCCAGAGCTGCACGCCGTGGAGCACGGTGGTGTCGGGGGTGGACACCTCGGTGTGGCTGATGCCGTGACCGCCGGTCATGAGGTTGATCTCACCGGGGCGTACGAGGGCGTGGGTGCCCAGGCTGTCGCGGTGCTCGATCTCTCCGGCGAAGAGCCAGCTGACGGTCTGCAGGCCGGTGTGCGGGTGCGGGGCGACGTCCATGCCGCCGGACTCGGCGACCCGGTCGGGGCCGTAGTGGTCGGCGAAGCACCAGGCGCCGATGAGGGTGCGGGTCCGCTGGGGCAGGGTGCGGCGTACGGTCATGGCGCGTGGCCCGCCCAGCGGGACGTCCCGGGAGGTGAGGATCTCGATCTCCGTGTCGCCCATGTCCTGGCCCCTCCGCGGTGATGTAGTTTCGTTTTCAACAAGTATGGTTGATCATCGTCCCGATGACAACCGGCGAAGGAGTACAGGGTGAGCGAGACGGCGGAGACCACGGCGGTGTCCCGGGTCACGGGTCGGGTCTACCTCGACAAGCGGAGTCCCGACGCGTACCGGGCGCTGGTGAAGACCGCCGACGCCGTGCGGACCACGGCGGCCGAGGCCGGTCTCGACCGGATCCTCGTCGAACTGGTCAACCTCCGCGTGTCCCAGCTCAACGGCTGCGCCTACTGCCTCGACGTGCACACCCGCGCCGCGCTGCGGGCCGGCGAGACCACCCGGCGCCTCGGCGTGCTGGCCGCCTGGCGCGACACCGAACTCTTCACCGGCCGTGAGCGCGCGGCCCTCGCCCTCGCCGAGGCCACCACCCACCCCGCCGACGCGCTCGCCCAGGAGCGGGCGTACGACGGGGCGCGCGAGGTCCTTGACGACGCCGAGATCTCGGCCGTGATCTGGGTGGCCATCGCCATCAACGCCTTCAACCGGGTGTCGATCCTGAGCAAGCACCCGGTGCGGGAGACCACGGCTTCCTGACCGCCGCCGCCCGGGCCGCCGACGGGGACGGCGTCAGTGGCAGGTGCCCGAGCCGTGGTCGTCGTACGTCTTGCCCGACTGCGGCACGAACTGCCAGTCGTAGCCGTCGGCGCGCAGGGTCAGCTTCAGGACGCCGAAGGTGTCGTCGTTGCGGGCCTCGCTGTTCGGCTGCACCGTGCCGAAGGCGTAGAGCCCCGCGCCGCCCATGCCGGCGACGAACTCCCGCAGGCCGCGGGCGTCGTCCGCCCGGCCGCTCGGGTCCTGCGGGGCGAAGCGCTCGTACTGGTGGTTGTGGCCGGTGAGGATCACCTCGGCCTTGTGGTCGTACAGCGCCTGGACCAGCGGGGCGGTCGCGAGAGCGGGACCGTGTTCGGCGCCGGAGGTCCAGCGCGGCCGGTGCCAGTACGCCACCGTGCACGGCTTGTCGCTGGCGGCGAGGTCGGCGCGCAGCCACTTCTCCTGGGGGGATCCGACGGCCGTGTCGATCTCGGAGTTCAGCGAGACCACATGCCAGTTCCCGAGGTCGTACGAATAGTAACCGCGGTTCGCCGGACCCGCGTTGGCGCCGAAGTAGCGGAAGTAGCCGGACGCGCCGGGGGTCAGGTAGTCGTGGTTGCCCGGGGTCGGCATGGTCCGCGCCTTGTGACGGCCCCAGGTGGGCTCGTAGTACGCGGAGAAGTCCGCCGCCGAACCGTCGGGGTAGGCGTTGTCGCCGAGGGCGACGACCGTGCCGGAGACGTGGTCGAGCAGATCGGAGGTCGCGGTGTCCGAGGAGCTCGTGGTGGCGATGTCCCCCGCGCCGACCAGCACCGGCACCAGGTCGGGGGGCGGCGGGAAGGCGGCGGTCCTCGGCGGCGCGGTGCCCGTCTCGACCACCAGTCGCGGTGCGGTGGCGCCGGTCTCGCGCGAGTCGTAGTGGGCTCCGTCGGCGTTCGGTGACGTGATCCCGAAGTCGAAGGTGCCGTCGCCCTTCACGTACGAGGTCACGTCGACCTCGTACCAGGAGCCGGGGGCGACCGCGCCGAGGCTCCCGAGGACGGCGCCGCTGAGCGCGGGCCTGTTGCCGTAGGTCACCGACGTCTCGGACCAGGCGGCGCCGGGCGCGGCGTGGAACGTGCCGCCGTTGGTGCTCCCCGAGCCGGCGGCGCCGTCGACGTGGAGCCGGAGCGTCGCCCGGGTCACCGTCCCGGTGACACCGGTGACGTCGAACCTCAGCAACGTCTGCTTGGCCGGGCTGTCGTCCACGTCCAGCTGCCGGGAGGTGCCGTGGTTCGTGCCGGGGTTCGCGCTGTCGACATACGCGTCCGCGGTCGCGGTGAAGGAGGAGCTCGCCGCCGAAGCGGTCGGTGCGATGCCGGTGAGTGCCGTGGCGGCCAGGGTGGCTGTGGCGAGGGTGCCGACGAAGGCCACCGTCGTGCCCTTGCGCATGGGCATGCCGAACCTTTCGATCGCGGGACGAGGGCGATCGCGGAAGGCTGGACGGAACCGACCCGATGGGGTGGGGTCCGACCGCGGGCGACGAGTCACGGCCCGCCCCCGCTCGGTCCAGCTTACGTCCGGGGCGGCGGCCGCTCATCTCGCCGAGCGCCCCGGCGGGAGCTCACCGGGGCGGCCGCCGTCGGTGACCGGCGAGGGCTCAGCCGCCCGTGCCGCCGTCGGTGACCGGCGAGGCTCAGCCCGTGCCGCCGCCGCGCGGGCGGGACGGGACGCCCGGCCTGGGGTAGACCCGGGACTGCTTCACGCTGCCGAAGGCGAAGCTGGACTCGATCGACGCGATGCCCGGGATGGCGTGGATGCGGGTGCGGACGAGGGCCTCGTAGGCCTCCAGGCTTTCGATGACCACCCTGAGCAGGTAGTCGCTGCTGCCGGCCATCAGATAGCAGTCCTGGATGTGGTCGATGAGGCCGACGTGCCGCTCGAACACGTTGACCGCCTCGGCCGTGTGGCGCTCCAGACGGATCCGTACGAAGACGGTGATCGGGAGGCCGAAGGCGACCTGGTCGACGGTGGCCGTGTAGCCGCCGATCAGCCCCGACTCCTCCAGGCGGCGCACCCGGCGCAGACAGGGGGAGGGGGACAGCCGGATCCGGTCGGCGAGGTCCTGGTTCGACAGGCGCCCGTCCGCCTGAAGCTCGTGGATGATCTGGAAGTCCACGGCGTCCATGAGCTCTCCTTGGCTGGACTTGGCAGATTCTGCCCCCACGCTATGCCTGGAGGGCATAACTGGCAATCGCCTGCCCCCGTCGAAGCCCTAGCGTTGCCGTCCGGGGGTGAAGCCGGACGTCGGTTCCGCCCGAAGGGTGACGAGCGGGAGGAACGGTCGGTGGCAGTAACGCAATCGGTGGGGGCGAGTACGGCGGGTGCGCCGGACCCGCAGGCTCCGTCCGGCGGACAGGACGCGGTTCCCCGCACCGGGCGGTTCCCGGGACTCTCGCCGCACGCCGTCGGCATGATCGCGCTGCTGCTCACCGTGACCATCTGGGCCGCGTTCGCGCTCAGCGCCCGCGCCCTGAGCAGCTCGACGCTGCTGCCCGCGGACGCCGCGCTGCTGCGCTTCGGCGTGCCCCTCGTGGTCCTCGCCCCCGCCCTGTGGCGGCGCAGGCGCCGACTGGCCGCCGTCCGGTTCGGCCCCGCCGCCAAGATCATCTGCGGTGCGGGGGTCCCGTTCTTCCTCGCCGCCATGTACGGCGGCTCCCTGACGTCGGCCGCCTTCGTCGGGGCGATCGTGCCCGGCATGGTCCCGCTGTTCGTCTCCGCCCTCATGGTCGCGGGCGGCAAGAGCGCCCCGCGCGGCACCCAGGCGGCCGGCCTCGCCCTCATCATGGCCGGCGTCGTGGCCCTGGTGTGGCGCTACACCGCGTCCCTCGACGCGGACGTCCTCCTCGGTACGGGAACGCTGCTCGTGGCCAGCGGACTGTGGGCGCTCTACACCGTGGGCCTGCGGGAGGTCGACCTCGACCCCGTCGGCTCCATCGGCCTGCTGTGCCTGCCCTCCTTCGCCGTCATCGCGCTGCTGAGCCTGACCGGCGTCCTGCCCACCGGCCTCGCCCACGCGGAGGGCGGCGACATCGCGCTCTTCCTCGTCGTCCAGGGCCTGGGCGTCGGCCTGTGCGCCGGACTCCTGTACGCCTTCGCGATCCGCCGGCTCGGCCCGGAGCGCAGCTCGGTCGTCGGCAGCCTCAGCCCCGTCGCCGTCGTCCTGCTCGCCATGCCCCTGCTCCACGAGTCGCCGACCCTGCCCGTCGTGGTCGGCGTCCCCCTGATCACCCTCGGTGTCGCGCTCGCCAACGGACGCCGAAGCTCCCGAACCAAGGTGTCCGCCGATGCTTGAGCTGCTCCCCGCCCCGCCCGTGGACCCGCTGTGGGACCTGACCGCCGAGTACGCGTCCGACCCGCGCCCCGACCGCCTCAACCTCGTCCTGGGCGTCTACCGCGACCACACCGGGGTCACGCCGGTCATGGCGGCGGTCAAGGAGGCCGAGATACGGCTGGCGGAACGCTCCGGTTCCAAGGAGTACCTGGGCCTGTCGGGCAACACCGCCTTCAACGACGCCATGCTCACCACCGTCCTCGGCACCGAGGCCCTCACCTCGCGGGCGACGGCCGTCCAGACCGTGGCGGGCACCGGCGCCCTGCGCCTCCTCGCCGACCTCGTGCGGCAGACCCGCCCCGGCACCACGGTGTGGATCAGCGACCCGGCGTACGTCAACCACCGCCCCATCCTCGAAGGCGCGGGCCTCACCGTCCGCACGTACCGCTGGCTCGGCCCCACCGGGCGGCCGGACGACGCCGACCTCCTGGACGACCTCCGTGAGGCGGGACCCGGCGACGTCGTCCTGTTGCAGGGGTGCTGCCACAACCCCACCGGAGCCGACCCCTCCTTCGGCACGTGGGAACGCCTCGCCGAGCTCGCCACCGCCAACGGCTGGGTCCCCTTCGTCGACCTCGCCTACCACGGCCTCGGCGACGGCCTCGACGCCGACCTGAGCCCGACCCGGATGCTGGCCGAACGCCTCCCCGAAGTCCTGATCGCCGTCAGCTGCTCCAAGAACTTCGGCCTCTACAGCGACCGCACCGGCTGCGCCATCGTCATCGGCTCCTCCGCGCGGGCGCTCCGGCACGTCGAGACCGCCCTGCAGAACGCCGCCCGCACCCTCTACTCGATGCCGCCGGACCACGGCGCCGCCGTCGTCGCCACCGTCCTGGGCGACGAGCGCCTCAAGGCCGTCTGGCTCGCCGAACTGGACGTCATGCGCCACCGCGTCACGGCCAACCGGACGGACCTCGTCTCCCAGCTCTCCGCACTCGGCCGCGAGGAGCCGGCGCGGGCCCTCGCGCGGCAGAAGGGCATGTTCTCGATGCTGCCCCTCACCCCCGAGCAGATGCGCCGCATGCGCCACCGGTCCGGCATCTACGGCACCACCTCCGGCCGCATCAACATCGCGGGCGTCCCCGCGCACCGGATCCCGTTCCTGGCCCGGGGCATCGCCGACGCCCTGCGCACCGCCTGATCGGCATCCCCTACGGCCGCGGACCCGCCGACAGGTAGTACGGGCGGTTGTGGGCGGCCACCGGCGGCGACTGGTACGTCCAGGCGCCCGCCGCCGGTGTGCCGTCCGGGAGGACGGTGCGGAGGTCGCGGCCCAGGTCGCCGTCCGGGGCGTGGACGGTGAGGCGGGTGCGCCCGGAGTGCTCGGCGGCGGAGAGGTCGTACCAGGAGTAGGGCTGGTAGACGTTCATCGGACCGGCGAGCAGACGGCCCTCCCGGTCGGTGCCGTAGCCGGTGATCGGGGCGGAGTTGGCCGCGACGGCCGTCAGGCCGTCCAGCCTGGCCGCGAGGTCGAGCAGCGGCTCCGATCCCCGTTCCAGGGTGTCGTCCGGGCCGACCTCGGCGGTCTTGCAGCGCACGGTCCAGGTCGCGCCCGCGGGTCCGTTGAGGGACGGCAGGCCGACCTCGAACCAGCCGGGGTACTTGGGTTCGGCGTAGAGCTCGCTCCCGGCCCTGATCGCGAACGGGTTGTCGCAGACGACGTGCAGGCGGGCGATGCCGAGCAGCTTCGTCTGGTCCCAGCCCCGCGCGTACCGGTCGTAGGTCAGCCGCGGCAGCCGGTCCGCTTCGGCGGTCGGGAAGGCGATGACGTTGAACTCGATCTCCTGGGTGACGCCGCCGCCGAACGCGTACTGCGCGAAGTACAGCTGGTAGTCGAGCGAGACCAGCGCGCGTCCGTCGTCGAACGTGGCCGCGGTCAGGTCCGGATGGTGTTTGGCGAGCAGGGTGTGGACCGGCTCCGGGTCCACCAGCCAGTCGACGCCGATCTGGTGCAACGCCCCGTAGTGGAACGGCAGCTGGAAGGGCTCGGGCACGGGCGGCAGGGGCAGGGGGGTCACGCGGGGGCTCCCGGGGTGGTCGGTCCGGTGGTCAGGGGTCGGTCGCGGGCCGTCAGGTCCGCCTCGACTTGCTCGGCGCTGCGCAGTGCCAGCGCGGCCATGGTCAGGGTCGGGTTGGAGGTGGCCACCGACGGCATGCTGCCGCAGCCCACCGCGTACAGGCCGGGGTGGTCCCAGCAGCGCTGCCAGGCGTCCACCACCGACGTGGCGGGGGAGTCGCCCATGATGTGGGTCCCGGCCGCGTGGCCGGCCCCGCGGTAGCCGTACGTACGGCCGCGGTGCTCGAAGCGCCCCGGCCAGGCCGCCGACGGCGTGTAGTCCGTGTGGTCCTCGGCGCCGAGCAGCGCGAAGAGCTGGTCCGATACGGCACGGGCGGCGGCCATGCCCTCCTTGACGTGCTCGTCGAGGTCGTAGGTGACCAGGGGCCGGGGGAGGCCCAGCGCGTCGCGCTCGGACGGGTGGAGGGTGACCCGGTTCGCCGGGTCGGCGCCCTGCTCCATCTCGAACTGGAGGGCGAACTGCCGGCGGAGCCTGTCCCCGAGCGCTGCTCTCAACTCCCCTCCGAACAGCCCGCGTTCGGTCAGGAAGTGGTCCACGTCGCTCTCGACCGGCCCCTTCGCCCAGATCCAGCCCCACGTCCCGAACTCGACGCGGAACGGCGCCCGCAGCCGGCGCGCCGGGCCCGCGCGGAAGCCCTCGAAGCCGGAGACGGACCCGGGCCCCCGATAGGACCCGCCGTGCTCGCCGTCGGGCAGCAGCCCCCAGGTCAGCAGGACCGGATGGTCCATCAGGTTCCGGCCCACCTGGCCGCTGCGCCCGGCGAGCCCGGACAGGAGCAGCAGCCGGGCGTTCTCGACCGCGTGGGCGGCGAGCACGACGACGTCGGCGTGCGCGAAGGACACCTCCCCGTCGTAGGAGCGGTACTCCACGCCCGTGGCGCGCCCCCGCCCGTCGACGAGGACGCGGCTCACCACGGACCGGTCCCGGAGCGTGACGGCCGCGCTCCACCGCCCCTGCGTCTTGAGCGGGGTGTACTTCGCGTACGAGGGGCAGTGCGGGATGCAACCCGCGTTGCCCACGCACCGGCTGTCCGGATCCGGCCGCCCGTCCCGCCCGCGCGGAACGTAGCCGCGGCCGCCGTCGTACCGGGGATCCGGGACGCCGTTGCGGGCGTGCGGGGTGCCGACCACCTTCAGTTCGACCTCGCGCAGGGCGACGGGGTCCTTGACGCGCCGCCCGTCGAGACGGGTCGCGAGGACGCGGTCCAGGCGTGCGGCGGGCAACGGCCGCATGGGGAACGCGTAACCCTCGGGGAAGCGCAGGCCGAGGTGCGCGCGCTGCTCGTCGGCGTCCGCGGCGACCCCCAGGTGTTCCTCCGCCGCCCGGTAGTGGGGTTCCAGGTCGTCGTAGGTGAGCGGCCACCGCCGCCCGTATCCGAACGTCTCGGTGTCGAAGTCCTCCGGCAGCATGCGGGGCGCGAGCCCCGTCCACACGGTGCCGGTGCCGCCGTTCACGCGGACGTATCCGCTGGCGTACGGGAGCGGGCCGTCCTGCCGCAGGTGTCCGGCCGCCCGGAAGGCAGGGGTCCCGTCCGTGCCGGCGAGGTCCGTCACCTCGGGCCAGGGTGCGGCCGGATGGGGCCGGTGGCCGGTGCCGGGCAGTCGGCCGGCGGCCGTCAGGTACGCGGTCAGCGGGTCGGCGTCGGCCCCGTGGGCGCGGGGGTCCGCCGCACCCGCCTCCAGGACGAGGACCCGGCGCCGCCCGCCCCGGCCGAGCCGGTGGGCGACGAGGGAGCCCGCGACGCCGGCGCCGACGACGATCACGTCGTACCGCGTCACCGGCCCGCCCCCTCGGCCCAGCTTCCGAAACCTCCGGGAGCCGCGGCGGGGGCCGTCAGGCCGGCCGCCTTCCACACCAGGCCCTCGGCGTAGGCGCGCGGGGACACCAGAAGCGACGGGGTGCCCGGCCAACTCCCCGTGTACCAGAGGTACGTCACCGCGCGGGCCGACACCCCCAGCTCGCCGTCCAGGGCGCCGACCGGTTCCTCCGTCCCGTCCAGGAGGCGTCGGTACGGCTCCGCGCCGAGCCGTTCCGCGGCCACCGCCCGGTACGTCTCGACGAGCCCGGTGGCCGTCAGTTCCTCGCCGTCGAAGCCGGTCAACCGCGCCGACAGGGCGGTGAATCGCTGCGTCTCGTCTGTGAGGGGCACGCGACCATCGGTGCCCCACCGCCCGCCGGCCCATGCCCCGCACTCCCGGTTCGGCTGGATCGTGACGCCGGGCGCTCCCTCACACGGATGGCGCTGGTGGGCCAGGAGTTCGGCATGCGGTCACGTGTGTGGCGGGGTGGTGCCCGAATCCGGACACCATGTCGTCACCGTTCGGCCGGAGCCGGAGCCGGAGCCGGAGCCGGAGCGGGGCCGGAGCGGGGCCGGAGCGGGCCGGGGTCGGGGCCGCTACCCCTCACCCGATCTCGACGAGGAGGTCGCCGCCTTCCACCTGCTGGATCCTGGTGATGGCCAGGCGTGACACCCGTCCGCCGCGTGGGGCGGTGATCGAGGCCTCCATCTTCATCGCCTCGATGGTCGCCACCGTGGCACCGGCCTCGACCTCGTCGCCCTCGGCGACGGCCAGGGTGACCACGCCCGCGAAGGGCGCGGCGACGTGGCCGGGGTCGGACCGGTCGGCCTTCTCGGTCACCGGGAGGTCGGCGGCGGCCGCGTGGTCGCGCACCTGGATCGGCCGGAGCTGGCCGTTCAGGGTGGACAGGACGGTGCGCATGCCGCGCTCGTCGGCCTCGCCGATGGCCTCCAGCTCGATGAGCAGCCGTACGCCGGGCCCGAAGTCGACGGTGTACTCCTTCCCCGGGCGGAGCCCGTAGAAGAAGTCCTTGCTGTCCAGCACGCTGGTGTCACCGTACGCCTGGCGGTGCGCTTCGAACGCCTGCGTCGGGCCGGGGAAGAGGAGGCGGTTCAGCGTGGCGCGCCGGTCCTTGGCGAGGCCGGTGCGGTCCTCCGCGGTGAGGTCCCGCGGGGGCTTGGGAGCGGGGCGGCCCTCCAGGGCCTTGGTGCGGAAGGGCTCCGGCCAGCCGCCGGGCGGCGTGCCCAGCTCGCCGTGCAGGAAGCCGACGACCGAGTCGGGGATGTCGAACCGGTTCGGCGCGGCCTCGAAGTCCTCGGGCGCGACCCCGGCGCCCACCAGGTGCAGGGCGAGGTCGCCCACCACCTTCGACGACGGCGTGACCTTCACCAGCCGGCCCAGCATCCGGTCCGCCGCGGCGTACGTCGACTCGACGTCCTCGAAGCGGTCGCCGAGACCGAGCGCGACGGCCTGCGTGCGCAGGTTGGAGAGCTGCCCGCCGGGGATCTCGTGGTGGTACACGCGCCCGGTGGGCGAGTCGAGACCCGCCTCGAAGGGGGCGTAGATCCTGCGGACGCTCTCCCAGTACGGCTCCAGGTCGCCGACCGCCTGGAGGTCGAGGCCGGTGGGCCGCTCGGAGTGGTCGGTCGCGGCCACGATCGCCGAAAGCGACGGCTGCGAGGTGGTGCCCGCCATGGAGGCGACCGCGCCGTCCACCGCGTCCGCGCCGGCCTGGACCGCCGCGAGGTACGTGGCCAGCTGACCGCCCGCCGTGTCGTGGGTGTGGAGGTGCACCGGCAGGCCGAACTCCCTGCGCAGCGCGGAGACCAGCGTGGCGGCGGCGGGGGCGCGCAGCAGACCGGCCATGTCCTTGACCGCGAGGACGTGGGCCCCGGCGGCCACGATCCGCTCGGCCAGCCGCAGGTAGTAGTCCAGCGTGTACAGCCGCTCCGCCGGATCGGACAGGTCGGCCGTGTAGCAGAGGGCCACCTCGGCCACCGCCGTGCCGGTCTCCCGTACGGCGTCGATCGCGGGCCGCATCTGGTCGACGTCGTTCAGCGCGTCGAAGATGCGGAAGATGTCGACGCCGGTGGCGGCGGCCTCCTGCACGAACGCGTCGGTCACCTCGGTCGGGTACGGGGTGTACCCCACGGTGTTGCGGCCCCGCAGCAGCATCTGCAGGCAGATGTTCGGCACGGCCTCGCGCAGCGCGGCCAGCCGCTCCCACGGGTCCTCGGCGAGGAAGCGCAGCGCTACGTCGTACGTCGCGCCGCCCCAGCATTCGAGGGACAGCAGCTCCGGCAGCGTGTGCGCCACCGCGGGAGCGACGGCGAGCAGGTCCTTCGTCCGGACCCGGGTCGCGAGCAGCGACTGGTGGGCGTCACGGAAGGTGGTGTCCGTGACCCCCAGCATCGGCGACTCGCGCAGGCTCCGCGCGAAGCCCTCGGGGCCGAGCGAGGCCAGCCGCTGCCGGGAGCCGGCCCGCGGCTCGCCTGCCGGCAGCCGGGGCAGCTTCGTGGCCGGGGCGATCAGCTCGGGCCGCGGGCCGTGCGGCCTGTTGACGGTCACGTCGGCGAGGTAGGTGAGCAGCTTCGTGCCCCGGTCGGCCGAGTGGCGGGCGGTCAGCAGGTGCGGCCGCTGCTCGATGAACGCCGTCGTGACGCGGCCGGCCTGGAAGTCCGGGTCGTCGAGCACGGCCTGGAGGAAGGGGATGTTCGTGGACACGCCCCGGATGCGGAACTCGGCCACCGCGCGCCGCGCCCGGTCGACGGCGGTCTTGAAGTCCCGCCCCCGGCAGGTCAGTTTGACCAGCATCGAGTCGAAGTGGGCGCTGACCTCCGTACCGGCGTGGGTCGTGCCGCCGTCGAGCCGGATGCCGGAGCCTCCCGGCGAGCGGTAGGCGCTGATCATGCCGGTGTCCGGGCGGAAGCCATTGGCCGGGTCCTCGGTGGTGATCCGGCACTGCAGGGCGGCGCCGCGCAGGACGACGGACTCCTGCGTCAGACCGAGGTCCGCGAGGGTCTCCCCGGCGGCGATGCGCAGCTGCGACTGCACCAGGTCGATGTCGGTGACCTCCTCGGTCACCGTGTGCTCGACCTGGATGCGCGGGTTCATCTCGATGAAGACGTGGTTGCCGTCGGGGTCGAGGAGGAACTCCACGGTGCCCGCGTTGCGGTAGCCGATCCGGCGGGCGAACCGCACGGCGTCGTCGCAGATCCGCTGCCGCACCGCGGGGTCGAGGTTCGGGGCCGGCGCGAGTTCGATCACCTTCTGGTGGCGGCGCTGCAGCGAGCAGTCGCGCTCGAACAGGTGGATGACGCCGCCCTCGCCGTCGGCGAGGATCTGCACCTCGATGTGACGCGGGTCGACGACCGCCTTCTCCAGGAAGACGGTCGCGTCGCCGAACGCGGACTCCGCCTCGCGCGCCGCCGCCTCGATGGACTCCCGCAGCGTCGCCGGGTCCTCGACCCGCCGCATGCCCCGGCCGCCACCGCCGGCGACGGCCTTGACGAACACCGGGAAGCCGATGCCCTCGGAGGCCGCCACCAACTCGTCCACGTCCGTGGAGGGCGCCGAGGAACCGAGCACGGGCACGCCCGCCTCGCGCGCGGCCGCCACGGCCCGCGCCTTGTTGCCGGTGAGCTCCAGGGTCTGGGCGGACGGGCCCACGAACGTGATGCCCGCCTCCTCGCACGCGCGCGCGAGTTCCGGGTTCTCGGACAGGAACCCGTAACCCGGGTAGACGGCGTCGGCGCCCGCCAGGCGGGCCGCCCGGATGACCTCCTCCACGGAGAGGTAGGCCCGCACCGGATGGCCGGGCTCACCGATCTCGTACGCCTCGTCGGCCTTCAGCCGGTGCAGAGAGTTGCGGTCCTCGTGGGGGAAGACGGCCACCGTGCGCGCCCCCAGTTCGTAGCCAGCGCGGAAGGCGCGAATCGCGATCTCCCCGCGGTTCGCTACCAGCACCTTTCGGAACATCCTGCTCCCTTCACCCTGCCGGTGATGAGCCCTACGGGTCGCCGACACCACCCCGGGTACGCACCGCCCTGAGAGCGGCACCCACCCGCGTCGCGCCCGGCTCGTTTCGGCAACGCTAAGGGCTGCCCCGTGGCCTTCTGAAGGTCCCATGGCAGTGACATGGATCATCGCCGCCACGCTGTGCGCGCCCCGCACGGAGCGGCCACCACCCGGGGTACCCGACCCCCTCGCGTCCGCCGCCCGCAGGGCATCGGGCGCCCGATCCTGGGCCGGATGGAGCATCGGGGCGGGCGGCTTCCGACGGCGCGTCCGATGCTGAGGCGGACCCTCCGCACCGGGCGTCCGCCCGGCGTCCCCCGAAGGAGTTCCCGTGCCGGCACGCCCCGCAGCCCGCTCCCGTTCCCGCTCGCGCGCCCGTCTGCGCCTGCCCGTCGCGGGCCTGGCCGCGTCCGCGGCGCTCGCCGCCCTCGTCCAGCCCGCGCAGGCGGCGGGCCCGCCGAAGCCCCCGGACACGGCCCTCCAGAAGCGGTTGGACGACCTCGTCCGTACGGCCGGAGGGCCGCCCGGCGTGATCGTGCTCCTGCGGCAGGGCGACCGTACGAAGGTCTACCGGGCAGGCGTCTCCGACACGAGCACCGGCCGCCCGCCCCACACGACCGACCACATGCGGATCGCGAGCGTCGCCAAGGCGTTCAGCGGCGCGGTCGCGCTGCGCCTGGTGGACCGGGGCAAGCTGGACCTCGACGACACCATCGGCGAACGCCTGCCGTCGCTGCCCACCGCGTGGCACCAGGTGACGCTCCGCCAGCTGCTCCAGCACACCAGCGGGCTGCCCGACTACTCGAAGGCGCCGGCCTTCGTCGACATCCTGCGGCAGGACCCCAGACACCGCTTCGACTCCCGCCGGCTGCTCGACTTCGTCGCCGACAAGGACCTGGAGTTCCCGCCGGGCTCGGCGTACGCGTACTCGAACTCCGACAACATCGCCGTCGCGCTGATGGCCGAGGCCGCCACGGGACGGCCGTACGAGCGACTGCTCGACCGCCTCGTGTACCGGCCCCTCGACCTGCGGCAGACCAGCCTCCCGCAGGGCTACCGCCTGCCGAGGCCGTACCTCCACGGCTACGACGTGACCCCGCCCGAGCCGCCGGTGGACGTCAGCGAGCTCTTCGGGGTGTCGGGCATCTGGGCCTCCGGCGGCATCGTCTCCACCCCGAAGGACCTCAACGCCTTCGTCCGCGCCTGGGTCGGCGGACACGACTACCTCTCCGAGGAGACCCGACGCGCGCAGCGGACGTTCATCCCCGGAGCCGCCTCGGAGCCCGCCGGGCCGGGCGCCAACGCCGCCGGACTCGCGATCTTCCGCTACAAGACGCGATGCGGCACCGTCTTCGGCCACACCGGCAACACCCCGGGCTACACCCAGTTCGCGGCCGGCACGGCCGACGGCACCCGCTCCGTCACCTTCTCGATGACCACCCAGACCAGCAAGACCGTCAAACCGGACCTGCTGGCCAAGGTCCGCACCGTCCAGGAGGACTTCGTCTGCGCCCTGCTGCGGCACTGACCCGGGCGGTTCCGGCGGTCGGACCCGGGGACCCCGGGCGCGACCGCCTCAGTACTTCCCGGGGCGGATGTCGTCCTGGACGTACCGGAAGTACGGATCGGTCAGCGGTGCGCGCGAGCACGCGCCCGCGTGCGCGGGGCGCCGCCGGGCGAACGGCCGCCCGGTTCCCTTGACGGTCGCTCCCCGCCGGCCGCGCGATGCCGGTGCAAAGACGTGGCATGCGCACGTAGATTTTGCCGTCCCGTGGTTGCCGCCCGGGCGGCGCCGCCGGAGTCTTGGTGACCATGCCCCCGGGCAGCTGGTACTGCTGGTCACGGGGGGTGCACAGGGGCCCTCCGCCCTGAGCGGGGAATGTTCATGCACCTCGAGTTCCGGCACCTCCGTGTCCTGCTCACCGTCGCCGAGGCCGGCAGCATCCGCAAAGCCGCCGCACGCCTGCAGCTGTCGCAGCCCGCCACGAGCGCCCAGCTGAAACGGATCGAACACGAGCTGGGCGGCCCGCTCTTCATCCGCAGCGCCGAGGGCGTCAAACCGAACGAGAACGGTCAGTACGTGCTGCGCTGCGCACGGGACCTCGTGGTCGGCTTCGACCGGCTGCGCGAACACGCGCGCTCGGCCGCCGAGACGGACAAGGGGACGGTCGCACCCCTGCGAGCGGGCGGAACCGCCGGACCCCTGGTGTCCCTGCTGATCTCCGCCCTCTTCGAGCTCGTACCGGAGAGCCGGCTCACCATCGACGCCCGCCGTTCCGTGCACGCCCTCGTGAAGGCGCTCAGCCTGTCGAAATGCGACATAGGTGTCTTCGGCGAGTTCCCGGGCTTCCCGCTCCCGGTCGGCGAGTCCGTGGTCACCCGCACCCTGCTGCGCGAGCCCGTCTTCGTCCTGCTCGCCGAGGACCACCCCCTGGCTCGCCGCGAGAGCGTCGCCCTGCGGGAACTGAGCGAGGAGGAATGGGTGATGCCGGAGGCCGACGAGAGCGGAGTCCACGCCTACCTCCACCTCACCTGCCAGTCCGCCGGCTTCAGCCCTCGCATCGCGCACGTCACACCGGACCTCTCCGTGGCCCAGATCCTCGTCGCCGGCCGACGCGCCGTCTGCGGCGTCTGGCCGAGCGCCGCCGTCCCCGCCCACGGCACCGTCCAACGCCCCCTCGTCGACGTCCCCTTCCACCGACGCCTACAACTGGCCTGGAACACGCGATCCGTCCCCCCGGAACTCGCCGCCGCCGTCGCCGAACGCCTCCTCGACGCCTACCTCCAACTGGTACGCCAGCGGCCCTCATACCTGACCTGGTGGGAATCCGGCGGCAGAAACTTCGCACTCGGCCCCCACGACTGACCCGCCCCCCGCGCGGACACCCGCGCCCCGCCCCCCGCGCGGAGACCCGCGTCCCCGCCCCCCGCGCGGACACCCGCGTCCCCACCCCCGTCCGGCCAATCGCGCTCCCGCCCCTGCGTCCCCGCCCTGCGCGCGGGCTCCCGCCCCCTGCCGCCCCGCCCCGCGCGGACGATCGTGCCCCCGCCGCCCCACCCCGTGTGGGCAATCGTCCCGCTGGGGCGGGACGGGTGGGCACACGGGACGGCGCCCTCGGCGGCGCCCCCGCCCCCTGCTCCCTGACCCGCACCCAAGACCGGCCCATGCACCCGGTGCGGGCGAGCGACAGAGACCCGGTCGGGACGGCACCCACCGGCGACGCGCACCCCGTGGCGACGGGCCCAAGGGCGATGCACACCCACCGGCGACGGGCCTAAAGGACGACATACACCCCGTGGGCACGCACCCACCGCCCCCACACCCCCCGCACCGTATAACTCCCCAGTTGTATCCCACCTGGGATCACGTCAGGCACATGTCACCTGGTGAACACTTCGCGTCAACGTCCGAGGACGTCGTCACCCCCCACGACGAGCGAAGGAACACCCCGTCATGCCCCGTCCCCTCCTTGCCCTCTCCACGATGGTCGCCGCCGCCGTCGTCACCTCGGGTGCGCTGGCCGTACCGGCGTACTCGCAGTCCGACGCGGAGCGGAGCGGCTCGTCCGTCCGCGACACGGCGATATCCCGGGCCGAGGCGAACGTCTCCCGGCACGCCGACACCTTCGGCTTCGGGGCCGGCCAGGCGCTTCAGGTCAAGGACGTCGTGATCGACGCCGACGGCACCCAGCACGTGCGCTTCGAGCGGACCTACCGCGGCCTCCCCGTCGTCGGCGGCGACTTCGTCGTGCACCAGAAGGCCGACGGTTCGCTCAAGGGGTCGACCCACGCCAAGGCCCACAAGGTGGCGCTCACGTCCGTCACCCCGGGCGTCGACGCCAAGGGCACCGCCGCCGGCGCCCTGAAGCGCTCGAACGGACTGGTCAGCGACGCCAGGTCGACCCCCGAGCTGATCGTGTGGGCCGCCGACGGCACCGCCCGTCTGGCCTGGCGCACCACCGTGCAGGGCCTGGGCGACAAGGGTCAGCCGCACGGCGAGGTCTTCGTCACCGACGCCACCACGGGCGCCGCGATCGAGAACTACGACGCCGAACGCGAGGCGGCCGGCACCGGCCACTCCGAGTACACCGGTGACGTCACCCTCGACACCACCCTGCAGGCCAACGGCACCTTCGCCCTGATCGACCCGCTCCGCGGCCACATCACCAAGGACGCCCACAACGTCTCGTCCTCGTCCCTGAACAGCTCCTCCGGCACCCTGTTCACCGACGCCGACAACATCTGGGGCGACGGCCGCAAGTTCTCCACCGACCGCTCCACCGCCGCCGTCGACGCGCACGCCAACACGGCGAAGACGTACGACTACTACAAGAGCACGTTCAACCGGAACGGCATCAAGAACGACGGCCGCGGCGCCACCGTCTTCGTCCACGTGGGCACCAACTGGGACAACGCCCAGTGGTCGGACTCCTGCTTCTGCATGATGACCGGTGACGGCAACGGCACGGTCGACCCCGAGCAGGTCGACCTCGACACCATGGGCCACGAGATGACCCACGGCGTCACCTCGGCCACCGCCAACCTGCGCTACAGCGGTGAGTCCGGCGGCCTGAACGAGGCCACCAGCGACATCCTCGGCACCATGGTCGAGTGGTACGCCGCCAACGCGATCGACACCCCGGACTACCTCTTCAGCGACCAGTCCACCCCGCCGTGGCTGCGCCGCATGGACAAGCCGTCCCTGGACGGCCGCTCCGCCGACTACTGGTCGAAGTCCGTCGGCCGGCTCGACGTGCACAACTCCTCGGGCGTCGGCAACCACTGGTTCTACCTCGCGAGCGAGGGCAGCGGCACCAAGACGATCAACGGCGTCACCTACGACAGCCCGACGTTCAAGGGTTCCACCGTCACCGGCATCGGCAACCAGAAGGCCGCCGCCGTCTGGTACCGGGCGCTGACCGTCTACATGACCTCCACCACGGACTACAAGGGCGCCCGTGCCGCGACCCTGAACGCGGCGAAGGACCTCTACGGCGCCACCAGCCCCGAGTACGCCACCGTGGCGGCGGCCTGGACCGGGGTCAACGTCCTCTGAGGACACGCCGGCTCCACCTGATCCGATGACCACCTCGGGCCCCGCCGTCACGGCGGGGCCCGAGTGCCGTGCGGGGGCCAGGAGAATCCTTTTCTCGTGGAATGTGGCATTCGGGTGATGTTTGACGGGTGACGTACTTCCCCGTGCCTAAGATCCACTTTCGTGACAGACAGTCAACACAGCCGCAGTGGCCGGGAGTCGGCCGACATCGTCATCCTCGGAGCCGGCCCCGCCGGGCTCGTGCTCGGCAACCTCTTACTACGGAGCGGGATCGACTGCGTCGTCCTCGAACGCACCGGACGCGACCACGTCCTGAACCGGGCCCGCGCCGGGTTCCTCGCCGCCCACACCGTGCGCGTGCTGCGGCGCCACGGCCTCGACGAGGGCCTGAAGCGGCGGGGACGAGAGCACGGCGTCTGCGCGTTCCGCACCGAGGACGGGAGCTTCCGGCTGGACTACCGGCAGCTCGGCAACGGCGACCCCCACACCGTCTACCCCCAGCACGAGCTGGTGGCCGACCTCCTCGCCGCGTACCTCGATGCCGGTGGACGGATCCGCTTCGACACCGAGGCCGTGGAGGTCGGCGACGCGGACGGCGACCGTCCGTGGGTGTCGGCCGCCGAACCGGACGGGCGGACCGTACGGTGGCACGCCAGGTACGTCGCCGCCTGCGACGGCCGCCACGGCGCGGGCCGCAGGTCGCTGCCGGACCGGGCCGTACGCCACCACCGCGACCACGGGGTGTCGTGGCTCGGGCTCCTCGCCGAGGCGCCGCCGAGCCTCGACGCCGTCGGATACGCGACACACCCGCGCGGCTTCGCCGGACACATGGCCCGGTCCGCCGACATCACCCGCTACTACCTCCAGTGCGAGCGCGGCGCCCCCGCCGAGGACCTGAGCGACGAGCGGATCTGGGACGAGCTCGACCTGCGCATGCGGAGCGCCGAACACGGCCCCCTGCGGCGCGGTCCGATCCTCCAGCGGGCCGTCGTCGACCTCGAGTCCGACGTGCTCGACACGCTCCGCCACGGTTCCCTCTTCCTGGCCGGCGACGCCGCCGGCCTCGTCAGCCCCTCCGCCGCGAAGGGCGCCAATCTCGCCGTCCTGGAGGCCGAACTCCTCGCCGGGGCACTCGCCGACGACCTCCACCGAGGCGACCCCGAATCGCTCGCCCGCTACTCGGAGCGTTGCCTGGCGCACATCTGGCGTGCGCAGGAGTTCTCGCACTGGATGATCGGCCTCCTCCACGGCGCCCCGCCGTTCCAGGAGGGGATGCGCCGGGCCCGCATGGAGTCGCTGCGGACGTCCCGTACCCACCAGGACTGGTTCGCCGAGCAGTACGTCGGCATCTGACCGCCCGCCGCCCCACCGCTCTCCGAGGTCCCGGCCGGTCGGCCGGGACCGTCTCCTCCCGCCCTTCCCCCGAGGATGCCCGCTGATGACCACCCCTGCCCTGGCGACCGGCCTCGCACCCGAAGACGTCCGGCGCCTGCGCGCGACCGCCGAGTTCGTCCGGGAACAGGAGACCTCCGTCCTCCTCTCCCGCGTCCTGCCCGGCCTCGACGGTCCCGAACTGCGCGCCGTGGCGGACCGGTGCGCCTTCGCCCACGCCGCGCTCCTGGTCTTCCCCGCCGACCACCCGGGACTCCGCGCCGGACTCGCCGCCTGCGGCCTCCCCGACGACGCCGGAGCCCGGCCGAGCGTCGTCGTGCGCGACCGGCTCGCCGCCCGCCACGCACGCGACGCCACCGATCTTGACGTAAGGATTCTCCGGCCCGCCGTGCACGGCCCCTCCGGCGAACGCCGCGCCGTCGAGGTCTTCGCCCTCGCCACGCCGCCCGGTTCCGCCCTTTCCGCGCTCGCCGCGCACGAGCGCGCCCACGACCACGAGGCCCACCTGGCCTTCGACGTGGACCGGCCCGACCCCCTGGTCCTGCGCGGCCTCCGCGCGAGCCTCGCCCGGCACGGCGCCGTCGCCGACGGAGGCGGATACAACCCGCACGAGGACGGCACCGTGTTCTACTTCGCCACCCCCACCGAGACGAAGACCCCCTACCGGCGCATGGAGCTGTACGCGACCGGCGACCACCGGGACCTGCTGGCCGAACACCTGGCGGAGCGGCGTCCCGCCGAGCACGGACCCGACGCCCTCCGGGAAGCCGGCAGCGGCTCGGACTCCCACGCGGCGGAAACGCTCCTGCGTCTGCTGACCGGAGCCTGGACCACCCAAGCCCTCGCCACCTGCGCCGAGTTGCGCCTGCCGGAGGCCCTCAGCCCGCACGAGCCCCGCACCGCCGCGCGCCTGGCGCACGAGGTCGGCGCCCGCCCCGACGCGCTGGAGACGCTCCTGCGCTACCTCGCCATGCTGGACGTGGTCACCGAGGACCGGGACGGGTTCCGCCTCACCGGCACCGGCCTGCTGCTGCGCGAGGACGCCACCGGCTCGATGCGACCTCTGGCGCAGATGTACGGCGGCCCCTTCTACCAGTCCTTCGCGCACCTTGGCCACGCCGTACGCACCGGCGAACCGGGCTTCGAGCACCTCTACGGCGAGAACCACTTCGACCACTTCGCCCACGACCCCGACCTCGCCGCGACGTTCGACCGCTCCATGGCGGCCGGCTCCCGCATGTTCGATCCCCTCCCCTCCCACCCCGTCCTCACGGCGGCCGCCGCCGCCCCCACCCCCCGTACGGTGATCGACGTCGCCGGCGGCACCGGCGAACTCCTCGGCCGGGTCCTTGCCGCCCACCCATCCCTGCGCGGGATCCTCCTGGAACGACCGCACGTCGTGGCCGCCGCACGCGGCCGCCTCACCGCCACCGGCGTCGCCGACCGGTGCGCCTACCGGATCGGCGACTTCGCCGACGTGCCGCCCGGCGGCGACGTCTACCTCCTGTCCCGCGTCCTCCACGACTGGGACGACGCCCGCTGCCGCGACATCCTGCGCCACCTGGGGCGCGCGATGCCGCCCCACGCCGACCTCCTCGTCGTCGAACGCCTCCTGCCCACCGACCCCACGCCGTCCCTCGCCACCGCCTGGGACCTCCACATGCTGTGCAACACCGGCGGCCGCGAACGCCGCGCCGACGCCTACGCCCGCCTCCTCGACACCGCGGGCCTCGCACTCGTCGGACACCGCCCCCTTCCCCTGGACGCCCACGTCCTCCACGTACGCAAACGCTGACGCCACGCGGCCGAGCCGTGCCGGCCGGCTCCGACGGCCGGGTTTCCCGGCGCCGTCGCCGCGACTACACGCCGGAGGACGATCGGGTCGTCTCCGACGAGCCTCCCGTCCCCCGTCCCGAGCCGTCGCCAGAGCCCTCGTGAGGCCGGTACGGCACGGTCGTCTCGGACGGGCGGTGGTCGTCGTCCCCCTCGTAGGCGACGACGACCACCGCTTCGCCCGCGGGCAGTTCGCGGGTCCGGAGCGTCGCGAGACCCACCTCGTCGAGGAGGACCCTCGCGAGGACCCGGCCGTCGGCGCTGAAGGTGACGCGGCCCCCGGGAGGGCGGCCGCCGGGGACGGCCGGGGCGACCCGGACCGTCAGGGCCGTCAGCGGCTCGCCGTCCGACTCGCCCGCGTCGGTGGCGAGGGCGGGCCGGGGTGCGAGCGAGCGGGAGGCCGGAGGATCGATGGCGAAGGCGCCGTCGCGGGTGATCCCGAAGGCGCTGCACAGGCCGTGCGCGGTGCGGGCGAGGTACCCGGCCGCCGGAGCGAGGACGGCCGTCAACTCACGGGGGGCCTGCGGCAGGGCGTCGAGGGCAGTGACGCCCAGGAGGTCGCTGTCCGCGCGGACCGTCGAGAGGACCACCGGAAAGCCGCCGACGACCAGGGTGTCCGTGCCCCGTCCCGACAGGAACGCGTCACAGGACTCCTCGTAGTCCACGGTGCCGTCGGGACGGACGGAGTACGCGAGGTCGGCGGTCACCCCGGGACCCGCCTGGAGCAGGTACCCGGAGGCCGGGAGGAGCGTGAGCCGGTGCGTCGCCCCGCGGGTCAGGAAGCCCGTGCCCGTCACGGGCGCCCCGACCGGGAGCAGGTCGTGGGAGAGGGAGCGGCCGTCGACGGTGATCGTGTGCCCGTGGATCCTCAGCCGGTGTCCGTCGGAGTCGGCGAGCCCGGCCGCCTCCGGTGCCGGCACGACCTGCCCGTCCCTCGTGACGGTGAACTCGACGGCGCCCTCGGCGGTGCCGGCCGCGACCCGCAGCCGGTAGCCGTAGGCGGGCAGCAGCTTCAGCTCGTGGACCCGGTCCGGATCCAGCGGAGCCACGTCCGGCAGGTCGGGGACGAGCGCATGGTCCAGGTCCCGGGCGTCGACGGTGACGGGCAGGCCGCGCAGGGTCAGCCGCCGGGTTCCGCGGCCGCCGAGGAAGGCGTCGTACTCCGGCGCGAAGTCGAGCATGCCGTCCTCGCGGACGTCGAAGGTGACGGCGGCCGTGAGGGTGTCGCCCAGCCGGAGGCGGTACCCCGTGCGGGGCGGGAGCGAGACCTCGGGCGGCGGATCGGCCGCGCCGTCGACGAACCGGGTTCCGGGGCGGGCACCGTAGTCGGAACCCGCCGCGTATCCGGTCTCGTCCGCGGAGTCGACGACCGAGACATGGGGAAACGTCAGCTGTGAGGTGTCGATGGTGATGGCCGGCATCGGCTCTCCCGATCGTTCGAGGGTGTGGGGGAGGGAGCTCAGAACGGCGTGGCGCCGGTGATCTCCAGACGGGGTACGAGGTCGATCCGGGTCTCGTGCCTGGCCGACCGTGTGGGCTCCCCGGTACGGCGTTCCCAGCGACGGATCCTGGTGTCCCACCCGCAGGTCACGAGTTCCGACTCGTCCCGCGTGGCGTCGAAGGACGCCACGCACCAGCTGTGGGCGGCGACGGGCGTACCGATGCGCTGACCGCGGCGGTCCCAGCGGTGCAGGGTGCCGTCGGCGCAGCCGGCCGCCAGCTCGCCGTCCGTGGTGAGCAGCAGGCACCACACGGGCGAGCCGGTGTCGAGCGGGGGACCGAGCGGCCGGCCCGAGTCGAAGTCCCAGCGGCGCACCCTGCCGTCCTGCCCGCCGGAGGCGAAGTCCCGTCCGTCGGGGGCGGCCGTGATCGCCTGCACCGGGCCGCTGTGGCCGAGGAGCGGATCGCCGGTCGGGGTGCCGGCCGTCCGCTTCCACCGCCGTACGGTGCCGTCCTGCCCGGCCGTGACGATCCCGTCCCCGTCCGAGGTGAGGGCGACCGCCCGCACCGTCCCGTCGTGCCCCGTCAGCGGCGGGCCGAGCAGCGCGCCCGTCGTGCGGTCCCAGCGGCGCACCGTGCCGTCCTGGGAGGCGGAGACGACCTCCCGCCCGTCCCGGGTGACGGCGAGCCCCCGGATTCGGCTCCGGTGGCCGGTGAGGGGCTCGCCGACGGGAGTGCCGGCCACCCGGTCCCAGCGACGCACCACGCCGTCGCCGTCGCCGATGAGGATCTCGGCGGCGTCGGGGGAGAGGGCCATCGCCCAGATGGTCCGCGGGTGGACCTTCGTCGGCCCGGACAGGCGATGGCCGAGGACACGGTCCCATCGGTAGACGTTCCCGAGGTAGTCCGCCCCGACGATCTCCGTGTCGTCGGAGGTCACGTCGAGGACCATCAACGACGCGCCGCCCGAGTCCACTTCGCCCGCCGCGTTGATTACGGCCTCGCGGACCGGGGCGGTGCTCCGCGGCACCTGCGGGCGCCGGAGGCCCAGCGTGCCCTCGTCGGCCGGCGCGCCGTTCCCGGCGGCCGTGTCCGTGCCGTCCTGCCCGCGCGTCCCGGTCTCCGTGCTCATCGCGACCCCCTCGGCGGTACGGCTCCGTCGAACGCGAGGGCGCTGGAGGCCTCGCCGCGGCCGGCCCGGACACGGCGGCCCACCCACGCGTAGACCCGGCCGTCCTCGCCGCGCGCCACGACCGGCACGCGGCTGACGGTCACTCCCGCGCGCGGCACCTCCTCCTCGCGGAAGAACACCCGCTTCTCGTCGGGTTCGAGGATCTGCCCGGCCGCCTTGACCTGCGGCAGGCGGACGCCCTCCGCACTGAACCGCGGGATCTGGCCCCGGCGCAGGCAGATGGCCGCCGCACCGGGCTTCAACGGCACCGGCACCAGGGGGATCCAGTGCGCGGGGACCTCGGTGAGGAGCCGGTAGGTCAGCGCCGCCGGGTCGACCGGCGGAGGCTGCTCCGGTCCGTCCTCGGGCGGCTCGTCGGAGCGGACCCGCGGTCTGCCGGTCGCGCTCTGCACGACGCGCTCGATGGCGAAGCCCAGGTTGGCCATCTCGTCCCGGGCGAAGAGGACCTCCTCCACGGGAGCGCCTTCGAGGCGAGCCGCGGCGGTCGGCAGCAGCGGGAGCAGGGGCGGGGCCGGCAGGCCGGTGGCGGTGTCCGTCAGCCGGAACACCGACCAGTGGCCGTCGTCCGCGGGCTCGATCACCGTCTTGTCCTCGAACGTGTCGACGACCGTGAGCGAGGCGATCCGGTGCAGGGCGTTCGTGGCGAGGTCGACGGGGATGACCCAGTGGTCGTTCCCGTAGATGTTCGCGAACTCGACCACGAGGAGCCGGGCCAGGTCCGGCACCCCCGCGCCGACGTCGGGCAGGTTGACCGCCGTGTCCTCGAACTCCCACCAGCGCTCGGCCGGCATGCCGGGATACGTGACCCGGGTGGGCAGCCCCTCCAGCCGCGTGCCGCCGCCCGGCGCGGGCAGCGGGACGCCACCGGTGTCGAGGTCGAACTGGTACGCGTCCGCGGTGCCGCCGGTGTACTCGGGCGCGGTCAGCTTCACCGTCCGGCCGCCCGGCGCGGCGGTGACGGCGAACCGGTGCTCCAGGCGCTCCCGGGCCCAGCTCGACGGCGCGGGCGGACGGTGCCGCTCCGCGAACCAGTCGAGCCAGAGCCGCGCCGCCTTGTCGAAGGCCGTCCGGTGGGCTGGGGAGAGCCCCGGCGGCCGCCAACCACCGTCCAGCTCACGGGCGAGCGCGGCACCGTCGGGCACCCGGCCCGAGAGCACCTCGCGCAGGGCGCGCCCCGCCGGGTCGCGCCGCAGCGGATCCTGGTCCGGATCCTGGTCCGGCCCCGGCTTGGACAACGGCACCTTCGTGAGGACCGCCGTGTCGATGTCCTCCACCACCGAGGACGGCAGACCGACGGTACGGAGAGTGGTGAGGAACCGCTCGCCCGCCCGGGCGGCGGCGCGCAGCGTCAGCGGCGCCGCGGTCCCGCCCGCCGCTCCGGCCTCCGCCAGGTACTCCACCGGCACTCCCTGGGACAGGGGGACGGGCGTGCCGCCGTCCGACGGCAGGAACGAGCCCAGCGGCGTGCTCTCGGTGTCGAGGGTGGACCAGACGGGCGAGCCGCCGTCCTCGCCCGCGAACTCGGCGACCTGCCACTGACGGGCCAGGAGGAACAGCGGGTCGGCGACCCGCGCCGCGAGCGCGTCGTCCAGCCGACCGCCCGTACCGCTCGGCCTGACCACCGGCTCCACGCGGTGGAACTGGCCGAACTGCATGACATCGAACACCGTCAGGACTCCTTGTCGGTCAGCAGCTTCACGATGTCCCCCAGCTCCGCCCGCAGCATGAGCGACTTCAGGTTCACGGAGGGCGCCGTGCCCAGCGCGGTGTCGGGAAGGTAGGCGGCGGGCAGGTAGCGGCCCAGCCAGCCCAGCGCGTCGAGGTCGACGAGCCGCAGCTTGGCCAGGTCGAGGGCCTCGCGGACGGTCGCGGCCAGGACGTCCGGTGTCCAGGGCGCTCCCACCACCGGCGGCACGGCGAGCAGCACGGCCTGCGGAGCGCGCGCCCCTGGAGCGTCGTAGTGGAACGTGGCGCCCGCCGTGTGCCGTTGGGCGGGGATCAGCTCCGACCACGCGTCGACCACGAGGACGGCCGCCCGGTGCGTTCCCAGCGGCCCGCCCGGGCCGTGCACCACCAGACCCGTCGCCGGCTTGTCCTCGTCGTCGGGCTTCCTGCGGGTCCCGACCCAGCGGTCGCCGGCCGCGAACGGCAGTTGGCCGATGCGCAGGGACTGGCCGGCGCCCGTCCCGGCGGCCTGGGTGTGCAGCAGCAGGTCCGCCAGGGCGCCCGTGCCGGGCCGGACCGCGCCCATCTGCTCCACCCAGTCGCCCGGGACGAGCAGGGGGTCGCCGCCGCGCTCGAGACCGGTGCCGAAGGAGGCGTCCAGCTGGTCCGGGTCGGCGGCCTTCACCAGACCCACGGCACGGAATCCGGGGCCGAACACCGCTTCCAGGACCGCCGCGTCGGCCCCCGGGTCCGTCCGCTTCGCCTCCTCGTCCGCCCGTTCGAGCCGCTCCCGACCCTTGCCCAGGGCCGCGGCCAGCTGGTTCGCGAGCTCCGTGTCGGGGCCCAGCGGCAGGCCGATCACCCCGTAGGCGGCGAGCGACTCCAGATTCTCGGTGTCCAAAGCCGTCCGGAGGTGCGCACGCGCGTTGTCCGCCCGGGTCTTCAGCCCGGGATCGGCGATGGGCTGCGCCGGGTTGTGGGCCCCGTCCAGATCGGCCGCCGTGCCCGCCCGGCCCGCCGAGAGCACACCGCCGACCGCCGCGCCCACCGCCTCGATCTGCGCGATGCTCACGGTCGTCCGGGACCAGGAAGCGGCCCTGCCGGTCCGCAGCACCGGCACGGCGTCGTCGGGCACGCTCGCGGGCCGTTCCCCGATCAGTGCGTGCGCGAGGACGGCGCGCAGAGCGCCCGCCGACGCGAGCGCCACCACGTCCAGGGCGCAGTACCCGGCGAGAGGCCAGGCGTGCTCGGTCACGGTCGTCGTACCCGGCCCGTCCTCCTGACCGGGACGCAGCCACGCGGCCCGCAGCCGGATCCGGCCGGTGGGCCCCAACTGGTGCCCGGCCCAGGCGTCGAGCAGCGGCTCGGCCTCAGCCCGGGGCCGTGTGATCTGCTGTGCGCCGTCCCAGCCCGCGGCGCGGGCGGTCCCCTCCGGCACGAGGACGAGGACGCGGTGGCCCACGGGAACGCCCCGCCGCGGGGTGTCGAGCACCTGGGGCAGCGGCGGCGGCTGCCCGCCCGCCGCGAGCGCCTCCATGGTGGCGGCGGCCCGGTCCTGGTTGCCCTGGGCCAGCTGGTGGACGCTCTCGGCGAGGAGGAGGTCGGCCACCGCGTCGAGGTCGTCGCGCAGCGCGTCCAGGTGACGCAGCACCGCCTCCCGCTCCGCGGTGGACATCCCCGCGGGCCCCGCCTTCGTCTTCAGATAGGCGACGACCTGCGACGCGGGGACCTCCGCGAGCCGCGCTCCGTCCGTGACGTCGTGGGGGCCGATGAACTCCTGTGCCCCCGGGCCCGTGTGCTGCGGGCTCTGCACGGACCACTTCTCGCGCAGCGGCGCGATGTAGCGGTCCAGTTCCGGGCCGCCGGAGAGCTCGCGCTCGTCGTGCAGCCGCCGTTCGAGCCGGTAGCCGAGCAGCGCGCCGAGCGGCTGCCCCTTGGCCATGCCGTCGACGACGGTCATCGCCACGCGCATCCGGCGCGAGGACAGGTCGACGGCGAAGGCTCCGGGGTCGCTCGGATGCGAGAGGGCGCCGCTGTGCAGGATCGCCGCGGTCGCCGCCTGCGGGAGCGAGGGCGCGAGCACCCATCCCCGGCTGCGCCGCCCCGGATGGCGCGACAGGTTCTCCACCCATCCGTACGCGCCCAGCTGGACGCCGGCCGGACGCCGTTCCCGCAGGGCGCGGAGTCGGGCGGTGGCGAGGGAGGTGATCCACGCGTCGAGCCGGTGGGAGACGAGGTCGAGGGACTCGCCGAGAAGACGTTCGACCGGGCCGAAGGCGTCCCCGCGGCGCTCCCACGTCCCCACCCGCTGGGCGAGGTACTGGAGCGCGGAGTCCATCTCGGCCAGCCGCACGCTCCACGGACGCTCGGTGCCGAGCAGCGTGAAGACGCCCCTTCGCTTCGTCGCCGCGTCCGAGATCCGCCCGGCCAGGGACAGCCGGGCGTCCACGATGGCCTGGAACACCGTCGGACCCCGGTCGGCGGCGGAACCGCCGTCGGGCTCCGTGCCGCCGCCGTCCTGCGCGTTCACCCCGCCGAACCCGCCCGCGGGCAACTGCATGATCTTGCCGAGCGTGAACGGCTTCGCCTTCAGCCCGGCCGCGGCGATCGTCTGCAGCGCCGAGGCGGGGTTGAGCAGTACCTCGGCGAAGGGCAGCCGGGGCCGGAACACCAGCGGGTCCTTGGCCCCGGCGGCGGCGCGCGCGTACTCCAGGTTGGCGGCGTGCCGTAGCAGTGCCTCCAGGAGGGTGCGGGCCTCTTCCTTGCCGACCATCAGCCTGCGCACCTCGAAGCGTTCGACGACGCGGTCGAGGAATTCGGTGAGAGCGCCCACCGGGTCCTGGCCCTCGGGCAGGTGCGGTCGCGCGTACGGCAGCCAGAGCCTGGTGGCCCGCCCGTTGACGTGATGGGTGATGCGGGGCCGGTAGCGAATGCCGAGCGCCTCGTTGAGGGCCCGGGACTGCCGGTCCTCCGGCGTGCCCTCCAGGCACACCTCCCCGCCGCCGAAGCCCATGCCGAAGATGCCGAGCCCCAGGTCCTTGAAGCAGGCGAGCATCCCGCCCTGCACGGGCCGCACCGACACCGTCCCGGACACCGGAGCCATGCCGAAGGCGCGCAGCACGTCACGCTCGGGCTTGGGCAGGTCGAGGGTCTCCCCGTGCTGGTCGGGTCCGCCGACCCGGGGGAGCGTGCCGACGCCCACCTCCCAGAAGGGGCGCAGCACGCCCAGGACGCGGTGCAGACCCGCCAGCCCCGACGGCTCGTGCTGCGGCGAGTCGGCGCGCCACCGCGACGTCGCGGTGACGGGCAGCAGTCCGTACGGCTGCCTGCCGGCGCGCAGCACCGGCAGCGGGCCCCGGGCCCGCACGTTCTCGTAGTGGTGGACGCGCAGCCACTCGCGGTCGACGCCGAGCTCCGCGCCGCCCTTGTCCTGTTCCATGAGCTCGTCGAGGAAGAAGTCCCCGGTGGCGCTCCACAGGGCGAGTTGCAGACTGCGCGCGTCGGCCTGCTCCGGCTCGTCGGCACCGGGGAGCGCGTCGAGACTTCCGGGTGGCAGGCCGAGTGCGGCCGCCGTGCGGGCGCCGTTGTCCCACGGTTCGGCCGGCGCGGTCGCGACCGCGCCGAGAATCCGGTCGACGTCCGGAGGCACGGGCGGCGGGGCCCCCGCGTCGGGAAGGTTGTTGGTGGGCGTGCCCTGCGGCACGAACGCGGCCTCGCCGTCCCCGTCCCGGCCGGCCAGCAGGGCGGAGACGCGGGACGCGGCGGCATCGGGGGAGAGCGAGGCCGACACGCCGAACACGACGACGCGGGTCAGCAGCGGCTCGTGGTCCGGGGCGTACCCGTTCTCGGGGCGCAGCTCCAGCGTGACGGCGAGCCCGTTCTCCTCCGCCTTCTCGTACTTCGTCAGCCAGAGCATCCCCGGATCGATCCCGGGCCCGCCCGGCGCGGGCGTGGCGTCCGGGTCGGGGCCGAGCTGCACCACGTCCGGGACCGCCCGCCCCGTCTGCTCGGCGACGAGGAGGTCGCCCTGGTAGGCCCGTACGACGAACATGTCCGGCAGCGTCGACGCGGTCGCGGCCCGGTTCCAGCCGCGGCCCCGGACGGGCGTGTCGGGCCACTGCGGTTCCGGCACCGTGACGTGGGGGTCCGGCACCGGCAGCGGCGGCCGGGTGTCCGACGTCGGCTTCAGGACCCGGACGAGCCACCGCGCCCGCCGTGCGCCGACGGCCCCGGTCAACTGGCCCCAGGCGGCGAGCAGCAGCCGCTCGCGGTCTCCTTCGGCGTTGTCGGTGCGGCCCGCCCGCCACACGGTCCGCCAGTACCGCCGTGCCTGCTGGACCTCCCCGTCGGTCGGGTGCGGCTCGTGGGACTCGACGTGGATGTCGTCGGGGAAGATCCGCACGAGCAGCCGGTCCGGTCCCGGACCGTCCAGGCGCAGCCGTGTCTCCAGCCGCACGGGCAGGAGCATCAGCGGTACCTCGGGGTCCACTTGACGCAGCAGCGGGGCGAAACCGTCGTCGGCAAGGCTCCGCAGCTCCTCGTCGACGGCGCTCCGGGCGGCGCCGATCCGGGTGAGGGCGGCCTTCCGTTCGTCGTCGGTGGCCCCGGGGCCGAGCAGGGAGCGGTGCCCCTCGGCCTCGGCCACGGCCTGGCGCAGTGCGCCGAGATCTCTCATCGGGTGCTTTCTCCTCAGGGGGCCAGAAGCCGAGCGGCGGGCAGGACGACCCTGACGGGCTGCTGGAAGCACTGGCGCGCGGTTCCGGCCGCGCTCCTGCCCCAGACCAGGCCGCCGTAGGAGACGTTGGGCCGTACGGTTCCCGGGGCGTGGGTCGCGCCCAGATACGCTTCCTTGGAGTCGAAGAGGTGACTCCATCTCAGGTCGTTCCAGTCGTCCGCGGTGCTGGGGGTGGTCGGTGGGACGTAGGGGCCGCCCCAGGCGCCGGCGGGCGGCGAGCTGCCGAGTGCGGCGTCGTCGGGGTCGTCGAGCCCGAACCGCGGCTCGGTCGGCTGCTCCGCGATCACGAAGCACCACGACCCGTTGCGGAGTTCCGTCTCCGTGAGGGCGAAGCCCACCATCGCCGTGTCCGGATCCAGACCGCTGCGGAAGATCGGGAACCGGGCCTCGGTCTCCTTGGGCTCCGTTCCGACGAGCGGAGCGGCGTAGATGATCGCTCCGGGATAGCGGCGCAGCAGCGCGCTGCGGATCAGCAGGACGACCCGGTCGGGCGGAGCGGTCAGGTGCGCGCCCAGCGGGAGGTCGCGCTTCCACGTGTGCAGCGGGGGCAGGTCCGTCCCGTACCCCCAGAACGTGTCGAAGTACGTGCCGCGCTGGTCGGTGGGGTACTCGCGCCAGCGCAGTTCGCGGGCGAACTCGTGGTTGAGGCCGGTCATGTAGGCGGCCACGAAGGGGGCGTTGGTGAGCGCGAGGACCGCCGAGTCGGCGGGGATGTGCTCGAGACCGCCGAAGAGCCATTCGTTGGACTGCCGGGACAGGGGCGGCCACATGGCGTCGTGGAAGACGGGCGCCCACTGCACGGGGGCCTCGGGGTCGGTGCCCGCGGGCCGTTCGACCCGGGACGCCACGACCGCCGGCACCGTGACCGACGGATCCGTCAGGGCCACGATGGTGTGCTGCGACGCCCCGGCGGGGAAGGTGTCGCGGTGCGGGACCGGCGGGGCGTCCGACGGGCCCAGGACCCGGTCGTGTGCCGAGACGACCATGTCCTTGAGGTCGGCGGGCCCGGCGCCCAGGACGGCGGGGGCGGGCAGCCTGTCCTGCTGCCGGTCGAGCAGCCCGCCGCCGGTGAAGACGTCGAGCGGCAGGGTGCCGGTGTCGTGCCAGCGGTCGACGAGCCCCTTGAGGGCGTCCGGCTCCCAGGGGTCCTGCGGGGCGCCGGGGCCGTCGCCCGTGGCCTTGAGCTCGCCGTAGAAGTCCGACCACCAGTCGCCGCGGCTCTCGCCCGGCGTGGTGTTCCAGTCCCAGCTGCCCGGGGAGGTGCCCCGGAACGTGCCGTGGCGCGCCTCGGAGTGCCAGGTGCCGGTGAATACGCCGTCCGAGGAGTTGTTCAGGTCGGTCCAGGTGCCGGTGCACACGCCGCGCCACACGCCGTGCTCCTCGCCGTCCGCCCAGGAGCCGGTGAAGAGGGCGAGCCACGTGGGGTCCTTGCCGTCCGCTCCGGGACGGTTGCTCCAGGTCCCTTCGAAGGCTCCCTGCCACGAGCCCGTACGGTCGGGGCCCGCCCGCCACGTGCCCGAGCAGGTGCCCCGCCAGGTGCCTGCCGGTTCGCCCTGTCCGTTGGCGATGGCCGTCCACGGCCCGGTGCAGGAGCCGGTGAACCGCCCCGGCGGTGTGCCGGTCGCCGTCGCGTCGGTGAACAGGTCGAGTCCGGCCGGGGCGGTCCGCAGGGTCGGGAAGACCAGATCGCCGTGCCGGTCGAGTCGGGTCTTCGCCAGGAAGTCCTCGGGCGCCTCCGCCTCGGGCAGCGAGCCCAGCCGGAAGGCGCGGTTGAGGCCCGCGGCGGGGAGCGGCTCCGTGGCGGCGAGCTGTTCGGTGGTGACCGCGCGCCGCAGCGAACGCGCGGTCGCCTCGTCCGACACGCGCTGCCAGGCCTTCGTGTCCTCGTCGTCGGGCGCGAGCACCTGCCGTACGGCGGCGAGCCGTTCCTCGCTGACGACCTTCTCGGGCGCGACGGAGAAAGCCACCGTGCCGTCCGGGTCGCGCCGGGGCACGGCGAGCCCGGTGGCGGAGGCCGCGACGGAGGTGAGGACCGTGGCGAACGGCGGCGGTTCCGGGGAGTCCGCCGCCCGTCCCGCGACCAGCCCGATCCGCCGGCTCAGAACCCCCATGGGGCGTACCGTGCGGTGGAACGCCGCGGTCGCCATGGCGTTCGGCAGCAGACTCGTCCGGATCGACGACCACAGGGTGGAGTCCGCGGCCAGGGCGATGCGGCTTTGCAGGGGCGTGGCCAGCCGCAGCACCTCGTCCGTGGAGAGCGTCTTCACGTGCCGCAGATGGAGACGGCCGGAGACCAGCCGGGCGAACCGGGCCAGGTCGAGGAACCGGTTGGCCGCCCGGACGTCCGCGAGCTGACGCCACGCGGACGCCATGAGGGCCTCCTGGTCGACCTGCACGGCACGGGCGCCCAGGCCCGCCGCGACCCGCCAGCGCGGGTCCAGGTTGAGGGTGTCGAGCCAGCCCGCGGAGGACGGGTCGGCGCCCTCGCGCAGGGCGTGGAAGCCGCCGTACAGCGGGGGCAGCACATCGGGGTCCTCGTCGCCGCCGGGATCGGCGACCTGGACCAGCGCCTTCGCGAGTCGCTGTTGCCACTGGGCGCTCTGCGGGCCGGTGGGCCACGGCTCGCGCGACACGTTGCCGGGGGGGCGCAGGGCGCTCTCGACCTCCTGGACGACGGGCCCCGGACCGTTGGCGAAGAGTCCGGGACGGCGGACGTCGAGCGGCCTGCGGCCGGCGTGCGGAGGGAGCGGGCGGGACCGGAGCCGTGCCGCCAGCGTCTCGAAGTCGCCGGCCTCGCCGGTCGAGAAGGACCAGGAGAAATAGACGGGGAGATCGGACTGCGAGGCGTCGCTCGGGTCCCATGCGGGAGCCAGACTGCCGTTGGGGACGGGGCCTGCGGTGTCCTTGCCGAGGCCGGCGAGGCGGCCGGCTTCGAACGACGGGACGAGACACGCGGTGTACGAGGTGTGCGGCTCCAGCCGGCGGGGCGCCAGGAGCCGGGAGACCGACCGTCGCGGATCCTTGTCGTGGTCCGGGAGCATCTGGGCGTGCGCCCACAGGTGCAGGGTGGTCGGGTCGGGCAACTGGCCGCCCCTGACCCGGAGGACCGGCAGCGGGACGCCCGGTACGCGCTGCGGACGGCCCTCCGAGACGGGGACGCAGACCAGGGCGAGCCAGGGACGGAGTTCGCCCGTCCCGCCGGCGCGCAGCGGGGTGAACAGCCAGGGCAGCTCGACGCGTTCGAGTTCGAGCAGCGGGAACCGGGTCGGCTCCGCGTCCGGTGTGCCGGGCAGCGGGAAGACCCGCACGATCTCTTTGGGGTCGATAGCCCGGACGTCCCCGGGGCCGTACAGCCGGAGCGCGGGCACCGGCACGGGCCGTCCGGGGCGGCCGTTCACCGAGGCGGTGGCACTCAGCTCTCCCCGGGCGGGTTCGGTGCGGGACAGGTTGTCCTCGTCCGTGAGACAGGCGGCGGCGCCGGCCCGCTCCCAGGACGCGAAGGTGTACACGGTCATGGCCTCACCTCGTACGCGGGCACGACCTGGAGCAGCCCGGACCGGCCCGTGACGGTCTTGAGCAACGCGGTGGCTTCGGTGAACGTGGACGTCTTGGCGAACGCGGTGTCGGCCTTCAGCGTCCCCAGGTGGGTGATCGCGAACGCGCGCTCCTTCAGCACCGGCCGGGGCAGCGGGGTGACGTAGCGGGCGCGCAGTTCGTGGACGAGACTGCGGCCGACGGCGCCGTGCGGCAGCGCTGCCTGCAAGGCGGCTTCGCTGATCCCCCAGGGGCTGATGGGCACCGGGGCGGGGCCGCCCAGCCACTTGGTCTCGTACTCGACCGGCACGGTCGTCCGGGTCGCGCTGCCCGCCGTCGGGGGCGGGGTCAGCTCGGCGCCGGAGCGGAACCGTTCGAACGCGGGCTGGGTGAGTTTCTGGTCGTCCGTGAGGTCGAAGAAGTCGGCCCGCGCGAAGTCCTCCGTGACCGGCTGCACGGTCCCGGTCCCGGTGGGGAACGTGACGCCCACCTCGAACGCGGTCGGCTTCGGCAGCTTCCCGGGCCCGAACCGGACCACCTCGATCCCCAGGGGCACCGTGCGCTGGTTGAACCGCAGCCTGCCCAGCGGATGCAGCAGGCGCCCGGCGGCCACGCCGTCGGCGCGCAGCGACACCATCGTGCGCGCCCCGTCCGGCAGGACCGGCTCCCAGCTGCGGGGGTCGTCCAAGGCCTGCTCCAGTGCCCGGACCACGTCGGGGGGCGGCGGGGCGACCGCCTGGCCGGTGCAGTTCCAGTGTTCGTCGAAGGGGAAACTGACGTCGAAGAAGAGCAGGGACACCGAGGCCCGTCCGGCGACGTGCCAGCACGGCGTCGGACCGTCCACGTGCACGTTCAGCCCCACCGAGCACAGCGTCGCCCCGGCGAACCGCAGCGCGAACGAGCCGCTGATGTCGAGCATCACCCCGAAGCTCGGTTCCCAGCGCACCAGCGCGTCGAACGAGAGCCGCCCGGACACGCCGGTGCTCCGGGACCCGATGACGGCGGACAGCTCCGCGCCCGCCTGGACGGTACCGGGGGTGAGGGCGAAGTAGCCGGAGAAGACGACCTTCAGGAACGGACTGTCCGCGATCGGGATGGTCAGGCGCTTCGGCGTGCGGAAGTCCGCCGGAGGCGTGAAGCGGGGGTGGAAGCCGCCCGCGCTGAGGATGAACGTCGCGTCCTGGCCCGACTTGGCCCGCAGGGCCAGACCTCCCTCCACGGAGGCGGTCAGCAGCCGCGAACCGGCGAGGTTCGCGTTGATCTCGACCAGGCCGTTCGCGGCGTCGACGATCCCCGTGACCGAGGCGCGGAGGTCGATCACCGGTGCCTGCGGGGCCGGCAGCGCCACCCGGAGCCGGCCGAGGATGCCGACCACCCCGCTGGGCAGCTCCAGCACCACCCCGACGTCGGCCGTCACGAACGAGACCGGTCGGCCCCAGCCGATCCGGAACATCGGGCCGACGACGGTGCTCCCCGACCGCGCGGGGAACACCGTGCCCAGGGTGGTGAGGATGCGCGGCGCCGCCGCGGCGGCGTCCGCGGGGAAGAGCAGGTCGTCGAGGTGGCCCGACTGCACGACCTCCGCCAGGCCCGCCCGGTCGAGGGCGCGCCCGACGCCGAGCAGACCGCCGACGGCGTTGAGCGTGAACGCGAGACCCAGTTCGATGGCCGGGGTGAACTCGGCGCTCAGCGCCACGAGCACCGACGGCGGCCGTGGCCGAAGGATCCCGAAGGCCTTGACCTCCACGACGCCCAGGCTCAGCGAGAGCGCGCCGCGGTACTCCCCGTCCTGCTCGCCGAGGAAGCCGCCGCCCTTCGCGGGCCCGAGGGCGAGGGTGAGCCCGAGGCCCTTCGGCGGCACGGGCACCGCCGTGTACCCGCCGCCGGACGGACGGATCTCCAGGCCCACCCCGTCGATCGTGGCGTCCGCGACGCCGAGCAGCGAGGCGCGGAAGGAGACCGCGAGGCGGATCCCGCCGCCACCCGAGGACAGGTAGAGCGAAGGCGAACGCAGTCCGGAGGGGATCTTCTCCAGGGGCAGGGCGACGCCCTTGCCGGTGCCCCCGCCCTCCAGCCGCAGCCCCTTCTCGTCGACACGTGCGCCCAGACCGCCCTTGAGGACGAGACCGGCGGGGGCGAGGAGCTTGAGCAACTGGTGGTCGGCGAGACCGAACTCCACCCCGTCCGCCCGGAACGAGAGCGTGCAGGCGTCCGGCGCGGCGCCGCCCGGTGCCGGGGTGGGCAGGGAGAGCGTGAGGCTGAGCCCGTCCCGTACGGCCAGTCCCGGCACGAGCGGGAGCGCGCCGCTCAGCGATACGCCGAGGTCGATCGTGCCCGGCACGGCGGTGCCGAGCGGCTTCACCTCGCCAGGGTTCGCGACGAGCACGTTCTTGATCGTCAGCGTCCAGTCCGGCGGGGTCAGCCGGGCCGCCGTCCGCAGCAGGTCGACGAGGACCGGCCACAGTTCGCCCTGCTGCGCCACGGAGGGCACGGCGAAGCGGACCAGCAGCGCTTCCGGCGTGAGGGTGGTGGCGGAGAGGCCGAGCGCCTGTGCCAGGCGTTCCCTGCGGGCGGCGTCGGACAGGCCCGGCAGGAGCGGAAGCAGGGGCGTGAGCCCTGCGCGGAGGTCGGCGGCCAGTTGCGCCAGTGGGCTTGTCATCGGCGGGCCGTGAGGGAGCGGGGGACGTTCATCTGATCGTCGCCGTTCTCCGTCCGGAGGCCGCGACGAAGTGCGGCCCGGCGGGGCGGATGGGGGATCGGAACACGTCCGACGCTAACTCCGGGCACGGTACGGCGCGCGGTCCACAAGCCGCCCGAGAGCCGATCCGGTGCCCATTTCACCCGCGCGGCAGGGGCGCGCGGGGGCTCGCGAAGGGGGGCCCTCAGGGGCGCCCCATGTGGATGTTGTCGTGCACGTAGGGGAACATCGGGAGAGCCATGGCGTCCGGACTGTCGACACCGCCGAGCGCGTCGGCGATGGACCACCACAAGGCGACGATCTGCGCCTGGGGCTCGATCCCCCACTCCGACCAGGCCCGCCCGTCGAAGGTGAACGAGGAGGCGTAGACGTCCTCGTCGCGCTTCGCGGCGTTCGCCACGGCCTCCCAGAGTGAGCCGATGTCCTCGGCGGGGCGATGGGCGATCTGCCAGGCGTGGGTGAGTTCGTGAACGAGCGTCCTCTTCCGGCCGGAGTCGGCCAGCGGGGCGTCGTACCTGCTGCCCAGGCCCAGCAGGATGGAGCCGTCGACGTTCGGCGTGCAGAACGCGCGGTCGTGGGCCCGGCTGAGGTCGGTGACCAGGATCCTGCCGACCGGAAGCGTGTCGCCGAACACCGCGGTGGCGAAGGCGATCTCCGAGTCGCGCAGCGGCCTGGCCCGCACGATCTGATCCGCCAGCACGGCGCCCGCGATGACCGCGGGGATGACCCCGGTCGGCCCGAGCACGAGCAGGACGCCGCCGGCGATCAGCACGCCGGCCACTCCGGTGGGGTGGGCGTACGGCAGCTCGGCCACCGAGCCGAGTTCGGAACCGAGGACGAGGACGCTCGCGACGAGCGGGCCCGCGACCGCGTTGACGACGAGGAACTCGCCGACGACCTCGGCCGTGTCCTGCAGGGTTCCGAGCACCCCGGTGTCCTCGTACCACTTGGTGAAGGCGGCCGAGGCGTTGCTCAGGCCGTCCCAGTCGCTCTCCAGACCCGGATTGGTCCCGTTCTCGTTCCAGTCGAAGTCCCGGCTCCCGGACCCCGGCGTGCCCGCGACCGTGCCGCTCTTCAGGGCGGCGACGGCCTTCGTCGCGGCCAGGGGCGGGTGAACAGCTCCGACACCCGCACGCGCTGGAGCGTGATCGCCCCGTCCCCGCCGTCGACGTGCGCGGTGACGTCGCCGGCGGGGAGGTCGGACAGCGAGGCGAGTACGGTGCCGGCCCCGTGGGGCGGCAACTTGGCTGACAGGACGCTGGGGTTGAGGGTCGGCTCCATCGTCCTGATCCCTCCAGGAGAGCTGAAGCGGGCACGGTGGAGCGGAAGCTCCCCGCCTTCTCATTCTGGTTCCGTGGGCCTCGACCCGCAGCGGGAGCGGCGGCCCGACGGCCGCCGCGCGTCACGCCTTGCCGAAGTGGACCACGAACATGCCGTTCTCGAGGTACGGCTTGGTCACGTACAGCTCGTACTCTCCGCTGGCGTCGTTGCGGGCGACGCCGGCGTGCACCCGCTCGCCGAGGAGGGCGGCGTTCGTCATGATGCTCTTGGCGATGACGCCGAGACAGCCCTCCACGCCCATGTCGCCCGAGAGTTCCGCGGAGAAGTCGACCGCGAGGGTGGGCTCCTTGAGGACGAGGCAGATGTCGACGGTCGTACGGGCCGGCAGGGAGAGGTCCGTCGGGAAGCGGACCCGCAGCACCGCGCCGCCCTCGAAGCCGCCGAGTTCGACCCGGGAGGCCGGGGACGCTTCGAGATCGCCGGAGTAGGTGTCCGGTGACACGTCCGTGAGCCGGAAGTCGATCCCGGCCGAGGAGACGGGCGCTCCGTTCCGGAACACCGCCACTTCGGAGAACGTGAGCAGGGTGTCGCCGAAGTCGACCTTCTCCGTGTGGATGTCCGTTCCCGTTCCGGGCCACATGAGGAGGTCGCCCGAGGTGGCCCTGGCCACGGGGCCGATGCGGACCTTCAGCTCGGTGTCCGTGGATCCCGGCTCGGGGCGCGCGCAGGCGCCCATCCCGCCGATCACCACGCAGTTGTTCCTGACGTGGGGTGCGAATCCGCGTCCCCTGAGGGTCACGACCGTGCCCTCGCGGCCTTCGGCCGGTTCGACGGAATCGATGGAGACGGCTTTCCGGGTCAGCATGAGATGGTCCTCCGCGCGTGTTTCTGATGCGGTCGACGTGGACGACGTCACGGATGTCCCGGGGCGTCGGGTGCCATCGAGTGAACCGACCGGCCGGGCAGGGCCGGGGAAGCCGTGCGGCCGGTGCACTCGAACGGGGCGGCAGAAACGAAAAGCCACGTCTGTTCGGTCGGTGGTACTCACATACGAGGACGCGCCGGGGCGCACGCGCCGGTCCTCCCGGGGCGGGGCGCGCACCGCGGGCGCCCCGGCCGCGTTGACGGTGGGATGACAGCCGCCGCGTACGGTGCGAGACATCCGCGCCCGCACCGTCGCCCGCACATCGGGCGGTCCGCGACGACGGGCCCCCGGCAGCCCGGCGACCTATGATGGGTTCGGTGGCGCAAGCAGGGACCGGTGTCCCGTAGAGCCCCCAGGGACGGCAGGTGACTCCCTCCCCTTCTCCCCCAAACAGTTCGGCGTGCGTTGCTCGGCCGGTTCCGTCTGGAATGCCACGGCGACCCCGTGCGGCTGTCCGGAAACGCGCAGCGTCTTCCGGCGTTCGCCGGGCTCCGGCAGGAGGTCGACCTCGGCGTCGTCGCGCAGACTCTCCGGCCGGCCGCCACCGAGGCACACGCGCGAGGAAGGCTGCGGACGGCGCTGTGGAAACCTCCCCGCGGAGGTCACGAACTCCTGCGCTGCACAAGGGAATCGCTCGTCCTCGCCGACGAAGTGGGCGTGGGCGCCCGGACGCTCGGCGGATGATCCCGATCGGTCGGCGATGACGCCGGGATGACGGCATGGACCGACCATCGAGCGCGGAGAGATCCGTCAGAAAGGAGGCCGGCGATGAACGCCGTTCGGTTCGCTCAGAACACCCGTATCGTCGAGTTGATGCGGCAGCCCGCGGAAGAGCGGGACCTCGGGTGGCTCAAGGAAGCGGTGCAGCAGGCGATCCAGCTGGAGCTCGCCACCCTCCCCCCGTATCTGTGCGGCATGTGGTCCATCGACTCCACGGCCGGCGGGAACACCCAGGTGTTCCGCACCCTGCGCGCGATCGTCTTCGACGAGATGTCCCATCTCGGGATCGCGTGCAACCTGCTCACCACCATCGGCGGGGAACCCCGCCTCGCCGACGAGGCGCTGGTACCGGCCTACCCCGGCCCGCTGCCCGGCGGAGTGCGGCCGGAACTGAAGGTCTACCTGAGCGGACTGACGCCGGAATCGGTGAAGATGTACGCGAGTATCGAGGAACCCGACGACCCGGTCGTACGGTCGGCCCGCGCGGCGTACACCTCGATCGGTGCCTTCTACACCGCGATCCTCGACACCTTCCGGGCGAACCCGCAGTTCATCACCGGGGCCCGGCAGGTGATCAAGGACATGGAGTTCCACGGTGCGGGGAACAGTCTCGACGCCCTCGACACGTTGGCGGACGTCGAAGCGGCCATCGCCGTCATCAAGGAGCAGGGCGAGGGCACGTCCGTGTCGCCCGAGAACCCGCACCCCGCGGACGCGGGCGAGCTCGCCCACTACTACGCCTTCCTGGAGATCGTGCACGGCCGCAAACTCGTCCACCCCGAGGGCCACCCGGACAAGTGGGACTTCCAGGGCCCCGTGGTCCCGATGCCCCCTGTCCTCCCCATGGGCGTCGTGCCCGACGGAGGCTGGCCGCGGACCGGTCCCGGCGCGCCCGCAGCGGATGTGACAGCCCTCCTGGACAAGGTCAACGGCGTCTACAGCGCCATGCTGGGCTTCCTGGAAAAGACATGGCAGCAGACCGATGCGGACCAGGCCACGGACATGCTGGACGAGGCGATCCGTCAGATGCGCTTGCTCCGGACACCTGCCAGGGACCTGATGAAGCGCCCGATTCCCGGCGGTGCCGGCAAGAACTACGGACCGGAATTCCGCTTCGTGGCACAGTGAAGCCGCCCGGCTCCCGCACGCTCCCCTCGGCCGTCGGTACCCGCCTCGCCCCGGCCGCGCCGGCCCGGGCCCCGGCGCACAGGGCCGCCGTCCGGGCGCTCGAAGCCGCGCCGGATCCGCGTCCGGTCGTCCGCCGCGGTGACCGAGCCTAGGCTGGGAGGGCCGGGGGCTTACGGGGGTGAGGTGGGTGAGCGCGTGGCGGGGTCACTCGGCGAGGGAGCGGCGACGGCGGTGGGTACGTTCCGGTACGTGGGGCGGCGCCGGGAGCTGGAGCTGCTCACGGAGGCGGTCCGGCACCCCCCTGCGGTGGTGCTGATCGAGGGGGAGGCCGGGATCGGGAAGTCGCGGCTGGTGGGTGAGGCCGCGGTGGCGCTGCGGGCGGAGGGCGGCGGGCCGGTGCTCGTCGGGTTCTGCCAGCCGTTGCGCGAGCCCTTTCCGTACGGACCCGTGTCCGACGCGCTGACCAAGGCGGGGCCGTGGCTGCCGGAGAGCGGGCTGCCCGAGGCCGTCGGGGCCCTGGGCCGGCTGTTGCCCGGTCTGGCGGACCGGCTGCCGGCCGCGCCGCCGGGCGCGGGAGGGGAGCAGGCCGAGCGGCTCCGGTTGGTGCACGGTGTGCGCGCGCTGCTCGCGGCGCTCGGGCCGACCGTGCTGATCATCGAGGACATGCACTGGGTCGACGAGGAGACCAGGGACCTGCTCCTGCTGCTCGCCCGTGACATGCCGCCCGAGCTCGGCCTGGTCCTGACCTACCGCGCCGAGGACCTGCCACCGGACACGTCGGTGCTCGGCGCCGCGTACCGGCACCCGGCGGGCGCCGGCGGCGCCGTGATCAGGCTGGGCCCGCTCACGGCGGAGGAGATCCGGGAACTGGCCTCCGCCGCGCTGGGACCGGTCGCCACGCCCGCGCTCGCATCCGCGCTGTACGAGCGGAGCGAGGGCCTGCCGCTGGTCGCCGAGGAGGACCTGCTCACCCTCGCGGAGCAGGGCGGCACGGCCGACCAGCGGGAAGCGGTACGGCGCCTGCGGGACACCGACGTGCCGAAGGGACTGCGGGAGGCGGTCACCGAGCGGCTGGCCGGACTGTCACCGGCCGGGGCGGCGATCGTCGACGCCGCGGCCGTGCTCGCCGTCCCCTCCGCCGAGGCGCTGCTGGCCGCCGTCGCCGGACTGGACGCCGAGACCGGCACCGACGGGCTGATCGAGGCACTGCGCAGCTCCCTGCTCGTCGAGACGGAAGACCACCGGTACGCGTTCCGCCACGTCCTGGCCCAGCAGGTCGCGTACCGGCACATCCCGGCACCACGGCGGAGCCGCCTGCACCGCTCGGCCGTGACGGCGCTCCAGGAGCTGACCCCGCCCCCGCTCGTCCAGATCGCCCACCACACCCTGTCGCTCGGCGACCGCGCCGCGTGGCTGCGCCGGGCCGAGGAGGCCGCCGAGCAGGCCGCCGCCGTCGGCGACCAGGGCACGGCCGCCGCACTGCTCCACCGGATCCTCGACGAGCCCGGACTCGACACCGAGCGCCGCTCCCGCGCGGCCACCTCGCTCGCCCGGATCGCGTACAACGGCGTCGACTTCGCCTCCGCCGCCCGACTGCTGCGCCGCCTCGTGGAGGACCCGCACCTGCCGAGAGCGGTCCGCGGCGAGATCCGCCTGGGACTCGGCCTGCTGCTCCTGAACGAGGCCGCCAACCCGTCGTGGGTACGCGAACTCGAACTCGCGGTCGACGAACTCGCGGAGCGGCCGGTGACGGCGGGCCGGGGCATGCTCGCCCTCGCCCTCGACGAACGCGCCGGGCCCGAATGGTCCGCGCGCTGGATGGAACGGGCCCGGCAGGCACTCGACGCCACCGGCGACGAGGCCCTCCAGGCCGCCTTCCAGGCCACCCGACTCACCCTGTTCAGCTGGCGGGCGGACCACACCCTCTGGCACCTCCTCGACCTGCTGCCCCGGGACACGGACTCCCCGGCCGAGCTCTGGCAGACCGCCCGGGCCCTCCACAACGTCGCCGAGGCGGCCATCGGACTCGGCCACGACGCCCGCGCCGCCGCCCTGGTCGCCGAGAGCCGCCACCAGGGCCGCCGCGCCGGCGCGGTGATCGTCGAGTGCTACGGACGCGTCCTCGAACTGTCCCTGGACACGCTCGCCGGCCGCTGGGACGGCCTCGAAGACCGATTCGACGCGCTGATCACCGCCTATCCGGACATCGGCGTGCCCCACGCGGAGCGCCTGCTCGCCCTGGGCACGATGGCGTTCGCCCGAGGACAGCGCGACCTCGCACAGGAGTGCTTCGACCGTGCGGCGCAGCACGGAGCACGGCAGATCGCCGTGAGCACCGAGCTCCGCGCCACCGCCGGCCTCATGTCCGTCCGGCTGGCCCGAGGAGCCGCCCAGGACGCCTGGGCCGCCGCCGAACCCGCCCTCGCCGTGCTCCGCCGCGCCCAGTCCTGGCCCAAGGCGACCGGACTGCTCCCCCTCGCCGTCGAAGCGGCCCTCGCCTGCGCCGACCGCCCCTCGGCCCAGTGCCTCGTCGACGAGGCACACCAAGGGCTCCAGGGCCGGGACGCACCGGCGGCCGAGGCGGAGATCCACCTGGCCCGCGGGCTCCTCGCCCTCGACGACGCCCCCGCCCGCGCCGCCGAGCACTTCGGGGCCGCCCGACTCGGATGGCTCGACATCGGACGCCCCTACGACGCGGCCCACGCCGGCGAACGCCAAGGCCACGCGCTCGCCCTCGCCGGCCGGCCCGAGGAGGCCACCACCCTCCTGACCTCCGCCGTCGACACCTACACCGCACTCGGCGCCCACGCCGACGTCTCCCGCTGCCGCCAACTCACCCAGGACCTCGGCCTCACCCGTCCCGGCACCCCCGGCCGCCGCGGCTACGGCGACCGCCTCTCACCCCGCGAACGACAAGTCGCGGAACTCCTCGCCGTCGGCGCCACCAACCAGTCCATCGCGGACACCCTCTTCCTGTCGCCCCGCACCGTCGAAAACCACGTCGCCAGCGTGCTGCGCAAGCTCCGCACCACCCGCAAGACCGTGGTGGACGCCCTCACGGAACCCGTCACGGACGACTGACCGAGCCGCCGGCCGGTAGCCGGTAGCCGGGCGCCCTGGCCCTTGTCCGTTGGTGTCCGGGCGCCGCGGCCCTACCCGCCGGTATCCGGGAGACCCGGCCGTACCCCCGCCCCCGCCCGCGTGACCCCGTACCCCCGCCCCCGCGACCCCGTACCCCGGCCGCCGCCCGAGTGGCCCCCGTACCCCCACCCCCGCCCCCGTACCCTGCGTACCCCCGCCGCCGCTCCCTCCCGTGCGTACCCCTAAAGCCGCCACCCCGGATTGTTTCCCGAACGTCCGGCGCCGATCGTGGAGAGCGGGGGAATCCATCCGCAGTCTCGGGAGACCCGATGCCCACCATTCCGCACCTCCGCCAGGCCGTTCTCATCGACGACCGGCCGGGCGACCGCCCGACGCACCGACCGGACTCGTCGTCCGCCGCGCGGCGGACCGCGGGATGCCTGACGGCCGCGACCGCCGCGTCGGTGCCCGCGCTGCGACGGTTCGCGCGGGGGATGGCGGCGCACTGGGGTCTGCCGGCGGGCATAGACGACGCCCTGAGGCTGGTGGTGAGCGAGCTGGTCGGCAACGCGGTGCGGCACAGCGGCGGGCCGGACGTCGCGCTGTTGCTCTCCGTGGACCTCGCGACGCTCAGCGTCGAGGTCAGGGACAACGGCCGCTGGCTGCTGCGCGCGGGCCGTCCCCGCCCCGAGGGGGAGCTCGCCTGCGGCGGACGGGGCCTGGACCTCGTCGAGGCGCACGCGAGGCGCTGCACGGTCGACGTTCGGCCGGGCGGGACGCACGTCATCGCGGAGCTCGCGCTCACGGATTGATCGGGCGGTCGGATTTTTCCGCGGCCCCCGGATGGGTAGGCCCGCCGGTGGTACGTACCCCGTGTACGCATCCCATGTGCGCACCCACGACGGAAGGGACACGGAATGGAAGACGACGGTACGAAGGGGCGACCGGTCACGGCGGCGGAGCTGTTCGACGGCCTGGGGATCGAGTACGAGCGCGCCTTCGTCCGGCTCCCGGCGCAGCTGGCGGCGGTCGAGTGGCTCACCGCACGGCTGGGCGCCGGAGCCAGGGTCCTCGACGTCGGCAGCGGCACCGGACGCCCGGTGGCCGACCTGCTGGCGCGCGCCGGCTGCGACGTGACCGGCATCGACGTCTCCGGTGCGATGGTCGCCCTCGCGAGCGAGCAGGTGCCCGAGGCACGCTTCGAGCAGTGCGACGTCCGTGCCTTCGACCCGCCGGACGGCAGCTTCGACGCCGTGTGCGCCTTCTTCCCGCTGATGATGATGACCCGCGCGGAGGCCGCCACCACTCTCAAGCGCATGGCCGGCTGGCTCGCGCCGGGCGGCTTCCTGGTGACGGCGACCGTGCCCGCCGACGTGGAGGGCGTCGAGATCGTCTGGATGGACCGCACGGTCCGGGTCTCCAGCTTCTCGGTGGACGAGTACGTGCGCCTCCAGCGCGAGGACTGCGGCCTCGACGTCCTCCACCACGCGCTCTCGGTCTTCGCCCCGGACGACGACCGCGCCGCCCCCGAGGACCACCTCTTCACCTACGCCCGCCGCCCGTCGCCCACGGGGGACGGAGAGCCGTCGGTCTGAGTCGCCGCAGTTCTGACGCCTCCTCATGTCCTGAGCCACGAATCAGGAGTTCACGATCCTTGCTCGCGTGTGAACGTGTGAACGTGTGAAGGTGCGGACGTGCGGACGTGCGGACGTGCGGACGTGCGGACGTGCGAGGGTGCGAGCGTGCGGGTCGCGAGCCCGCCTCCTTCGCCCGCCGGGCCGGGTGTGGGACGGTGGGCGTATGCCCGTTCCCGTGATTCTCGACTGCGATCCCGGTCACGACGACGCGTTCAACATCCTGCTGGCCGCCGCGCACCCGGCGGTCGAACTGCTCGCGATCACCACCGTCGCGGGCAACCAGACGGTGGAGAAGACGACGCTCAACGCCCGCCGGGTGTGTTCGGTGGCAGGGATCAGGGGCGTGCCGATCGCGGCGGGTCGAGACCGACCGCTGCGCGGACCGGTCAGGGTCGCCGAGAACATCCACGGGGACTCGGGGCTGGACGGGCCGGGCTTCGCGCAGGGCGAGCCGGACGTGCCGCAGGACGCGCGGGACGCCCTCACCCTCATCCGGGACACGGTGCTCGCGCAGCCGGGGCGGGTGACGTTGGTGCCGACCGGACCGCTCACGAACATCGCGGTCTTCCTGCTGGCCCACCCCGAGCTCGCCGAGCGGATCGAACGGATCGTGCTCATGGGAGGGTCGACGGAGCGCGGAAACACCACGCCCGCGGCCGAGTTCAACATCCTGTGCGATCCGGAGGCGGCGGACATCGTCTTCCGCAGCGGTCTGCCGGTGACGATGTTCGGCCTGAACGCCACCCACCAGGTGCGGGCCACCGCCGACGTCGTCGCCAGGATCGCCGCGCTCGGCACCCCGCTGAGCGCCCTGTGCGTGGACCTGCTCACCTACTTCGCGTCCACCTACCGCGAGGTGTACGGCTTCGACGCGCCCCCGCTGCACGATCCGCTCACCGTCGCCCACCTGATCGACCCGTCGCTGGCGAGCCTGGTGAGGGCCGCGGTGGCGGTGGAGCTGGACGGTACGCACACACGGGGCGCGACCGTGGTGGATCTTCACGGGGTGACGGGACGGCCCGCCGACATCGAGGTCGCGATGCGGGTCGACACGGACGCGTTCTGGGACCTGATCGTGGAGGCCGTGCGCACGTTGGGGGAGTGAGCCCCTGCGCCGATGCCCGGAAGTGCCTGTGCCTGTGCCTGTGCCCGCGGCCGTACCCGTGACTGTGCCCGCGGCCGTACCCGTGACTGTGCCCGTACCTGTGCCCGGACGGGGAGGATCTCCGTCCGGGCACGTCGTCCGGGTGCGGCACGCGGGTGGTCATCCGGGTGCCGCGGTCCGGGGGGTGGGCCTCGTCGCTACGGTTGGCCGTCGAGCCAGCTCAGCTTGTGGCTGTAGAGCACGCGCTGGCAGTAGTCCGTGCCGACGGGGTCGGCGGAGTCACGGTTCGCGGTGCAGTCGGACGCGGACGCGGGGCGGTGTTCGGAGAGGGACCAGAGGCGGTTCGTGCCGCGCTCGATGTAGAGGTCCTCGGCGCCACGGGCGGTTTTGACGGCCTGGCCGTTCTGGACCAGTTGGCCGTTGCTCCACTTGTAGCGCCAGAGGTTGCCGGGTTCGTCGGTGCCCTTCGACTCGTTCACGTAGAGCGTGCCGGCGGTGGCTGCCGCGCCCTGTGCGCCGCCGTTGGTCAGGGGCAGGTAGTTGGCCCAGCCTTCGGCGGTCACGTCGGCGGAGCGTCCCTCGAGGTCGGCGACGGGGTACGAGGCGATGCGGCCGGTGGAGGGGTAGCCGGACTCGGGGCGGCAGTACTCGCCCATGAGCAGGCGGTCGGGGGTGGTGCTGCGGTCGAGGGAGATGTACGAGGCCTTGGGGGCGCCGGTGGAGACGCACGCGTAGGAGCCCGTGGGGTTGCTCTGCGTCGCCTTGAACTTCCAGGCGGCCACCTGCGGCATCACGTAGCGGTATCCGAAGCTGTACCAGACGTTGTCGTGCCGGCCGACCTTGGTCTTGTCCTGGACGTTGGCGGTGGTCGCCACGCCGTCGGTGTCGGAGCCCATCGCGTCGTGCGTGGCGGGGTCGCCGTCCGGGTCCAGGTCCATGATGTAGCGCATGTCGAAGACGCGCAGGCCGTTGCGGGTGTCGGCGACGTAGAGGTAGTTGCCGTACCAGACGATGCCGCCGGCGTGGACGCCCTTCTGGATCGGGTACTCGGAGGCGTGCAGGCCGTCGAAGGAGACGTGGTCGGCCGAGTTGATGTACGTCCAACCCAGCAGGACGTGGCGGTACTTGACCTCGGGGCTGCCGGTGGCCGGATTGGTCCGGCTCTGCACGAAGGTGATCCGGACGCCCTTCTGGTTGCAGGCGTCGTCGGCCTCCAGCTCCGCGGCGGTGCAGTCGCCGGTGGCCGGGTTGGGGTCGGTCTCACGGCCGGGGTCCCAGCCGTCGTACGAGGCGAACAGCTGGATGTTCCCGGCGGTGCCCCACAGTTCGTTGTCCTTGGCGTCGGAGACACCGGTGAATCCCTGCGGCACCCATTCGCGCGAGATGGAGTCGTCGCTCTGCAGGCAGTACTTGATGTCGGGGTTCGGCGCCGTGCCGAACGGGTCGCGGGAACACCACGGCTCCACCGTGCGGTTGGCCCCCACCAGCAGGTTCTGCACCCCCGACTTCGGAAGCACCGAGTCCAGGCGCGTGACCCGCGTGGTGGTCTCGCCGTTCAGCGCACCCGGCGACATCGTGAAGTCGCCGGGCGAGGCGGCGCCGCCGGGTGACGTCCACCCGGTGGCCGCGAACGGGGAGGGGGCGGCCTCCGCCGCCAGCGGCTCCTGGACCGAGGAGTCCGAGACGTCCCGAGGGGCGTCCTCGGCCTGGGCCGGAGCCACGAGACCGGTGAACGCGAGCGACGCCGCGGCCGCCGTCGTGAGCCAGGCGCGACGTATTCGCCTTGCGCGCATGTGAGTTGCCTCCGTTGCTCCTGTGTCGGACGAGTCGAACGGAGAGTTCCAGAACGCCGGAACGAAGCGCAACCATGATCGACAGTGTGGCAAGGGCAGTGGTGGGAGCGGTAGTTGGTGCCGTTTTCGGGTGAATGGCCCCGCACGGAAGCGTGTGTGTCCGGAGGGCGGAGTGATCGCGAGGGCGCCTGTTTGATGGTGGCTCGGTGCAAGACCTCCCGCGGATCCGCACACGATGTACACGGCAGACGGCACCCGGCACCACCACCCGGCACCCGCCACCCGGCAGGCGGCGTCATGGACGGAGGCCGGTCGCCCGGCGGTCCGGCGGCCCGCGGACTTCGCCGCCCGCACGCGAACGGGTACGGCGTCCGCCGGGGGCCAAGTGGGTCCCCCTGCCGTCGACTCCCGGACAAGGTGACCGGGAGTCGGTCACAAGGACACCGGGCGGAGGTATCTTCCAGGGCGTGGTCAGTGACGAAGAGCATCGCGACGAGCCGGTCGGACAGGTGTCGGCGGGGGTGTTCCCCGGTGGTGCCGAGCTCTTCGGGCTCGACGAGCGGACGGCCCACCTCAACCACGGTTCCTTCGGGGCCGTCCCCTTGCCGGTCGCCCGGGTGCAGCGGCGGCTCGCGGACGAGGCGGCGGGCGACCCGGACGCCTTCTTCCTGGGCGTCGCGGACCGGCTCGCCGCCGCGAGGGTCCGGATCGCCGCGCGCCTGGGGGCGGACCCCGAGGGAATGGCGCTCGTGGCGAACGCGACGGAGGCGGCGCATCTGGCTCTGGACGCGCTCGGACTGAGCCCCGACGACGAGGTGCTGGTCACCGACCACGGCTACGGGACGGTGGTCGCGGCCGCCGCGCGCCGGGCCCGGCTCGTGACCGTCCCCATCGACCCGGCGTTGCCGGACGAGGACGCGGTGCGGGAGGCGGTGCTCGCCGCCGTGACGCCCCGTACGAGGGTCGCGGTGCTCGACCAGATCACGTCGCCCACCGCGCGGATCGTCGCCGGGCCGGGGCTCCTTGCCGCCCTCGCCGAGCGCGGGGTGACCACCGTCGTGGACGGTGCCCACGCGCCCGGCATGCTCGCCGACCCGCTGGCCGGCCGGCCGGACGTGTGGTTCGGCAACCTGCACAAGTGGGGGTTCGCGCCTCCGGGCTCCGCAGTCCTCGCCGTCGCGCCCGCGCTCAGGGACCGGGTGCCCGCGCCCGTACCGTCCTGGGAGGACCACCGCGGATTCCCCCGCGCCCTGGAATTCCGGGCCACCGTCGACTACACCGGCGTGCTCGCCGCGCCGGAGGGCCTCGACCTGATCGCCGCGCTCGGTCCGGAGCGGGTACGCGCCCACAACAGCGCCCTCGCGGCCCACGGCGCCGAGCTGCTGGCCGAACTGCCCGGCGTCACCCCGCTGCCGGCCGACGACCGCCTCGCCCTGCGGGCACTCCGACTTCCCGCCCGGTTCGCCCGGACCAAACAGGAGGCGGAGGCCCTGCGCGAGGAGATCATGCTCCGACTCGGCTGCCGCGTCCTCGTCTGGCCGTGGCCGGACGGCGGCGGCATCCGCGTCTGCGGCCAGATCTACAACCACCCCGGCGAGTACGAGCGCCTCGCCCGGGGCCTGAGGTCCCTCCTGGACGGCGCCTGACGCCGCTGAACGGGGAACCCACCCGCTCCGGTTCGGAGAGCCGTCGGACCAGGCCGGTCGTTCGGGGAGGGTGCGTGGAGGTTCGGAGGCCTAGATGATCTCCTGTCAGGGGCACGTGGTAGGACTGTCTGGGCCGGTCGAAGCGACCGGCGGGAACGTCACCACGGACGGGGGAACACAGCGTGGCGGTCACGGTTCCGGACTGGGCGGACACTCTTCTCGATCTGATCGGTGTGGCCTGGCCGAATGTCGACGAGGACGCGTACCGCGAGATGGCGGACGCGCTCCGGGAGTTCGCGGACGACCTGGAGGACGACGGGCAGCTCGCGAACAACCACGTCGAGCGGCTGCTGTCCTCGGGCCAGGGCGAGTCGATGGACGCGCTCAACGAGCACTGGGCGAAGGTCAAGTCCAAGCACATCAAGGACATCTCCGGGGCGGCCCGCACGATCGCGGGGGCCCTGGACACGGCGGCCGGCGTGATCGAGGGCATGAAGCTCGCGGCGCTGGTGCAGCTCGGCTACCTCGCCACCGAGGCGGGCATCGCGATCTCGCTGATCCCGGTCACCGGCGGTCTGTCGGCGCTGATCGGCGCGGGCGCGATGCGGGCCACGCAGGAGGTGATCAAGCGGCTGATCAAGGAGTGCGTGGAGGAGGCCGTCGGCTACGTCGTGGCGGCGATGACCGAGCCGGCCGTGGCGGCCCTGGAAGGCATGGCGGCGGATCTGGTCGTGCAGCTGGGCGCGATGGCGATCGGCCTGCAGGACGGGGTGGACCTCGACCAGACCAAGGACGCGGGCAAGGACGGCTTCAAGGACGGGGTGCAGTCCGGCAAGGAGGCCATGCACCTGGCCTCGGCGGGCAGCGGGGCGAAGGGTCCCGGCAGTGGTCTGAAGAACCTCCACATCGAGCATGCCGAGCACACCCACGCCTCCACCCAGCTCAACTCCGTCAGCGTCAGCATCCACGGCAAGACGGCGGGAAAGCTCGGCAAGGCGAGGACCGCGCACGGCCGCACCCGGGGCCGCGACTCGATCGCCGACGCGATCGACCCGATCGCCGACAAGGCGCTCGAAGCCCTCACCAAGGCCGCGAAGAGCATGGGCGACCACGTCGGCACGACGCTCCCCAAGGTCGTCAAGCAGATCTCCGTCGACCACAAGAACACCGACGACAACCTCCGCGACCGGTTCGCCCGCCAGCGCAAGGGCGACCACGACGACGGCGGCAAGGGGAACGGGGCGCCGCGCAAGGACCGCGGCGACGACGTGCGGACGCGGCCCAACTCCGTCACGGACGCCAAGGACGACCCGCGCGCCCACGGCGTCTCCCTGGACAAGACGGTCTGCAAGAACGACCCCGTCGACGTCGCCACGGGCAAGATGCTGCTGCCCCAGACGGACCTCACCCTGCCCGGCGTCCTGCCGCTCGTCCTGCGCCGCACCCACGTCTCCAGCTACCGCTACGGCCGGTGGTTCGGCCGTAGTTGGGCCGCCACCCTGGACGAGCGGATCGAGGTCGACGCCTCGGGCGGCGGCGCTATCTGGGCCCGCGAGGACGGTGCGGTACTGATCTTCCCCCGGCTGCCCCGCCCGGGCGACGACCGGGTCATGCCCGTGGAGGGCGACCGCCTGCCGCTGCGCCACGGAGGCGTGTCGGGCGACGAGACGTCGTACGAGGTCCACGATCCGCACAGCGGCCAGGTCCGCGTATACACCGGCAGCCCCTACCGGAGTTCCACCGCCTACTGGCTGGCCGCGATCGAGGACCGCAACGGCAACCGGATCGAGTTCTCGCGCCGCTCCGACGGCGCGCCGACCGCCGTCACGCACTCGGGCGGCTACGTCCTCCAGATATCGGCCGACGACTCGCGTGTCACCGGCCTCGCCGTCCGCGGGCCCGGCGAGCCGTCCGCGGTGGTGGGCTACGCCTACTCCCCGTCGGGCGACCTCACCCGGCTGACCGGCCCCGAGGGCCCCGGCGGCCCGGCCATGACGTTCACGTACGACGGCGACAGCCGGATCACGTCGTGGACCGACCGCAACGCCACCACGTTCCGGTACGTGTACGACGGCGAGGGCCGGGTCTCCGGCACGGTCGGCCCCGACGGCATCCTCTCCTCGCGGTTCGCCTACGACGTCCACCCGGAGACCGGGCACCGGATCACGCGGTACACCGACTCCACGGGCGCCACCACGACCCTGGTCCTCGACGACCGGCTCCAGGTCGTCGCCGAGACCGACCCCCTCGGCCACACCACCCACCTCACCTGGGACCCGTACGACCGCCCGCTCAGCCGCACCGACCCGCTCGGCCACACCACCGAACTCACCTGGGACGAGGCGGGGAACCTCGTCGAGGTGCGGCTGCCCGACGGCAGCACGGCGACGGCACGCTACGACGAGCGCAACCTCCCCCTCGAAGTGATCGCCGCCGACGGCACGGCATGGCGGCAGACCTTCGACGAGCTCGGCAACTGCACCTCCACCGAAGGCGCCGACGGCGCGGTCACCCGCTTCACCCACGACCCCACGGGCGCCGTCGCCTCCGTCCGCGACCCGCTCGGCGCGACCCTCCGCATCCGCTCCGACCGGGCCGGACTCCCGCTGGAGATCACCGGGACCGACGGCGGGGTGGCCACCGTGGAGCGCGACCACCGCGGCCGGCCCCTCGTCATCACCGATCCGTCCGGCGGACGCGAGGAGTTCTCCTGGGACCACGACGACCGGCTGCGGTACCGGACCGCGGCCGACGGGACCCGGGAATCCTGGTCCTGGGACCCGGAGGGCAACTGCCTGGCGTACACCGACGCCGCCGGCGGTGTCTGGACCACCGAGTACGGCCCCTTCGACAAGCCCGTCGCCCGCCTCGCGCCCGACGGGGCCCGCCACGAACTGCGCTACGACACCGAACTGCGGCTGCTCCGGGTCACCGACCCCCTCGGCCACGACTGGCACTACCGCTACGACGCGGCCGGACGGCTGGAGGCCGAGACCGACTTCGACGGCCGGCAGCTCTCCTACGGCTACGACGCCGCGAACCGCCTGACCACCCGCACCACACCCCTCGGCCGGACCGTCGGCTACGCCTGGGACGCCATGGACCGCCTGGTGGCGCGAAACGCCGACGGCGAAGTGACCCACTACGCCTACGACCGCTCCGGCGCGCTCGTCGAGGCCCGCACCGCCACCTCCACGCTCACCGTGGAACGCGACGCGCTCGGCCGGCCCCTCGCCGAGACCGTCGACGGGCGCACCCTCCGCCACTCCTACGACACCGCGGGACGCCGCGTCACGCGCACCACCCCGACCGGCGCGATCAGCCAACTCCTCTACGACGCGGCGGGGGACCGGGTCGCCCTGATCACCGGCGGCCACGCGCTCACCTTCACCCACGACCCCCTCGGCCGCGAACTCACCCGCAGCTGGGGCGCCCCGGGGGCCGCCACCACGCTCACCACCGACTGGGACCGCATCGGCCGACCGGTCGGCCAGACGCTGTCCGCGCCCGGTTCACCGGACCCCGTGCGCGCCCGCGACTACGCCTACCGCGCCGACGGCTACCCGGTCACCCTGGGCGAGACCACCGGAGGCCGGGCCCGCCGGGACAAGCGCGTCACCCTCGACCCGGTGGGCCGACCGCTGTCCGTCGAGGCACCCGACTGGGTCGAGCGGTACGCGTACGACGCCGCGGGCAACCAGACGTCGGCCGAGTGGCCCGACGCCGCAGGACACACCGAGGCCCGCGGCCCGCGCCGGTACGAGGGAGCCCACCTCGTCGCCGCGGGCGGCGTCCACTACGAGCACGACGCCGCCGGCCGGGTCGTCCTGCGCCGCCGCACCCGCCTGTCCCGCAAGCCCGACGTGTGGCGCTACGCCTACGACGCCGAGGACCGCCTTGTCGCGTGCACCACGCCCGACGGCACCCAGTGGACCTACGCGTACGACCCGCTGGGCCGCCGCAGCGCCAAGCACCGGATGGCCGCCGACGGCACCACGGTCGTCGAGACGATCCGCTTCACCTGGGACGGCCCCCTCCTCGTCGAGCAGTACGACGAGACGGCCGGCACCATCCTCACCTGGGAGTACGAGGGACACCGGCCGCTGGCCCAGTACGAGCGCAGGCCGCTGGGCGACGACGAGGTCGACGCGCGCTTCTTCGCCGTCGTCACCGACCTGGTCGGCACCCCCACCGAACTGGTCTCCACCGAAGGGGAGACGGCCTGGCGCAGCCGGTCGACCACCTGGGGTGCCACGGGATGGAACACGGCGGCCACCGCCTACACCCCGCTGCGCTTCCCCGGGCAGTACGCCGACCCCGAGACCGGCCTCCACTCCAGCTACTTCCGGCACTACGACCCCGACACCGCGCGCTTCACCAGCCCGGACCCGCTGGGCCTCGCCCCGGCGCCCAACCCCTCGACGTACGTGGTCAATCCGTGGGTGTGGACCGACCCCCTCGGCCTGGCGCCCAAGCGTTGCCAGATGGACGCCTACGATTGGGACGGCTCGATCCGGTACGGCCGGCTCGACCACCTGGGCAGGCCCACCGGCGTGTACGCCTGCCTGCGGCCCGAGATCGTCGACGCGAAGAAGGGCACGGAGGCGGGCAAGCTCAAGCCGCCGGGCTGGCGCGGCGACGGCACCGCCTTCAACGAGGCCCGCGGCCACCTCCTCGCCGACCGGCTCGGCGGCGCGGGCAAGGGGCGCATGGCCTGGCACAACCTCGTCACCCAGACCCAGACCCCGACCAACTCGCCCGACCAGCGCGACCAGGTGGAGCAGGTCATCTTCGACCAGGTGACGAAGAACAAGGAGGTCGTGCAGTACCACATCAAGCCGATCTACGAGGGCTCCAACCCGATCCCGATCAGGCTGGAGTTCACGGCGTTCGGCAACAAGGGCTTCTCCTTCACCCACAGTCTGGAGAATCCGGCCGCGGGCGTCCGGACCGCGGTACCAGGCCTATAGCATCGCAAACCGAACCGCCCCTGGAGGATCCGCGCATGACCCGCACCACGCCCCCGCGCCCCGTCGACATCGAAGCGGTGTTCCCCGCGCTCGCCCGGTACCGCCGGACGGCGACGCGACTGCACCCACGGCAGGGCGCGGCGAAGCCGGAGGAAAGCTCGGTGGCGGGGCCGCTCCTGTGGCCCGCCGACGAGCCGTGGCCGGTGTGCACCGCCGTGCACCCGAAGGGCACCGGACACCTGCTGTCGGACGTACGGCTCCGCCGGCGCATCCAGGACGAGGCCCGCGGGCGGGAGTTCACCGACGAGGAGCGGCGGCTCCTCGACGGGATGACCGCGGGGACGCACGTCCCCGAGCTCCGCGACGAGGACCCGCTGCCCCTCCTCGCCGTCGCCCAGCTCCGCACCCGGGACGTGCCGGACCTCGTCGGCCCCGAGGGGCACGACCTCCTCCAGGTGTTCTGGTGCCCCTTCGAGGTCCACGGCCCGGAGCGGACCATCGCCGTGGAACTGCGCTGGCGCCGCTCGGCCGACGTCGGCGCGGTCCTCGCCCCGCAGCCCGAACCGCCGGTCGCGGGGCGCGAGGAGTGCGTCCCCACCTCCTGCGTCGTCCACCCGGAGCAGGTCGTCGAGCACGAGTACCTCGGCCTCCTCGGGGAGGAGCTCCAGGAGGAGATCGACGAGTGGGAGGAGGGCCTCCTCGACGACGACGACGAGGACGACGAGGACGCGTACGACTCCTCCTCGCCCGCGAGTTACGCCACGTACGAGGAGTACGAGGCCGCCATGGCAGCCGCCCGCGCCCAGGAGCCCGAAGAGATCGACTACATGAGCGACCTCTCCATCGCCCCGGGCTGGAAGGTCGGCGGCTTCGCGTCCTGGCACCTGACGGACCCGCGTCCCGTGGACTGCCCCACCTGCGGCACGCCGATGCCCCCGCTGCTCACCGTCGCCACCGTGGAGTGCGACGGCGCCTCCCGGAGCTGGCTCCCGGTCGAGGACCGCGGCGCGGCGGACGACCCCCGGGTGATCGACCCGGTCGGCGTCTACCTCGGACGGGGCCTCATGCGCGTTCACACCTGCCCGGCCGACCCGGCCCACCCGCACCGGCTCAGCTTCCAGTAGGCCGAACGGCTCCGGGGCCAGCCGCTATCCCGCCGTGGTGCGTACCAGCGGGTTGTGGCCGATCGCGTTGGCGACGGAGAAGCTGACCGCGTCCGGGCGGTAGCGGTCGTCGGACCACTCGACCGGGCGGCCGTCGTGGGTGGTGGTGACACGCCGGACCCGGAGGAGGGGGCTGGTGCGGCGGACGGCGAGGAGGCCGGCGTCCCGGGCACCGGCCGCGACGGCGTCGATGACGTGCTCGCCGTGCGCGAAGACCAGGCCGGTGTCGTCGTAGAGGCGCTGGGTGACGGAGGCGCACCCGGGGTCGATGGTCTCGACGGCGGGGGAGATCCAGTCGGCGTAGACGGTGCGCTCGACGAGCACCGGCTCGCCGTCCAGGCCGCGCACGCGCAGCACGTTGAGCACCCGCGTGCCCAGGGCGAGGTGGAGCCGGGTGGCGTCCTCGGCGGTGGCCGGACGGTACTCCTGGGCGACCACCCGGCCGGTGGCGGTGCGGCCGTTGGCCTGGGCCCACTGGGCGAAGCTGCGCAGCTCGGCGAAGCTCTGGCTGCGGCGCGGGGCGAGGACGACGCGGCGGGCGCCCTGACGGGAGCCGATGAGGCCCTCCGCGGTGAGCGCGGCGACGGCCTGGCGGACGGTGCCGCGCGAGACGCCGTACCGGGCGGCGAGCTCGGTCTCGGCCGGCAGGTGGGCGCCGACCGGGTAGTCCTCGCGGTGGATCGCCCGCCGGAGCTCCGCGGCGATCTGCTCGTGGCGCGCGGTCATCGTTCCCCCTGGACTGCTGCGGTTCCTTCGACTGCTGTGTGCAGTGCGTCCAGCCTAGACCAGTGCTCAAGTGGCCGAAAACAAGCGTGATTGTGCAGGGAATGGCGGTGATCCGTTCTGCCGTCGTTCACCTTCAGGTCATCAACGCCCGGCGTACTGAGGCCAACTTGTTCAGACAAGTTGTCGCCCCCCGATCACCTGGAGAAGCTGCCCGTCCCCGCGACCCTCCCGAGAAACACCGTCATCGGCGGCTCCCTCGCCGTCGTCGCCGCGCTCGCCCTCACCGCCTGCGGAGCGGCCCCCGAGGCCACCGGCACCGACGGCAAGAACGCCGCCACCGCCACCTCCGCCGCCGACTTCGGCGGCCTGGACGCCCTCGCCGCCGCGGCCAAGAAGGAAGGCACGCTGCACGCCATCGCGCTGCCGCGCGACTGGGCCAACTACGGCGCCCTCATCGACGGTTTCCAGAAGAAGTACGGCATCAAGGTCGAGGTCGAGAACCCCGACGCCTCCAGCCAGGACGAGCTGAACGCCGTCACCTCCCGCAAGGGCCAGGACCGCGCCCCCGACGTCCTCGACCTCGGCAGCAGCTTCGCCCTCAGCGGCGCCCAGCAGGGCCTCTTCGCCCCGTACAAGGTGACCGCCTGGAACGACATCCGGGCCAGAAGGACCCGAAGGGCCGCTGGTACAACGACTACGGCGGCTACGTCTCCATCGGCTGCGACGCCAAGCGCGTCAAGAACTGCCCCACCACCTTCAAGGACCTCCTCAAGCCCGAGTACAAGGGCCAGGTGCCCTCAACGGCAACCCCACCAAGTCCGGCTCCGCCTTCGGCGGCGTCTACGCGGCGGCCCTCGCCAACGGCGGCTCCTTCGACGACATCCAGCCCGGCCTCGACTTCTTCGCCGCACTGAAGAAGAACGGCAACTACACGCCCGTCGAGTCCACCCCCGCCACCGTCGAGAAGGGCGAGACGCCCCTCTCCATCGACTGGGACTACCTCAACGCCGGCTACGCCGAGGAGTTCAAGTCCAAGGGCCTCGACTGGAAGGTCGCCGTCCCCGCCGACGGCCGCTACGCCCAGTACTACTCGCAGGCCGTCAACAAGGACGCCCCGCACCCGGCCGCCGCCCGCCTCTGGCAGGAGTACCTGTACAGCGCCGAGGGCCAGAACCTGTGGCTCAACGGCTTCGCCCGCCCCGTCCTGATGCCCGCCCTCGACAAGGCCGGCACCCTCGACAAGGACGCCGCCGGCCGGCTGCCCGCCGTCACCGGCGTCCCGGCCTTCCCCGCCGAGGCCCAGCAGGCCAAGGCCAAGACGACGCTCGCCCAGGGCTGGGGCAAGGCCGTCACCGGATGACGACCGACACCCCGCCGAGGGACACAGCGATGAGTGACACCCTCACGGCGACCGCCGCCGCCGGGCCCGAAATGGCCCGGCGGGGGCGGCCCCGCCGCGCCCCCGCCTGGCTCGCCGCCGTCCCGCTGCTCGCCTTCACCGCGATCGCCTTCGGCATCCCCGCCCTCGCCATCGTCGGCGGCGCCCTCACCGTGGACGACCCGGCCACCGGCGCGGCCACGTACGGCACCGCCAACCTCGCCGCCTCCGTCCACGGCGCCTACCTCACGGCCCTCATCGGCAGCGTCAAGCTCTCCGCGACCGCCGCCGGCCTCGCCGTGCTGCTCGGACTGCCGCTCGCCCAGGCCGTCGTCACCTCCCGCTCCCGCGCCCTGCGCGAGGCCGTGCTCACCGCCTCCGGCGTCCTCGCCAACTTCGGCGGTGTACCACTCGCCTTCGCGTTCGTCGCCACCCTCGGCAACTCCGGAGTCCTCACCACCCGGCTCGGCCTCGCCGACCACGGCTGGAGCCTCTACAGCTTCTGGGGCCTCGTCATCGTCTACCTCTACTTCCTGATCCCGCTGATGGTCCTGACCATCACCCCCGCCCTCGACGGGCTGCGCGGCCAGTGGCGCGAAGCAGCCCGCAACAACGGCGCCACCGCCCTCCAGTACTGGCGGCACGTCGCCCTGCCCGTGCTGCTGCCCAGCCTGCTCGGCGGCCTCGTGCTGCTGTTCGGCAGCGCCTTCGCCGCCTACGCCACCGCCGCCGCGATGGTCGGCAGCGCCGTCCCCCTCGTCACCCTGCAGATCTCCGACGCCCTCTCCGGCAACGTCCTCGTCGGCCAGGAGAACGTGGCGCTCGCCCTCAGCCTCGACATGATCGTCATCGCCGGGCTCGTCATGGCCGTCTATCTGCCCCTGCAACGCCGGAGCACGCGATGGCTCGCCTGAACCGATCCCCCTCCCCGTGGCGGTGGGCCGCCCTCGGCCTCGCCGGCCTGTACTTCCTGGTGTCGCTGGCCGCCTCCGTCGTCTTCACCGTCGACGTGCCCGGCCAGGGCCTCACCTTCGACGCGTACACGAAGATCCTCACCACCGACGGCTTCGTCACCAGCCTGCTGCTGTCCCTCGGGCTCGCCGCCGTCACCATCGCCGTCGTCCTGCTCCTCATGGTGCCCGCCATGGTCGCCCTGCGGCTCGGCGCGCCCCGGCTGCGGCCGGTCGTCGAGGCGGTGTGCTCGCTGCCGCTCGTGGTACCGCCCATCGCCTTCGTCGCCGGGCTCGGCACCGTCCTCAAGTGGGGCCCCGAGCACCTCTCGCGGACCCCGCTGTTCCAGACCTTCGTGGCCCTGCAGAACCCCGACTTCCCGGTCGTGCTCGTCCTCGCGTACGTGGTGATGGCCCTGCCCTTCGTCCACCGGGCACTCGACGCCGGGCTCGCCGCGATCGACGTCCGCACCCTCGTCGAGGCCGCCCGCAGCTGCGGAGCCGGCCGCGTCCAGGCCCTCGTGAGCGCCGTCCTGCCCAACCTGCGCGGCGCGCTGATGAACGCGTCCTTCCTCACCCTGGCCCTGGTCCTCGGCGAGTACACGGTCGCCCAACTGCTCGGCTTCCGGCCGTTCGCCGTCTGGATCGTCAACATCTCCGGGTCGCAGGCCCAGATGTCCGTCGCCGTGTCCGTGCTCAGCCTGCTCGTCACCTGGCTGCTGCTGCTCGCCCTCGCCGGCGCGGGCGGGCGCCGCCGTACCCGTACCTCCGAGGCATGACCTCCAGTCCTGACCCCCAAGGGATGACCATGAGCGTGACCACCCCCCTCGCACCGCGTACGGACACCGGCGCCGCGACCGTCGCATTCCGGGGCCTGAGCCGCCGATTCGGCGCCACCACCGCCCTCGACGGCCTCGACCTCACCGTCGCGCCCGGCGAACTCCTCGCCCTGCTCGGCCCGTCCGGCTGCGGCAAGACCACCGCCCTGCGCATGCTGGCCGGATTCGAGCAGCCCGACTCGGGCGCGGTCCTCGTCGACGGCGAGGACATCACCCGGGTGCCCGCCCACCGCCGCGACGCCGGCATGGTCTTCCAGTCGTACAGCCTCTTCCCCCACCTCGACTGTCTCGACAACGTCGCCTTCGGCCCGCGCATGCGCAAGGTCGCCAAGACCGCGCGCCGGAAGCAGGCCGCGGAACTGCTCGACCTCGTCGGCCTCGGCGACAAGGGCGGCCGCTACCCCCACCAGCTGTCCGGCGGCCAGCAGCAGCGCGTCGCGCTCGCCCGCGCCCTCGCCCTGCGCCCACGCGTCCTGCTCCTCGACGAGCCGCTGTCCGCGCTCGACGCCAAGGTGCGGCTCAGCCTGCGCGAGGAGATCCGCCGCATCCAGCGCGAACTCGGCATCACCACGCTCTTCGTGACGCACGATCAGGAAGAGGCGCTGTCCATGGCCGACCGGGTCGCCGTGATGCGCGCCGGCCGCCTGGAGCAGTGCGCGCCGCCCGCCGAGCTGTACGGGCGCCCCGCGACCGCGTTCGTCGCGGAGTTCGTCGGCACGATGAGCCGGATCCCCGGGGACGTCGACGGCAGCACCGTCGACGTCCTCGGCCGGCGACTCCCGGTGGACGGCGAGGCGCCCGCGACCGGCGCGGTGGACGTGCTCGTACGACCCGAGGACGTACGGGTCACCGACGGCGAGCCCGCCGCGGACGCGGACGCTCCGGCGGACGCGGGCACCGGCCGGATCACCGCCACCGCCTTCCTCGGGGCGACGACCCGGCTCACCGTACGGATCGAGGGCGGATCCGCCGACGGAACCGAGGTGAAGGCCGACCTGCCCACCCACGAGGCCGTCGCGCTCACCCCGGGCCGGCCCGTGCGGCTCGCCCTGCGCGAACGCCCCGTTCTCGTCGCGCCCCGCAGGGCAGGCTGACCCTGGGGCCCCGACCTACCGGTCCCGCGTGACCTGACAGCCGGTGCACCGCGCGCCGGCGGAACAGAGAAAGAGACCAACGTGCCCGCACTTCACGCCGTCCTGTTCGACATGGACGGCACGCTCGTCGACACCGAGGGCCTGTGGTGGCAGGCGGTGGAACAGGTCGCGGGACGCGCCCTGACCGAGGCCGACCGCCCCGACGTCCTCGGCCGCCCCGTCGAGCACACCGCCGCCTGGCTGGCCGCCGCCCCCGGCGCCCCGGCCGCCGAGCGGCTCGCGGCCGAACTGCACCGCGAGTTCGCGGCCCGGGTCGCGGCCGGCGTCGAGCCCCGGCCCGGCGCCCTCGACCTGCTTGCCGCGCTCGCCCGCGACGAGGTGCCCGTCGCGCTGGTCACCGCCTCGCCGCGGGCCGTCGCCGACACCGTGCTCGCCGCACTCGGCGCGCTCGGCGCGCCGGCCTTCACCGTGTCCGTCACCGCCGACGACACCGAGCTCACCAAGCCCGAACCCGACCCGTACCTGGCCGCCTGCCGTGCCCTCGGCGTCGACCCCGCGCACTGCGTCGCCGTCGAGGACACCCCCACCGGCGTCGCGTCGGCCGAGGCCGCGGGCTGCACGGTGCTCGCCGTCCCGTCCCTCGCCCCGATAGACCCCGGCCCCCGCCGGACGGTACGGAACGAGGGCCTCACCGGCGTCACCCCGGCGCTGCTGCGCGACCTGACCGGCGGCCGCCTCACCGTGATGAGCTGGAACCTGTGGCTGGGTGGCGCCATGGTCGACGACCACCGGGCCAAGCAGCTCGCCGTCATCCGCGCCTCAGGAGCCGACGTCGTCGGCCTCCAGGAGACCGGCGGCATCGCCACCCGCGAGCTCGCCGACGCGCTCGGCTGGCACCACCACACCGCGGGCGACAACCTCGGCGTCCTCAGCCGCCACCCCGTCGTCGCCCGCCTCGGCGACCCGGACGTCGGCTTCTACGGCGCGGCGGGAGTGCGCGTCCGGGTCGACGACGACCTGGAGGTGGACGTGTGGACGGCCCACCTCCACTACACCCCGTACGGGCCGTACGAGGCCGCCTTCGACGGGCTGGGCGCCGACGAACTGATCGCCCACGAGGACGTGCGCCTGGCACAGATGCGGGACACGCTCGCGCGCATCGCGAAGGAGGCGGGGGAGCGACGACCCGTCGTCCTGGTCGGCGACTTCAACGCCGCCTCCCACCTCGACTGGCCCGACGTCCCCTGGCCGGTGACGGAGGCCGCCGCCGAGGCCGGCCTCCGCGACTCCTACCGGGAGGCCCACCCCGACCCCCGCACGGACCCCGGCCACACCTGGTCGCCGATCCACCCCGTCCACCCGGAGCAGGGCGAGCACGTCGGCCGCCCCGAACCGCAGGACCGCATCGACTACGTCCTGCACAACGCCCGCGGCCTCCGCGTCCTCACCTCCCACACGCTCGTCACGGGCACGCCGGCGCCCTGGCCGGACGTCTCGGCGAACACCTGGCCGTCCGACCACGCGGCCGTGGTGACGACCTTCGCCCTCTGACAGGGGTCGCGGCACACCGTGTCCGGGCCGGCCGGCCCCCGGGAGGCCCGGGCACGGAGAGTCGCCTGAACGGACCCGTGTTCGGGGGGTCCGGATACGGAGAGTCGCCCGAACGGCCCCGTGCTCGGGAGGTCCGGGCACGGAGAGTCGCCCGGACGGGGACCGGCCGTCGGGCGCGGCGCCGGGCAACAGGACATGCCGCGCGACCTGATGTATGCCTTTCCCATGGGTTCCCGCCGCAGCGCCTTCGTCCCACGCCTCACCCGGCGCCGGGGCCGAATGCTGCTCGCCGTGCCCTTCGCGCTGATCGCGGCGGTCACCGTGGTGGACGTCCTCGTTCCCCCCGAGGTGCACCTGGGCCCGTTCCTCATCGCCGCGCCCGCGGTGACGGCGTCGTTCGCGGGACCGCGTATGACGGCCTTCGTGGGGGCGGTCGCGGTGCTCGCCCAGGTGGTCGTCTCCGTCGCCCGGACGAGCTTCACGGACCTCAACCACACCTACCAGATCGTCGCCCTCGTCCTCATCTCGATCATCGTCACCTTCTTCTCCTACCTCCGCGAGCGCGACGAGACCCGGGTGACCCGGCTCCGCTCGATCGCCCACGCCGCCCAGAGCGTCGTCCTCCGCCCCCTTCCTCACCACGCGGGACCCCTGCACATCGCCTCCGTCTACCTGGCGGCCGAGGAGGAAGCGCAGATGGGCGGCGACCTGTACGCCGCCGCCCGCACGGCGACCGGAACCCGCCTCCTCATCGGCGACGCCCGCGGCAAAGGCCTCGACGCCATCAGTGAGGCCTCGCTCGTCCTCGGCGCCTTCCGGGTCTCCGCCCGGCGCGAGCAGGAACTGCCGGAACTGATCGGGCACCTGGAGGCAGGCGTCGGCTCGAAGGAGGACGCCACCCTCGCGCCCGAGGCGCCATCCGGCCCCGACGACCCGACCGACGACACCGACGAGGCCTTCGTCACCGCCGTCGTCCTCGACATCCCCGACCACGAGCCCGTCGTACGCCTCGTGAACTGCGGCCACCCGCCACCCCTGATCATCAGGAACGGACGCGTCATCCCCCTCGACGCCGTCGACGCGAGCCCCCCACTGGGCCTGTCCGACGTCCTCACCCCCCACGTGACTGTCGAGACCTTCCCCTTCGCCACCGGCGACGTCCTCCTGCTCTATACGGACGGCGTCATCGAAGCCCGCGACCGCACCCGCGCCTTCTACCCCCTCACCGAACGCCTCGCCTCCTGGGCCGGCGATGACCCGCCCACCCTCCTCAGCCGCCTACGAGCCGACCTCCAGACCTACGCGGGCGGCCACCTCGGCGACGACGCGGCCCTCGTCGCGGTCGAGCGCCTCCCACCGAAGCCGTAGCGCGGGCCACGCCGTCCACGGGCCCGCACCCGGCGACGCCGCCCCTCCCGGCGGCGCACCGCTGCACGGCCCGTGGATCCGCCGGTCGTTCACCGCGCAGGGCCCCGCTGCACCGCCCGGACCCGCCGCTCGGTCACCGTGCGCGTCCGATGTCACCGAGCCGTCTCCTGATGTCCCTCACCACGCGCTGCGACAGATCGCTCACCTGACCGTCGCCGTCGGAGATCGGCGTCCGCACGAGGGCGACCACGTCACCGGCCAGAGCGACGAGCACGTCCACCTCGGCCCGCTGCGCGGGCGTGTAGACGGAGTAATCGCCCTCGCCGTCCACCAGGCCCCCCACCGCCCGCAGCCTGCGCCGCATCTCCTTGCGGAGGCCGTCCAGCAACTGCCGTACCTGACGGCTGTGCTTGCACCAGGCCCCGGCGCGCTCCTCGCGCACACGGATCTCAGCGGCCTTCTCCTTGAGAAGGACGGCGGCGGCGCGCTGCCCGCGAAGGTCCTTGCGCCCCTTCCAACTGATGAAGCCGCCCGCCGCGAGGAGTACGGGCGCGGCCGCGATGCCGCCGAGCACCAGCGTGCCCGCAGCGATCCCGCCCCCGCCCGCCGCCAGGGAGCCACCGCCCAGCCAGGCGAGGACGGCGCTCGTCGCGGCCGCCCCGGAGAGGCCGGAGATGGCCGTACCCGTGGACGCGGTCGCGAACGCCCCCACCGCGGCGACCGTGCCCGCCTTCGCGCCGACGGAGGCCGCGACGCCGCAGGCCATGGTGAGGACGGCGCGCACCGCGTCCCGCTGGACGCGACGGGCCTCCGCGTCCCCCGGGTCCGTCTCCGGAGGCTCGGCGACGGCCTGCAGGTCATCGGGACCGAAGTTCCTCAGATGGGAGAACACCTCGCCGAACGGCACGAGTGCCTTGTCGTACGCGCGGCGGCGGGCGCGCTCCTGCGCCGCGGTCTCGACGGCCACGTCCTGGGCTAGCCGTTCTTCACGCCGGTTCAACTCCTCCGCTCGCCGCTCGTTCCTCTTGCCCAGTCCGATCGCGTCGACCATGGCTATGCCCACCTGTGCCGCTCCCCTCCCGGCCGCTGCCCGCGCGGCCCACCGGTCGTCCTCTGCGGGGAAGTATCGTCGGGCGCGGACTGCCGCGCGGCCGATCCGGAGCGGATTGAGCCTGTCGTGTGGACGTCGTGCGTGGCGGGGGACCGGTGCGCGGGGGAGGGGGGCCGGGGACCGTAGTCTCGGGCCGCCCCGAGGGCGTACGCCCGCCTTGGGGCGCGCTCCGCCGGGAGAGCGGACGGCCGCCCACGCACGGACACGAGGACCTGTCATGACCGCACAGGAAACCGCCCCGCCTCTGCTCACGACCGACCGGCTGGACGAGGTCGAAGGGTGGTTCTTCGACGCCGACCGGTTTCTGTTCGGATGGCTCCTGGACCATCAGCGCGAGCGGGGGATCCGCGGCGACCTGCTGGAACTCGGCGTCTACAAGGGGAAGAGCGCGATCGTCATCGGCTGTCACGCCGCCGAAGGCGAGCTGTTCACCGTCTGTGACCTGTTCGACGCCGAGGAGGCACCCGACGACTCCACGGCCACCGAGATGCGGGTCTACTACCCGACGCTGACCCGCCAGGTGTTCGAGGCGAACTACCTGCGGTTCCACCGCCGGCTCCCGACGGTGGTCCAGGGGTCGTCCTCAGGGATCACCGGACACGTGCCGGCCGACAGCTGCCGTTTCGTGCACATCGACGCCTCGCACCTGTACCACCACGTCCGAGCCGACATCGCCGCCGCCCGTGAACTGCTGATCGAGGACGGGGTGGTCGCCCTGGACGACTTCCGCAGCCCCCACACCCCCGGGGTGGCGGCCGCCACCTGGGAGGCGGTCCTCACCACCGGCCTCAAGCCGGTGGTGCTCACCGAAAGCAAGCTGTACGGAACGTGGGGCCGCGCCGACGCCGTGCGCGACGCCCTCGCCGACTGCCTGACCACGCACCCCACCCTCTGGGGCGTGACCGAGGACGTGGCCGGCCACACGTTGCTACGGGTCCACTCCCGCTGACGCGGCGCCCTCCCCGACGAGATCCGGACCGCCCCGGGGTGATTTCTTCGGGTTTATGCGGGTAGCGAGCCAATAGCTGACTTTGGAGGTGACGGGATGGCCACGGGCAAGAAAGCCAAGAACATGGGCAAGACCGCCAAGGGCAAGGCGAAGGAGGCCACCGGCAAGGCTGTCGGCAACGAGAGCCTGGAGGCGAAGGGGCGGGCCGAGCAGGCGGCCGGCGATGCGAAGCAGGCCGCGCAGAAGGCGAAGGACGCCCTCAAGCACTGACCCGGCGACTGTCGAGAAGGCCGGCGGCGCGAGCCGTCGGCCTCTCTCCGTGCGCGGGCATGGCCGTGGCTCTTCGGTTCGCCGCGCGGGCATGACCGTGGCCGTGCGGGGGCACGGCCACGGGTCGGACGATTCGGACGATCAGGCGAGGCTCAGCGTCGACGTCCTGCGAGTTGGGGCGCCTCGTCCTCGGCGTCTTCCTCGGCGTCGTCCTCGTCCTCATCCTCGTAGGAGTCTTCTTCGTACTCGTCCTCCTCCTCGTCGGGGTAGGCCTCCTCCTGGTCCTCTTGGTCCTCCTGGTCCTCCTCGTCTTCCTGGCCCTCCTGGTCTTCTAGGTCGTCCTGGTCTTCCTCGTCTTCCTGGTCGCCCTCGGCCGGCTCTTCGGCCTCCGCGTCCTCGTTCGCACCCTCGCCCTCACCCTCGCCCTCGTCGTCGTTCTCGCTCTCCTCCTCGGCGACGGCATCCTCGTGAGTGACGACGACCTCGCCGCCCTCGATCTCCCCGCGCCAGCCATCCGGCTCCTCGTTGGAGAGGGACACGAAGCGGTCGAAGTGCTTCAGGTCCAGGCGCATGCGTCGGCCCTGGGCCCGCCACAGGTTGCCGGTCTTCTCGAAGAGCCCGGCCGGGTAGTACTCCACGACCAGGAGGATCCGCGTGAGGGAGGGGGCGAGTTCGTGGAAGCTCACGCATCCGCGCGTGGTCCCCTTGGGGCCCTCTGACGTCCAGACGATCCGGTCGTCCGGTATCTGTTCCTGGACGGAGGCCTTCCAGCTGCGGGTGGACGGTCCGACCTTGACCTTCCAGTCGGTGGTCGTCTCGTCACCTTGCGAGACGCTCCGGACGCCCTTGGCGAAGCTGCTGAAGTTCTCGTACTGCGTCCAGTGGTCGTAGGCGGTGCGCAGCGGTACGCCGACGTCGATGGACTCGACGATGTTCATCGACTTGCCGCCGCCCTTGCGGTTCTTCTTCTTCTTACCGCCGAGCAGACCGGAGCCCACGTCCTTGACTTTGTCCTTGATTCCGCCGAACGTCTGGCCGAGAACGGCCTTCGCGGGGGAGTCGCCCTGGAGCAGACGGCCGCCGAGGTCCCCGAGTTTGCCGCCGTTCTCCGCGACGTCGTAGAGGCCGTCGGTCAGGTCGCCCAGTTTGTCCACGGCCTTGTCCGCGAGGTGGCCGGCCTGAGAGGCCAGATAATCGGAGGCTTCGCTCATCAGCCGGTCGAACCCGGACCGGTCGCCGTTGTCCGATTGGTCGGTGGCCATGATTCACCTCCGCGCGGTCGGCTTGCGGCGGGCCGTCTTGGTGGCGGCGGGCTTTTTCGCGGCGGACTTGGTCGCCGGTGCCCGCGCCGTGCTCTTCTTCGCCGGTGCCGTCTTCTTCGCGGCCGGCTTGGCCGCGGTCTTCTTGGCGGGGGCGGCGCGCTTCGGCTTGCTCGCGGCGCGCTTACCCGCCGTGCCGGTGCTCGTCTTCCGCGTCGCAGTCCCCGTCCCGGCGGTCGAGCTCTTCTTGGCCGGAGTCGCCTTCTTGGCGGGAGCCGCCTTCTTGGCCGGGGTCGCCTTCTTGGCGGCGGCCGTCTTCTTGGCGGGGGTCGCCTTCTCGGCCGGAGTCTTGCGGGCCGAGCTGCGGCGCTGAGGCGCCTTGGACGGCGATGCCTGGGCGGAACGGCGGGTGGGCCGCCGGCGAGCCTTCGGCTTCTCCTCCTCCTCGGGTTCCTCTTCCGGTTCCTCCTCCTCCGGTTCTTCTTCCTCCGGCTCTTCCTCCGCGGCCCCTTCCGGTGCGGCTTCTTCCTCCTCCTCGGGCTCTTCCTCTTCGCCCTCCTCGTCCTCGTAGGGTTCCTCGGCGTCTTCGGGCTCGTCCTCGTAGCCGCCTTCCGCGTCGTCGTACTGGTCCTCGTACTCCTCCTCGTCCGTGTCGTCCTCGTCCTCGTCGCCGTGTCCGAGGGCGAGAGTGCGCTCGCGCAACGAGTCGGCGAGGCCGGCCATCCGGCGGTTCGCGGTGGCCACGAGTGCCTTGCGCCCGGCGTCGAGTGCCTCACCCTTGATCTGGTCCCCGAGTTCGGCCACCTGCGGCATCTCGCCCAGCTTCTTGAGCCCCTGCGTCGCGAGCTCGCGTGGGTCGAGGCCGAGACGGCGGCCCGCGGCGTACGTGATCAGGGAGAAGGCCAGTCGTCCTTTCTTGGCCCTCCCCAGTACGTAGCCCCCGGCGACGGCGGCTGCCAAGGCGATCTTGGTCGTGTCGTCCATGAGCTTTCCCTTCACCGGACGGTTACTTACGGGACTGCTCTGCTCGATGCGAGATATGCGTGAAGTGGACGGAAAAGCGAAGGATCGGAGAAAATGAGGGTGTTTGTTCCGTTTTGAGCGGGGAAGGCGCACGGGTCAGTCCGCGAGGGGAGCGAAAGCAGATGGCCGCCGCAGAGCCGGGCCGCAGACGACGTCCTCCGCCGGAGGAGGACGGCGAGGTGAGGCCGACCAGGCCCGCCAAGAAGGCCGCCGCGCGCAAGGCGCCGGCGCGCAAGCCGCCGCGTCACGGGGTGACCGGTGCGGCGGCTGCGATGCGCTCGGCGGTGGAGCAGCTCTCGACGTTGCTGGGTCGGGTTCCCGACTCGGTTTCGTCCCTCCGGCCGAGCGAGGACGGTTGGGAAGCCCAGGTCGAGGTCGTCGAGCTGGAGCGGATCCCCGACACCACCAGCATCCTGGCCAGTTACAAGGTCACCATGGACGAGGAAGGCGAGTTGATCTCGTACGAGCGCACCCGGCGATACAGCCGGGGCATGATCGACCGGCCGACCTGACCGAGCCGGCTCCGTGACCGGCCGACCTGAACGAGCCGGCTCCGTGACCGGCCGACCTGAACGAGCCGGCTCCATGAAGGGAAGCGGCCATGACAGTGGTGCCGCAGGGTGGAAGCAACGTCACCAGAAGCGGCGGCGCAGGTTCGGGCAACCTCTATGACGTTCTGGAGTTGATCCTGGATCGCGGCCTGGTGATCGACGTGTTCGTCCGCGTGTCGCTCGTCGGGATCGAGATCCTGAAGATCGACGCACGCATCGTCGTCGCCAGTGTCGACACCTATCTGCGATTCGCCGAGGCGTGCAACCGCCTCGACCTGGAATCCGGCCGGAAGGCCCCGGCGCAGTTGACCGACGTCGTCGGCAACGCGGTCGAGAGCGGAGCCCGCGGCAAGTCCAAGGGTGCCATCGGCGGCGTCGTGGACGCGGTGACGCAGTCGCTCTCCGGCGGGTCCGACGACGAGGAGGAAGAGCCGGAAGAGGAACCGGAAGAGGCCCCCCGCCGCCGTCGGCCCGCCCGGCGACCCGCACGCCGAGAGAAGGAGTAGACGATGCCCCTCTACGTGTACTCCATCACCGCCGCCACGCACCCGTGCCGCCTGGACGGGCTGACGGGTGTCGGCGCCGAGCCCGCGTCGGTGCGCGCCATCACCGCCGGGCGGCTGTGCGCGGTCGTCTCGGACATCGACGAGGAGATCCGGCCCAAGCGCCGGGACCTGGCCGCCCACCAGGCGGTGCAGGACCGTCTGATGGCCGACGGAACGGTTCTTCCCCTGCAGTTCGGCTACATCGCCGCCGACGACCAGACGGTCACCCAGGTGCTCCTGGAGCGCGCGGACGGTTATCTGGAGGCGTTGGAGCGGCTCCGCGGCTGCGCCGAGTACCACGTGAAGGCCTCCCAGGACGAGAACGTCCTGCTGAGGGAGATCCTCCACGACTCGGACCAGGCCCGACAGCTCAACGACCGCATCCGGGCGGGCGACGCCGACCCGAGACTGCCGCTGGAGCTGGGGGAGATCGTCTCCAACGAAGTACGGGCGAGACAGGAGGACCTGGCCGCCCGGCTGGTCCAGGCGCTGGTCCCCCTCGCGGCGGACCACAGCGTCCGCGCTCCGGCCGACGGCGACATCCTGAGCATCTCCCTCCTGGTCCACGACGACGACAAGGACACCTTCCTCCAGGCGGAGGCCGACCTCGCCGAGCAGGTCGAGGGCGTCGAGTTCCGCTACACCGGGCCGCTGCCGCCCTACAGCTTCGTGTAGCCGGCCCAGGCATTGCCGGGCCCGGCAAACGAGGAAGCGCCGAGGAGGATTCATGGGAGCGCTGAGCAAGCTCCTGACCGCGCCGCTGGCGCCCGTACGGCTCGTGGCGTGGGTGGCGGAGCGCGCCATGGACCAGGCCAACGAGGAGTACTACGACCCCGCCCCCGTCTACGCCGCCCTCGCCGAGCTGGAGCGCAGGCTCAGGGACGGGGAGATCGACCCGGCCGCCTTCGACGTCCAGGAGGACGAACTCCTCGACCGTCTCGACGAGATCGCACAATTCCGGCAGAGCCTGCCGTGACCCAGGAGGTCGGGCACCGTGACTGACCCGCTTGCCCACCGGATCGCCCCGCTGCCGTCGCGTGCGTCGCCGGCGGCGTACCCGCAGTCCTCGTCGGCCAGTCTGGCCGACATCCTGGAACGCGTCCTGGACAAGGGGATCGTGATCGCCGGCGACATCCGCATCAACCTCCTCGACATCGAGTTGCTGACCATCAAGCTGCGCATCCTGATCGCGTCGGTCGACAAGGCCAAGGAGATGGGCATCGACTGGTGGGAGCACGATCCCTCGCTGTCCTCCCGGCACAGCGGCGACCCGCTCGCGGTGGAGAACCGGCGCCTGCGCGCCGAGCTCGACGCCCTGCGTCGCGAGCGGCCGGACGCCCTGCCGTCCGACCACTCCGACGAGAGCCCCCAGCGACGTGGCACGGCCCGGCCCCGCGACACCGACCATGAGAGGCCCGCACCGTGACCGGAGCGCCGAGTCTCGTCTACGTCTACGCCGTCGTCGCCCCCAACGCCCGGCTCGGCGAGCTGCTTGGCGGCCTGCGCGGGGTCGGTGACGCCCCGGTCGCCCTCCTGTTCCCCCACGGGGCGGGGCCGACCGCCCCGGCCTTCGTCGTCAGCCGGGTGCCCGCCGACGCGTGGGGAGAGGACGTCCTCAGATCCCGCTTCGAGGACCTCGACTGGCTCGACGGCACCGCCCGGGCCCACCACCACGTCATCCAGGCCCTCGCGGAGCACACCGTCGTCCTGCCCCTGCGGCTTGCCACCCTCTACCGGGACGCCGACAGTGCCCGGCAAGCGCTCGGCGAGCAGCAGGAGAACTTCGGGACCCGGCTCGCCCTCCTCGCCCACCACACCGAGTACGGAGTCAAGGTGTACGTCGCCCCCGACACCGACACGGTCGTCGACACCGATACGGCCGGCGACACCGATACGGCCGGCGACACCGACACGGCCGGCGGCGCCGATGCGGCCGACGGTACCGCCGGAACCCCTGGCGGCCGTGCCCGAGAGACAGCTCCTTCCCCGAGCCCCGGCAAGGCCTATCTGGAAGCCCGCCGTGCCCAGCGCCACGCCCGTGAGGACCGCTATCTGCAGGCCAGGGAAGCAGCGGACCGCATCGCCGCCACAGCGGCCCGGCACGCCGCCGAGGCCGTCCGCCACCCCGTGCAGACCGGCCCGCTCACCCGTCGCGAGAACGGCGAGAACGTCCTCAACGACGCCTACCTCGTCCCCGACGACCAGGCCGAGGCCTTCCGCGCCGCTCTCCGTCAGGCAGGCCGAGACCTCACCGGTGTGCGCATCGACGTCACCGGCCCCTGGGCGCCGTACTCCTTCGCCATGCCGCCGGCTCCGCCCGACGCCCCGCCCGACCACCACGGCGCGCGATCATGACCCCCATCGAACGCGACGGCCCCCTTGCCGGCCGGCAGGTCGCCCTCGTCGACCTCCTCGACCGGCTGTTGGCCGGCGGCGTCGTCATCACCGGCGACCTCGTCCTCTCCATCGCCGACATCGACCTCGTACGCATCTCCCTGCGTGCCCTCATCACGTCCGTCACGGCATCCGACACCATCGCCCCCGAGGTCCGGCCATGAACACGGAGCGCGCCGCGCGACCGCCGACACCCGACCTGGACGCCGTCGGCGAACCGCTGGCACACGCCTTCCGCCTCCTCCAGGCGCCACCCGAAGCGCCCGGGGGGACCCGGCCCGCAGCCCATCGCATCCGCACCGACCCCGAGGCCGTCGGCGAGGACCTCCTCAAACTCGTCCTGACCATCGTCGAACTCCTGCGGCAGCTCATCGAACGCCAGGCTCTCCGCCGCGTCGACGCGGGCGACCTCACCGACGCGCAGGAAGAGGAACTCGGGGCCACCCTGCTCGCCCTGCACGACCGGATGACCGAGCTGTGCGTCGAGCACGGGTACGCCCTCGAAGACCTCAACCTGGACCTGGGCCCCCTCGGCACCCTGCTTCCCCCCGCCCGCTGAGAGGCGTCCCGTTCTCGCGCCCGCTGAGGGGGCGCGACGTCGTGCCGAGGGCGGGCCGCGCCTTGGCCCAGAGCAGGCGTGTGGCCCGGGAGCCGCTCCCGTCGAGGAGAGGGGCTCCCGGCCACAGTGGGGCTGGTCGGGCGCGGATCACGGACGTACGCGTGGCTCGCGCCGTACGGAGACGCCCCGCTCACGTCGTGCGAAGGGACGGCGTCACTTGTGCCGGACGAAGAGCCGGGCGACCGCGAGGAGGATGAGCGACCCGACGATGGCGGCGATCCAGGTGGACAGCTCGAAGAAGCCGTCGATGGAGTCGACGTCGAAGATGACCTTGCCGAGCCATCCGCCGAGCACGCCGCCCGCGATACCGATGAGCGTGGTGACGATGATGCCACCCGGGTCCTTTCCGGGCATCAGCATCTTCGCGATGATGCCGGCGAGCAACCCGAGGAGAATCCAAGCGAGTATTCCCATGATTCCTTCTGTCTCGCGATGTGATTCAGTCGTCGATCAGGAGAACTTCTCCTTCCCCTTCTCCTTCAGGCGCCGGGCCTTGCCGCGAGCTTGCAGTGCCCCGCCTTTGGCCGCCAGCTTCTCGTTTCCCATCGCGTGCGCCGATTTCCTGACGGCGCCGCCCGCGACCACTTCCATCTGCGCTTTCGTCTTCTCCCAGGTGCTCATGGCTCCTCCGTCCACGGACCGGACCGGCCTACACCCTGCGCCGCACAGCCGTCGGCAGCATGGCGTGCAGAGCCCGGCGGACCGTCATCCGCATGCCCCATGCCATCAGATGGAGCTCCCATTTCGTCAGGCGCACCACGGTTCGGCGGACGAGAGCCCCCGGAGTCCACCGGGAGAGCGCCAGGGGTCCGCGCCACCCGTGGCGATGGCGCCCCACACGGAGTTTCACTGCTGTCTCCTGCCGGTCGCGGAGCTGTGTCGTGCCCCGATTCGGTCGTCGAATCGGTGAGGGGACGGGTTCCCGGTGGATTTCCTCGTCTTCGCATGCGACTGCGCCGGCAGTTCGTTTTTAAACATCCGGGGGCTCGCCGGTGCCCGGCCCGGCGGGCACCGGCGAGCGGTTCGCCTACTCGGACTGGGTGGAGAGGCTCACTCCGCTGAAGTCCTGCGCGGCGGCGAGGCTGAAGTAGACCCAGCCGGAGGGCGGGTTGTCGATGGTCAGGGTCTCGGCGTTGCCGGCGTGGGCGGACTTGGCCTGGTAGCTGCCGGTGGTGGCCCAGCTGCCGCCGCCGTAGTACAGGTCGGCGTTGCCGGTGCCGCCGCCGCTGGTGATGGTCAGCCGCTTGACGCCGGCCGGCAGGTAGACGAAGTGGTAGCTGTAGTTGCCGGCGGAGGCGGTGAGGCCGTCGCGGCGGCAGTTCCCGTCGAACTGACGCGGGTCGCCGAGGGTGCAGAGGGGGGCGGCGGCGGCCGTGGCCTCGGGCAGCGGACCGCAGTCGTTCGTCGCGCAGTCGGTCGTGAGCCAGGTCGCGAAGTCCGCGTCGTAGCGGGTGCCGACGGTCTGCTTCAGGAAGGTGCGGGCGCCGGTCCAGTCACCGGTGCGGTACGCGCCGAGCACGGTCCGGACGTCCGCGGGGTGCTTCTGGAGCATGTAGCGGACCGCGAGCCAGCCCCAGCGGTAGACCCGGTTCGAGTTGACCTCGGGGTCCTCCTCCTGGCCGTAGACGGTGTCGAACAGGTCGCTGAGCCGGTACGTCCGCTTGCCGGCCTCGGTGATGGCGTCGGCGTTGCGCTCGCCGCGGTAGCCGTACGAGATGTTCTCGGCGATGCCCTCGACCCACCAGATGGTGGGCGTGGTCATGCCCGCCTCGAAGTCGCCGTACATGTTGTGGCGGCCGTCGAGGTAGTGGGTGTACTCGTGGTTGAGGTTCCAGATCTGGAAGTCCGGGCGCAGCCAGTGGGCCTCGTGGGCGATGAAGCGGGCCTGGTTGCCGGGAACGGCCGGGTCGCCCTCCTCGTACATGCCGCCGTTGTCGACGTCGATGTCGTAGATGGCCCAGGCGTACAGCGCGTACTGGGTGTAGTCGTCGAAGACGACGACCTCCAGGTTCGTGTTCACGTCACCGGGGATCGCGCCCTTGTCGCCGATGATCCGGTGGAAGTAGGCGTCCTGGTTGACCAGGCTCGTGCAGGTGGTCGCCAGCTGGTCGGGGGACATGTCCTGCGCGCGGATCCCCAACCCCGGGTTGCAGGTGTGCTGGAGGGGCAGGACCAGCGGCAGCACGCGCCGGCCGAGGTCGCAGATGGCGTAGGCCGCGCAGTTGTTCCTGTCGTACTGGCGCGTGTACCAGCCCAGGTTCATGGTGAGCGGCGCGGTGGGGCCGACGTTCGGGTACCGGTTGATCAGGTCCTTGAGGAGCGGCCGGACGCGGTCCTTGAGCTCGGGGACGTCGAGGGCGTAGCCGAGGTAGCGGCCGACGTTGCTGACGACGTCCAGGCGGTTCAGCTGGGCGCCGTTGCGCGTGACGAAGCCGGCCCACGTGTCGAGGAGGGCTGGGTCGGCCTTGAGGGCGGCACGCCAGCCGCGGTCGTCGTCGCTCGCCTTGAAGCCGTTCGAGACGACCCACTCGACGTGCTGCATCGCCAGGTTCATCTGGCCGGGCCAGGTGGCGTCGTACCTGCCGAGCATCCACTTCACGACACCGGCGTACCGGCCGGCCTCCCGGGTGCTGTCGATCAGCGTGACGACCTCGTTGAGGATCTCGCCGTTGGCGTCCGTGACGTCCTTGCTGCGCGGCGAAGCGAAGAAGGCGTCCAGTGCGCCGCGCGCCGCGCTCTTCAGCGCCGTGCCGTAGCCGCCGACGGCGTCCGCGTTGTTCTCCTGCACGTAGTAGCCGGCGCGCAGGAACATCACCAACTGCCCGGTGGAAGCCCTGTTGTCGCCCGCGTACGTGGCGGAGTCGGCGCGCAGCGCGTCGGCGACCGTCACCATCTGGGCCTCGCGGAAGGCCTTGCGCGCGTTCTCCCCGGTGAGGTTGAACAGCGGGTAGGTACAGCTGATCTGCGGGAGGGCCTTGAGCTGCTGCACCAGCGCCCCGCCCGTCGCGTTGATCACGCCGGACAGGTCGCCGCACGCGTCCGCCGCCGCGGACGCCGACCACTTGCCCGCCTTGGCGGCGGGCGCGGGGGCCGGTGCGGACTCCTCGGCCGCGTCCTGTGACGAGAGCCGGAAGCGGGGGTTGGCGTTGATCGCATGGGGCGACTTGGGCACGGGGATCGCCCGGGGCGCCGAGGCGGCGGCGCCCGCGTTCGCAGCGGCCGCGGCCGTCGTGTCGACGGGCGCGGCCTGGCTCTGCGGCGTGAACAGACCGAGCGTCATGAAGAGGGCCAGGCCGAGGACGGGGAGTCTTCGCGCGCCGGTCTTCGCTATCCGGAAGGGATGCATCTGTGGGGGCCTCCGGGGCCGTTGGGGCCGCGTGCTGGAAGAACGGCACGAGCCACTTGACATGTGACGTGTAAAATTTCACATGTCGCATGGTTCCGGAAGACCCCCGACGGGATTCGCGGCCGACGACCGTGGCGAGCCCGCGGTCGCCGACGGCCGCGGAGGGCCCGCGCGGTCACCGGCGGCAGCGGTGAGCCCGAGGACTACTCGCTCCGCAAGGCCGTGACCGCGGGGGCCCGCGCGGCACGGACGGCGGGTGCGAGCGCGCCGATCACGGCGATGAGCAGCCCGCCCAGTGCGAGCAGGACCAGATCGGGCGTCCCGTAGACGCGGAGGACGACCTCGGGAAGGCGAAGCCCGGCCTCTTCGCCCATGGCGGGAGTGATCAGGGAGTGGAGTGCCACGCCGAGCGGCGCGCCGACGGCACCGCCGACGAGCCCGGTCGCGAACACCGAGGCGACGACCATCGCTACGGTCTGCCGGGGGACCATGCCCAGCGCCTTGTGGACGCCGAGGTCACGGACCCGCTCGCGGATGTCGAGGACGACGCCGTTGAGGACGCCCATGGCGGCGACGGCGACCAGCATCAGCGTGAGGATCGCGGTCAGCGAGTTCAGGACGGTCACCTGGTCGCTGTCACCGCCCGCCCCGCCGGCCTCGGCCGAGACTCCCAGCGGCCGCAGCGCGGCGTTCAGCCCGTCGACGTACGCCGCCACGTCCGTGCCCGGTCGTACCGCGATGTGATGCGAGACGGCCGCCAGATCGGGTTCCGCGGCGTCGAGGGTCGCCCGGTCGGTGAAGATCCGCCTGCCTTCATGACGGGTGTCGAAGACCTCGCCGACGATGCGTACGGTCACCGAAGTGCCGCGATCGTCCAGCCTGATGGTGTCCCCGATCTTCGTTCCGGTCGCCGCCAGGAACGGCGTCGGCACCACCGCCTCGCCGGGCTTCGCGATCCAGCAGCCCGCGACCATCTCGTAGCCGCCCCAGGACGCGTCGCCGGTGAACGCGACGACCTCGACCGATCCGGCCGAACCGGGGACCGTCACCTGCGTGACGGAGGCGGCGTAGTACGCGCCGGTGCCGGGCCGGGCCTCGATCGCGGTCGCGATCCCGGCCGCCTCGGCCGGGGTCGGCAGCCCGCCGTCCGGACCGGCAGGCGCGTCGCGCCCGGGGACGCCGACGGTGACGTCTGCGGCGTCGTGCTCCCGCGCGGTCAGCACCTCGCCGAGCGACGAACCGAGACCGACGGCGAACGTGACGGCCGCGGTGCCGAACGCCACGGCCACGCACATGGCCGCCGTGCGCGCGGGGCGGGCGAAGGGAACGGCGAGCCCGAGCCCCACCGGCCTCGGCAGCGGAAGCCGGGCGCCGAGCCGGGCGGCCCGCCGGCCGCGGCCGGGCGAGGGAACGCGCCCGACGGCGAGCGCGTCGACGGTCCGCAACCGACCGCCCCGCCACGAGGCGGCTCCCGCCGTGAGTGCCACGAGGGCCAGAACGCCCGCGACCACGGCGGCGTCGACCCAGGGGGCCACGGTCAGACCGGTCGTGCCGTAGGCCTCCGCGGCCTCCGAAAGCACCGGTACGGCAAGGAGGTTGCCCGCCAGGACGCCCAGCCCCGCGCCGACGGCGGCCGGGATCAGCGCCTGGCCCAGGTACGCCCGTACGACCTGCGCCGGGGTGAGGCCCACGGCCTTGAGGATGCCGATCCGCCGCGTCCCGGAGCCGACCGTGCCCGCGACGACGTGACCGACGACGAGGACCGACATGACCAGGCCGAGCACGCCGAACGCGATGAGGAAGGGCACGAACAGAGCCGTCTCGCGCTCGGCCGCCTTCTTGACGGTGAGCCAGGACCGCGCTCCGGTGACCGCCCCGGCCGGTACCGCCGCCGTCACCGCGTCGCGCCCCGCCGACACCTCATCGGCGGTCGCCGCGTGGTCGAGGCGGTAGAACATCTCGTACCCCGCGGCGCCCCCGGGCGGCCTGAGCGCGTCGATCTGGGACGGTGACACCCAGGCGTCGGCGCTACGGGTGACCGACCGGGCCACGCCGACGACCTTCAGCTCCGGGTCGCCGGGGAGATCGGGCAGACGCAGGCGCAGGCCCAAGACGGGCATGACCCGGCTGTCGGCCGACAGCACGACCTCGCCGGGCCCGGTGGCCCAGCGCCCGTCCGTCAACACGAGTTCGTCGACCGCGCCCTCCGGACCGGAGCGCCCGGCCAGCGTCAGCGGCGGCAGGTCGTCGAACCCGTCGACGCCCGGGGTGAGGGAAACCGTCGTGAACGGGCCCGACGCGGCGGCGATCCCGGCGCCGCCTGCGGTGGCGCGCAGCCGAGCGGCCGATGCCCTGTCCGCGTCGAAGAGCACGGACAGATGGGCGCCGCGCTGCCGTGCGAAGGCCTGGTCGAACGGGGCACCGGAGACCGCGAGGAGGGAACCGGCGAGGACGGACGCGGTGACCGCCATCATCACGGACAGGCAGATCACCCATGCCTGCACGCGACGGCCTCCCGTCCCCGAGCGCACGACCCGGCTCAGCGCGCTCATCGGACACCCTCGGCAGCCTCGGCGGCGACGCTTCCCCCGACGTCGCCGGTGGCGCGATCGGCGACGACCCGTCCGTCGCGGAGCCGGATCGTGCGGCGCGTGCAGGACTGGGCCAGGGCGAGATCGTGGGTGACGACGACGATGGTCTGACCGTCGGCGTTCAGGTCGGCGAGTAGCCGGCTGACGTCCTCTCCCGACGCGGTGTCCAGGGCACCCGTCGGCTCGTCGGCGAGCAGGAGCGGGGGCCGGTTCATCAGCGCCCGCGCCACGGCGACGCGTTGCCGCTCGCCACCGGACAGGCGGCCGGGGTAGGCCTGGGCGTGCCGGTCGATGCCGAGCGTCTCCAGCAGCTCCGCGGCGCGGCGACCGGCCTCGCCGCGTGCCATGCCCGCCAACTGCGCGGGCAGGAGGACGTTGTCGGTCACGGTCAGGTCGTCGAGCAGGTTGAAGAACTGGAACACCATGCCGATCCTGGAGCGCCGGTAGCGGGCCGATGCCGCCTCTCCCAGTCCGTCGACGCGCACCCCGTCCACCGTGACGGTCCCGGCGTCCGGCCGGTCGAGCCCCGCGATCAGGTTGAGCAGGGTGGACTTGCCGCTGCCGGACGGGCCGAGGATCGCGACGGCCTCACCCCGCCGCACGGTCAGCGACACCTCCCGCAGGGCCGGTGGGCCCTCGGGCGATCCGTCGTATCTGCGGTTCACATCGCACAGTTCGATCAGCGGGGTGGACATGGCTCTCCTCGGGTCCGTTCATCCGGCTCGTCGGACGCTAGGCGCGAGCACGGTCCGTGCGCGTCGTCACGCCGGGCCCTTTCGCGTCCGCCGCGGCGACGAGAGCGCGCCGCGTCCTCCCTGAGGCGTAGACGAGAGGCGTACGCCCGATGCACCCCGAGGAGGGTGTGCCCGGGTACGGGGGTCGGTGACAATGGCGCGATGAACAGCACGTCACTGGCGGCCGGGCTGCGCGACGGGCTCCGGCTGCTGAAACGTCCGACCGGCCCGCTGCCCCGGCCGACCCGGCCGGGCTTGGCGTTCGACGCGGTCCTGGCGCTGGTCCTGTCCGCCGTGCTGCTCACGTACGCCGTGGACCAGGCGCCGGAACGGATGCGGGGCGCCCGGGACGGCATCGCCCCGCTCGTGCTCGGTTCGGAGACGGCGACCACGACCGCCGTGATCGCCCTCACGGTCCTCGCCTCGGCGCCCCTGGTCCTGCGCCGCAGATACCCGTTGGCCGTGCTGTGGACCGTGACGGTGGCGACCGCGCTGACGCCGTACGACGCGCAGCGGATCACCTTCTACGCCGGTGTCGTCGCGGCCTACACGGCGGCCGTCTACAGCCCCTACCGGGTGGCCACGCTGGCGAGCCTCCCGGCGCTGCTCCTCGCGAACGGGTCGATCACGCACCTGGAACTGCTGACGGTCTCGTCCTCGGTCCCCAGCAAATACGTTCCGCTCATGGTCCTCGTCCCGCTCGTCCTGGCGGCGAACGGGATGCGCACCTGGAAGGTGCGCACCGCCGAGAGCCAGGCGCAGGCGGCCGCACTCGAACGCGAACAGGCCGAGGAACTCCGCCGCGCGGCCGAGCGGGAGCGGGCACGCATCGCCCGTGAGCTGCACGACGTGGTGACCCACAACGTCAGCATGATGGTGATCCAGGCCGGCGCCGCTCGCACGGTCCTGGACACCGCCCCCGACCGGACCCGCGAAGCACTCCTCGCCATCGAGGCGAGCGGCCGGACGGCGCTGTCCGAGCTGCGGCACACGATGGGCCTGCTCACCATGGACGCCGAGGACGGCGCGGCCACGGCCACCGCGAACCTCGACCCGCAACCCGGCCTCGACCAGCTGGAATCGCTCGTCGCCCGGGTGCGGCACGCCGGTACCCCCGTCACCCTCCACGCGACCGGCACCCCCCGTGACGTGCCCTCCGGCATCAGCCTCGCCCTCTACCGGGTCGTGCAGGAGGCGCTGACGAACACCGTGAAACACGCGGGCGGCGCGAGCGCGGCCGTGACCCTGGACTACGGCGCCGACCGCCTGTGCGTGGAGGTCACCGACACCGGAGGCAGCCCACGCGCCGCCGCCGCCACGGGAAACGGGCGCGGTCTGATCGGGCTGCGCGAGCGGCTCGCGGTCTACGGCGGCACCCTGCAGACCGGGCGCCGCCTCACCGGCGGCTACCGTGTCACCGCACGCGTACCCCTGGAGACGGCGTGAGGGAGACAAGGTGAACGACCCCCTGCGCGTGGTGATCGCGGACGACCAGGCGCTCGTCCGCGCCGGCTTCCGGATGATCCTCGCGGCCCACGGCGTGGACGTGGTCGCGGAGGCGCCCGACGGCGCCGAGGCCGTCGACGCCGTCCGCCGCACCCGGCCCGACGTGGTCCTGATGGACATCCGCATGCCGGGGACGGACGGCCTCGAAGCCACCCGGCGCATCCTCACGGGCGCCGCCGACCAGCCGCGCGTGATCATCCTGACCACGTTCGACCTCGACGAACTCGTCTACGAGGCCCTGTCCGCGGGGGCGAGCGGCTTCCTCCTGAAGGACGTCACCCCCGAACACCTCGTGGCCGCGGTCCACCTCGTCCGCACCGGCGACGCGCTCCTCGCACCCACGATCACCCGCCGCCTCGTCGAGCGCCACGCGCGCGCGGTACCGGTCGGCGAGGCGGCCGACCTGCACCGCGACCTGGCGGTGCTGACCCCGCGTGAACTGGAGGTCCTGAGGCTGCTGGCGCAAGGCCTGAGCAACGCCGAACTCGCGGAGCGCCTGTACCTGTCCGATACGACGGTGAAGACCCACGTCGGCCGCATCCTCGCCAAACTGGGCCTCCGCGACCGTGTCCAGGCCGTGGTGACGGCGTACGAGACCGGACTCGTCACGGCCCGTGCCCCAGGCGCCGGCGGACGGCCCTGACTCCCGCGCCGCACGTCACGTCGCGGGAAGGCCCAGGCAGGCCGCCAAGCGGGCGCGGTGCCAGGCCGGCGGACCGAACAGGTGGGCCGAGCCGTGCGCGCGCTTGAAGTAGCGGTGGGCGTCGTGCTCCCAGGTGATGCCGATGCCGCCGTGCAGCTGGATCGTCTCGGCGGCCACCGCCGAGAACGCCTCCGAGCAGGCCGACTTGGCCGCGGCCGCCAGTCGGGGCAGCTCGCGGGCGCCCGAGGCGGCCGCGAAGGCCGCGCCGAGTGCCGCCGACCGCGCCGACTCCACCTGGACGTACGCGTCCGCGAGGCGGTGCTTGACCGCCTGGAACGAGCCGATGGGGCGCCCGAACTGGATCCGCTCGCCGGCGTACGCGAGGGTGAGCTCCAGGCAGCGCGAGGCGGCGCCGACCTGCTCGGCGGCGAGCGCCGTGCAGGCCAGGTCGAGTACGTGCGCGAGCACGCGGGCGCCGTCGCCCTCGCCTCCGACGAGCCGGCCCTCCGCCGAGGTGAGGACGACGCGCGCCAGGGCCCGCGTGGAGTCCATCGTCACGGTCGGCTCGCGGTGCACGCCCGCGCCGTCGCCGGGCACCTCGAAGAGCGAGACGCCCGCATCGGAACGGGCCGCCACGAGCAGCACCCCGGCCGCCGCGCCGTCCAGCACGTGCTCCTTGGTCCCGGTGATCCGCCACGTCCCCCCGGGCCCCGGGGTGGCCTCGGCCCGTGGGGCTGACGGGTCCCACGAGCCGCGCTCGGCCCACGCCACGGCTCCCACCACGGCGCCCGAGGCCAGGGGCGGCAGGAGCCGCGCGCAGGCCGCGTCGTCGCCGGAGGCGAGCAGCGCCTGCACCGCGAGCACCGCGGAGCCGAGGTACGGTACGGGGCTCAGCTCGCGTCCCAGTTCCTCCATGACGACGCCGACCTCCCGCGCCCCGCATCCGGCGCCGCCGTACTCCTCGGGGACGGCGAGCCCCGCGACGCCGATCTGCCGGGTCAACGGCCGCCAGGCCGCCTCCCCCGCGTGGCGGTGGAGCACGGCCCGCACGGCGGACCGCAGTTCCTCCTGTTCCTCCGTCGGTCTCACGCTTCCGCCCCTGTCGCCGTCGGCGCGACGCCGGGCCGGTCACAGGCCTCGATGACGCGGGCACGGCAGGCCGCGGGGGTGCCCCAGGCGTCGCGGAGGGGTCGGGCCTTGCGGATCCACAGGGCGAGGTCAAGCTCCTCGGTGTAGCCGACGGCGCCGTGGAGCTGGAGGGCGGTGCGGGCGGCGGCGTACGCGGCCTCGCCCGCCGTGACCTTCGCCGCGGCGACCTCGGCGGAGCCGTGGTCCGCTCCGCGCGCCAGGGCCACGGCGGCGGAGTGGAGCAGGGGCTGGGCGAACTCCAGGGCGATGAGCGTGTCGGCGAGGCGGTGCTTCACGGCCTGGAAGGAGCCGATGGCGACCCCGAACTGAGTGCGCTGCCGCACGTACGCGACGGTCCGGTCGAGGAGGGCGCGGCCGAGGCCGAGGCACTGGGCGGCGGTGGCCAGGGCGGCGACGTCCGCCGCGTGCGAGGTCGCGGCCGTCACCGCCGGGCCCCGCGCGAGGACGGTCCCGCCGAGCGGGCGGGCCAGCCGGCGCGCGGGGTCGGCCGAACGCTGGACGGGGCCGGCGGTCTCCGCCAGGCGTACGGTGTCGCCCTCGACGACGAGTACCGCGTCGGCGGCGTCCGGGTCCAGGGCGTAGGGCCCGCCGAGGGCGGGCACGCACAGCGAGACGACCGCCTTGCCGCCGGCGATCTGCGGCAGCAGGGTGGCGGCCCCGGTGTCTCCGAGCCGGTCGAGGAGCGCCGCCGCGGCGACCGTCTCCACCAGCGGTCCCGGCACGGCGTGCCGGCCCAGTTCGGTGAAGGCGACGGTCAGCTCGACCGGCAGGGGGCCGAGGCCGTCGTGCCGTTCCGGTACGGCGAGGGCGAAGACGCCCGCGTCCGCGAGCCGCGTCCAGAGCGCGCGGCCGGGCACGGTGTCCCCGGCCGCCCAGGCCCGTACGGCACCGGGGGTGTCGGCGGCCGTGAGCTGGGCGTCGAGGGAGCGGGCGAACTCCCGCTGCTCGTCGTCGAGGAGGAACCGCATCACCGGCGTCCCTTCGGGAGGCCGAGCAGCCGCTCGGCGATGATGTCGCGCTGGATCTCGTTGGTGCCGGCGTAGACGGGTCCGGCGAGGGAGAAGGTGTGGCCTTCGGCCCAGCCGCCGTGCGCGGGCGCGTCGGGGGCCTCGTCGGAGAGTTCGCCGTACGGTCCGAGGAGGTCGAGGGCGGTCTCGTGGAGTGCGATGTCGAGCTCGGACCAGAAGACCTTGTTGAGGCTGGACTCGGCGCCGATGGTCCCTCCGGCGGCGATCCGCGAGGCGTTGGCGTAGGTGAACAGGCGGTAGGCGCGGGCGCCGATGACGGCGTCGGCGACCCGGTCGCGCACGGCGGTGTCGCCGGGGTCGGCGTTCTGCCGCCACAACGCGGTCAGCCGTTCGGCGGCGGCCGTGAACCGGCCGGGGCTGCGCAGGGTCAGTCCCCGCTCGTTGCCCGCGGTGCTCATCGCGACCCGCCAGCCCTGCCCCGGCGCGCCGATCACGTCCTCGTCGGGCACGAAGACGTCGTCGAGGAAGAGCTCGGCGAACGCGGGCTTGCCGTCGAGACGTCCGATGGGGCGCACGGTGACCCCGGCGGCGTCCAGCGGGAACATCAGGTACGTCAGGCCCTGGTGCGGCCTTCCGGCGTCGGGGTCGCTGCGGAACAGGCCGAAGGCGCGGTCGGCGAAGGCGGCTCGGGACGACCAGGTCTTCTGGCCGTTCAGGAGCCAGCCGCCGTCGGTCCGTTCGGCGGTGGAGCGCAGCGAGGCGAGGTCGGAGCCGGACTCGGGCTCGGACCAGGCCTGGGCCCAGATGACCTCGCCGCTCGCCATGGACGGGAGGACGCGGGCGCGCTGTTCGTCGGTGCCGTGCTCGAAGAGGGTGGGGGCCAGGAGGTTGATGCCGTTCTGGCCGACCCGGCCGGGTGCGCCGGCCGCGTAGTACTCCTCCTCGAAGACCAGCCACTGGACGATGGAGGCGCCCCGGCCGCCGTACTCCTCGGGCCAGGAGACCGCCGACCAGCGTTCCGCGGACAGTTTCCGCTCCCACGCGCGGTGGGCGGCGAATCCCTCCCGCGTCTCCAGGGACGGCAGGGGAACGCGGGGCACGTGGGCGGTGAGCCAGGCGCGGGCCTCGGCCCGGAAGGCGTCGTCCGCCGCGGAGAAGTCGAGGTCCATCAGGCTCCCGCCTCCCGGGGGCGGGGGTGGTCCCCGAGGTCCCCGACCCGGTCGACCATGCCGACCTCCACGGCCACCGGGCCTCGGCGTGCGTAGCGGACTGGCCCCTTGAACGCGGTGCGGGCAGCGGACATCCGCCCTCCTTCCCTAACAAGTGTTTGGTAGGTTAACGTACGGCCATGAGCGACGTCGAGGAGTTCCGCAGAGAGGTCCGCGGCTGGCTGCGGTCCCACCTCACCGGCGAGTTCGCCGCCCTGCGCGGCCGCGGCGGCCCCGGACGCGAGCACGAGGCACACGCCGAACGCCTCGCCTGGGAGCGGCACATGGCCGCCGAGGGATGGACCTGCGTCGGATGGCCCAAGGAGTACGGCGGACGCGGCGCGACCCTCGAACAACAGGTCGCCTTCCACGAGGAGTACGCCCTCGCCGACGCCCCCGCCCGGGTCGGCCACATCGGCGAGCAGCTCCTCGGCCCCACCCTCATCGCCTTCGGCACCCCCGCACAGCGCGAGCGGTTCCTCCCGCCGATCGTCGCCGTCGACGAACTGTGGTGCCAGGGCTACTCGGAGCCGGACGCCGGCTCGGACCTGGCCAACGTCAGGACCCGCGCCGAGCGCGACGGCACGGAGTGGGCGGTCACCGGACAGAAGGTGTGGACCTCGCTCGCGCACGAAGCCGACTGGTGCTTCGTCGTCGCCCGCACCGAACCCGGATCGACCCGCCACCGGGGCCTGTCCTACCTCCTCGTCCCCCTGGACCAGCCCGGTGTGGAGATCAGGCCGATCGTCCAGCTGACCGGGACCTCGGAGTTCAACGAGGTGTTCTTCGACGGAGCCCGCACCCACGCCTCCCACATCGTGGGCGCCCCCGGCGACGGCTGGCGGGTCGCCATGGCCACCCTCGGCTTCGAGAGGGGCGTCTCCACCCTCGGCCAGCAGGTCGGCTTCCGCCGCGAGCTGGAGGCCGTCATCGAGCTCGCCAAGCGCAACGGAGCGGCCGCCGACCCGCTCATCCGCGACCGCGTCGCCCGCGCCTGGATCGGCCTGGAGACCATACGGTTCAACGCCCTCCGCATGCTCGACGGAGCCGCGGCCGGGGCACCGGGGCCCGAGGCGTCCATCGGGAAGATCTTCTGGGCCACCTGGCACCGCGAACTGGGCGAACTCGCCATGGACGTCTGCGGTGCCGACGGCATGCTCGCCGCCGGCGAACCCTACGACCTCACCGACTGGCAGCGGCTGTACCTCTTCTCCCGCTCCGACACCCTCTACGCCGGCTCCAACGAGATCCAGCGGAACATCATCGCCGAGCGCGTCCTCGGCCTGCCCAAGGAGGTCCGCCCGTGACCACCCCGCACACACCTCCGCCCTACGTACCGGGCCACGGCCTGCTGGCCGGCCGCACCGCCGTCGTCACCGCCGCGGCCGGTGCCGGCATCGGCGGCGCGACCGCGAGGCGGCTCCTTGAGGAAGGCGCCCGGGTCGTCCTCTCCGACGCCCACGCCCGCCGCCTCAAGGAGTCCGAGGCCGAGCTGGCCCGGGAGTTCGGCGCCGACCGGGTCGCCGCCCTGCCCTGCGACGTCACCGACGAGACCCAGGTCGGCGCGCTGTTCGACCTCGCCGCGGAGCGCCACGGACGGCTCGACATCGTCGTCAACAACGCCGGCCTCGGCGGCACGGCCGACCTGGTCGACATGGCCGACGAGCAGTGGGACAAGGTCCTCGACGTCACCCTGAACGGCACCTTCCGCTGCACCCGCGCCGCACTGCGCCGCATGAAGGCCGCGGGCGCCGGCGGCGTCGTCGTCAACAACGCCTCGGTGGTCGGCTGGCGCGCCCAGAAGGGCCAGGCCCACTACGCCGCCGCCAAGGCCGGCGTCATGGCACTCACCCGCTGCGCCGCCCTCGAGGCCGCCGACTACGGCGTACGGGTCAACGCCGTCTCGCCGAGCCTCGCCATGCACCCGCACCTGGTCAAGGTCACCACCCCGGAACTCCTGGAGGAACTGACCGCCCGCGAGGCCTTCGGACGTCATGCGGAGCCGTGGGAGGTGGCCAACGTGATCGTCTTCCTGGCCAGCGGGTACTCCTCGTACCTCACGGGGGAGGTCCTCTCCGTCAGCAGCCAGCACCCGTGAGACCGGCGCCGGAACGGCGCCGCGAGATCCTGGACACGGCGGCCGAGGTCTTCGCCGCCCAGGGGTACGACGCCACCACCGTCCGCCGCATCGCCGACGCGGCCGGCCTGCTCGCGGGCAGCCTCTACTACCACTTCGACTCCAAGGAGTCGATGCTCGACGAGATCCTCCGCGCCTTCCTGGACGAGCTGTGGGCCCGGTACGACGCCGTGCTCGCCGCGGCCCTCGGCCCCCGCGAGACCCTGGAAGCCCTCGTCACCGAATCGTTCCGGGAGATCGACCGGCACCGCGCCGCCGTCGCCATCTACCAGAAGGAGTCCCGGCACCTGCGCGAGCAGCCGCGCTTCGGCTATCTCGCGGGCTCGCAGCGGCGGTTCGAGGAAGCCTGGCTCAGGACCCTGGAACGCGGCGCGGCCGCCGGAGTCTTCCGCACCGACCTCGACGTCCGGCTCACGTACCGCTTCGTGCGCGACACCGTCTGGGTCGCCGCGTCCTGGTACCGGCCGGGCGGACGGCACAGCCCGGAGGAGATCGCCCGCCAGTACCTGTCGATGGTACTGGAGGGCGTCGCCCTCCGTGACGGACATCGGACGTACGCACGCCGTACGAAGAAGGAGTGACCATGGCCGAGGCCTACATCGTCGAAGCGGTACGCACCCCGGTCGGCAGGCGGAACGGCGGGCTGGCCGCCGTCCACCCGGCCGACCTCGGCGCCCACGTCCTGAAGGCGCTGATGGAACGCTCGGGCGCCGACCCGGCCGCCGTCGAGGACGTCGTCTTCGGCTGCCTGGACACCGTCGGCCCGCAGGCCGGCGACATAGCCCGCACCGCCTGGCTGGCCGCCGGACTGCCCGAGGAGGTGCCCGGCACGACCGTGGACCGGCAGTGCGGCTCCTCCCAGCAGGCCCTGCACTTCGCCGCACAGGGCGTCCTCTCCGGCACCCAGGACCTCGTGGTGGCGGGCGGCGTGCAGAACATGTCGATGATCCCCATCGCCTTCGCCAGCCGTCAGGCCGCCGACCCGCTCGGACTGACGGAGGGCCCGTACGCAGGCTCCGCGGGCTGGCGCGCCCGCTACGGCGACCAGCCGGTCAACCAGTTCCACGGCGCCGAACTCATCGCCGCCAAGTGGGGCGTCTCCCGCGGCGACATGGAGGAGTTCGCCCTGCGCTCGCACCGGCGTGCCGCCCGCGCCATCGACGAGGGCCGATTCGACCGGGAGATCGTTCCGTACGGGGACGTCGCCGTCGACGAGGGCCCGCGCCGCGACACCACCCTGGAGAAGATGGCCGGCCTGAAGCCGCTCGTCGAGGGCGGCCGACTGACCGCCGCGGTCTCCTCGCAGGTCTCCGACGGGGCCTCGGCGATGCTGATCGCCTCGGAGCGCGCCGTCCGGGAGCACGGACTGACGCCGCGGGCCAGGGTCCACCACCTCTCGGTGCGGGGCGAGGACCCGATCCGCATGCTGTCGGCGCCGATCCCGGCGACGGCGTACGCGCTGAAGAAGGCGGGGATGACACTCGACGAGATCGACCTCGTGGAGATCAACGAGGCCTTCGCCTCGGTCGTCCTGGCCTGGCTGAAGGAGACGGGCGCCGACCCCGAGAAGGTCAACGTCAACGGCGGCGCCATCGCCCTCGGCCATCCGCTCGGCGCGACCGGCACCAAGCTCATGACCACCCTGCTGCACGAACTGGAGCGCACCGGCGGCCGCTACGGCCTCCAGACCATGTGCGAGGGCGGCGGCCAGGCGAACGTGACGATCATCGAGCGCCTGTGACGCCGTCCGCGTCCCCGGCGCCGAAGAGCCGCTGCCGGACCGCGTGATCGGTGCGGGGGCCGCCCGGGGTATCCGCACCGTACCGCTCGATCGCCGCCTCCCTGTGCGGCGGCAGGGTGGAGGGGGCGGGCTCAGCCGGTCGTGGACAGGGCGTCGATCGTCGCCCGTGCCTCGGCCATGACGCGGTCGACGAGTTCGGCGCACGACGGCAGGTCCTCGATCACTCCCGCGACCTGCCCGGAGGCCATCACGCCGAGGTCCGTCCGGCCGTCCACCATGGACGCCTTGAGCAGCATGGGAGTGTTGGCGGCCAGCAGGACCTGGCTCCACGTCAGGTCCTTGCCGTGCTTCATCGCCAGCCCGTCACGGATCATCGCCGCCCAGGTCATGCCGGAGTCGCGCCGGAACGCCGACGCGTGCCGGACTGCCCGGAGCAGCGCGGAGGCCCGGCCCGAGCGCTCCAGGGCGTCCACCAGCTCCGTGCGCAGCATCCGGTGCGGCAGTCCGTCCACCTTCGTGGTGACGGTGACGTCCTTGACCGTCGCCGCGAGATAGCGGGCCTTCACCGCGTCGGGGACGGTGCTGTCGGACGTGAGCAGGAAGCGCGTCCCCATGCCGATCCCGGCCGCGCCGTAGGCCAGTGCCGCGACCAGGCCGCGCCCGTCGTGGAAGCCGCCGGCCGCGACGACCGGGATGTCCACCGCGTCCACGACCTGCGGGAGCAGCACGGTGGTGGCGACGCTGCCGGTGTGGCCGCCGCCCTCTCCGCCCTGCACGATGACCGCGTCGGCGCCCCACGACGCGACCTTCTCTGCGTGCCGTCGGGCGCCGACCGAGGGGATGACGACCACGCCCGCGTCCTTGAGCCGCGCGATCAGCTCGCGGGACGGCGCGAGCGCGAAGGAGGCGACCCGCACGCCCTCGTCGACGATGAGGCCGACGCGCTCGGCCGCGTCCCCGGCGTCCGCCCGCAGGTTCACGCCGAACGGCGCGTCCGTACGGGACTTGACCTCGCGTACTGCGGAGCGGAGCTGTTCGACGGTCATGGTCGCCGACGCCAGGATGCCGAGTGCGCCCGCGTCGGCGGTCGCCGAGACCAGGCGGGGGCCCGCCACCCACCCCATGCCGGTCTGGACGACGGGGTGCCGCACCCCGACGAGTTCGGTGAGGCGGGTGGCGATCGTGACGTCGCTCATGCGCGGACCTCCCGGTCGCGCAGCCCCTTCGGGTCGATCTCCTCGCGGATCAGGCGCAGTTCCTCGACGGTCGGCTCACGGGTGTACGGCACCTCGTCGGGGACGGCCAGCGCGAAACCCGTCGCCTCCGTGACCTGCTCGACGGTGACGCCGGGGTGCAGCGAACGCAGCCGCATGGTGCGGTCCGGGGTCTCGAAGTCGAAGACGCCCAGGTCGCTGATGACGTCCGGGACGCGGTGGTAGCGGGTCGAGGCCGGGTCGGCCGCGGCGGCCCGGTCGTAACCGACGCCGGAGACCATGTCGACCCGCTCGACGAAGACACGCGCCGAGTGCCTGGGAACCCAGTAACTCGTCGGGTTGTTCAGGGTGTTGACCGGCGCCCCACGCACGCCGAGGAGCTGTCGCGTCGGCCGCGCCCAGTCGCCGACGCAGCTGATGTTCTGGTTGCCGTACCGGTCGATCTGGCTCGCGCCCATCATCACGTGCCGGCGCCCGGTGGTGACCAGGGCCAGGTGCTGGCGGTACGGCAGCCAGCCCTCCACGACCCGGGGCGCGGCGCCGACGGCGGGCACGTCGCCGACGAGCAGCGCCTCGCCGTCGGTCAGCAGCAGGTCGGGGGAGAAGGTGAGCCTCGCGAGGCGGGCGCCGATCATCGGGACGGTGCCCATCGGGCTGGCCAGGACCTCGCCCGCGCCGCGCCACGCCTCGGCGCAGGCGATGACGCAGTACTCGGCCCGCGTCGCCGTCGTGCCGGTGCCGGTGCCGGTGCCGGTGCCGGGGGTGGGGGTGCCGGTGCCGCTCATGCTTCCTCCTCGTGGAACGCCGCTACCGCGGCCTGGTAGGCGTCCTCGTCGCCGGACAGGAACCTGGCGCTGAAGGCCCGCCACTCCTCCGGGTCCCGGGCCGCCTTCGCGTAGGCCCGCTGGAAGGCCTCGTCGCGGTCGTAGTCCGGGGCGCAGGAGGTGAAATGCGCGCCGTTCGGGGTCTCGACGACCCCGTCGACGAACGCCCTCTTGAGCAGCAGCGACTGCGGTCCCGCGTCCTTGAGCAGTTCGGAGGTCTCCACGATCCGCTCGCAGGAGACGTACGCGGTGTCGGCGGCCTCGCAGAACAGGTCGTCGAAGTACGGGTCGGGGCCCAGGTACTGGCCGTTGCCGAGCGCGTCGGCACGGTTGAGGTGGACCAGCGCGGCGTCCAGGCGCAGCGCGGGCACGGCGACGAGCTCCTCGCGGTCCCCGTAGGGAGACGTGACCGTCCGCAGTGAAGGGTTGACGCGCATCACGTCCGAGGCGATCCCGGCCCGGATGGGCATGAAGGGCAGCCGGTGCACGGCGGCGGTGAGCCCCCACATCACCATGGCCTCGTCCAGCTCCATCAGTTCGAAGTCGCCGCGCTGCCGGGCCGCGCAGAAGTGCGGCTCCAGGGGGACGGTGTCGAGCGTGGCGAACGCCGCGACCAGCTTGCGGATCCTCCCGGCCGCGGCCAGGAGCCCCACGTCCGGGCCCCCGTACGAGACCACGGTCAGATCGGTGACGTCCGACCGCAGCAGCGCCCGTACCAGTGCCATCGGCTTGCGCCGGGATCCCCAGCCGCCGATGCCGATCGTCATCCCGCTCCGAAGCCGACCCACGACCTCCTCGGCGGTCATCGTCTTGTCCCTGCTCACGACTGCTGCTCCTTGTCCGTGTCGGAGGTGACGCCCTGGGCGACCGCGCTGTCCGTGCCGAACGCGTCGCGTACGCGGTCGGCGACGCCGCTGAGGTTGGCCTCGAAGGTGAACCCCTGCTCGAAGCGGTAGCTGCGGCGGACGTCCACCGGATCGATGCCGTTGATCGCCGCCTTGGCGAGCCGGATCAGCTGTCCGTCCTTGGCGGCGATCTCCCGGGCCAGCTCCAGCGCCGCGTCGAGCAGCCGTTCGCGCGGGACGACCCGCCAGACCGAGCCGTGCCGGTGCAGCTCCTCGGCGGTGGCCGTGCGCGAGGTGTAGTACAGGGCCCGCATGAGGTGCTGGGGGACCAGCCGGGCCAGGTGGGTGGCCGCGCCGAGCGCGCCGCGGTCCAGCTCGGGCAGGCCGAAGGTCGCGTCGTCGGAGGCGACGATCACGTCCGCGTTGCCGACCAGGCCGATGCCGCCGCCGAGGCAGAAGCCGTGCACGGCGGCGACCACCGGCACCTCGCAGTCGTAGACGGCGGCGAAGGCCTCGTAGCAGCCGCGGTTGGCGCCCAGGAGGGCGTCGTGTCCGGCGGTGCGCTGGATCTCCTTGATGTCGACGCCGGCGTTGAAGCCGCGGCCCTCCGCGGTGAGCACGACGCAGCGCACCTCGGGATCGGCTCCCGCGGCGCGCACCGCGGCGGCGAGGTCGTACCAGCCCTGTACGGGGAGGGCGTTGACCGGTGGGAAGTCGACGGTGACGACGGCGATGCCCTTGTCCGGGGCGGAGGTGGAGACACCCATGAGCAGATCAGCTACCTTTCCACCAAACGTTTGTTAGGTGGAAGATAGCAGCGGTTCGCGCGCTGCGGGAGGTGTCCATTGGCAGTCACCATCGATCTGTCGGGATCCGTCGCCGTCGTCACCGGCGGCACGCGGGGCGTCGGCGCCGGGATCGCCAGAGCCCTGCTCGCAGCCGGGGCGGAAGTCGTCACCTGCGCCCGAAGAGCCCCCGACGAACCCGTCGAGGCGGCCGGTCGCACCGCCCGCTTCCTCCCCCTCGACCTCCGCGACCCCGCCGCCGTCGCCGACTTCTTCGACCGCGTCCGCGACGACCACGGCAGGCTGGACCTCCTCGTCAACAACGCCGGAGGAACACCCTTCCGCATGCTCGCCGAAGGAGGAGCCGCACAGCAGGCCAGGGTCGTCGAACTCAACCTCGTCGCCCCCCTGACCGCCTCCCTCGCCGCGTACGAGGTGATGCGGCATCAACCCGGGGGAGGGGCCGTCATCATGATCGGCAGCGTCAGCGGCACCCGCCCCTCACCGGGAAGCGCCGCCTACGGAGCAGCCAAAGCGGGCCTCGACAACCTCGCCCGCACCATGGCGGTGGAATGGGCGCCGCGCGTACGCGTCAACACACTCGTCCTCGGCATGGTGCGCACCGAACTGTCCCACCTGCACTACGGCGACGAAGACGGCCTCGCCGCCGTCGCACGCACCGTGCCGCTCGACCGGCTCGCCGAACCCTCCGACATCGGCGACGCCTGCGTCTTCCTCGCCTCCGACCACGCCGCCTACATCACCGGCGCCAGCCTGCTCGTACACGGAGGCGGGGAACGCCCGGCCTTCCTGGACGCCGCAACGGTCAACCACTGAACCCACGCGCACCCACCCGCCCCCTCACCGAAAGGCACCCCCATGACAGGACTGTGCAGCGGACGCGTCGTCATCGTCACCGGAGCCGGCCGCGGACTCGGCCGCGCCCACGCCCTCGCCTTCGCCGCCGAGGGCGCCAAGGTCGTCGTCAACGACCTCGGCGTCGGCCTCGACGGCACCGGAAGCGGCACCGGGCCCGCCCAGCAGGTCGTCGACGAGATCACCGCCTCCGGCGGAGAAGCGGTCGCCCACGCCGCCGACATCGCCACCACCGACGGAGCCGCCTCCCTCATCGCCACGGCCCTCGACACCTACGGCCGCCTCGACACCCTCGTCAACAACGCCGGCTTCCTCCGCGACCGCATGCTCGTCAACCTCGACGAGGACGACTGGGACGCCGTCATGCGCGTCCACCTCAAAGGCCACTTCCTCCCCCTCAAGCACGCCACCGCCCACTGGCGCGCGGAAACCAAAGCGGGACGCACCCCCGAGGCCCGCGTGATCAACACCAGCTCCGGCGCCGGCCTCCTCGGCAGCGTCGGCCAAGGCAACTACTCCGCCGCCAAAGCCGGCATCATCGGCCTCACCCTCGTCGCCGCCGCCGAAACCGCCCGCTACGGCGTCCAGATCAACGCCATCGCCCCCGCCGCCCGCACCCGCATGACCGAACACACCTTCGCCGACACCATGGCCGCCCCCACCGGCGCCGCCTTCGACGCCATGGCCCCCGAGAACGTCTCCCCCCTCGTCGTCTGGCTCGGCTCCACCGCCTCCGCCGGCGTCACCGGCCGCGTCTTCGAGACCGAAGCCGGCCGCATCACCGTCATGCACGGCTGGCGCCCCGGCCCCACCGTCGACAAGGGCGCCCGCTGGACCCCCACCGAAGCCGGCGCAGCCACCCTCACCCTCCTCGCCACCTCCGAACCCCCCCACCCCGCCTACGGCGCCCACTGACCCCCCCTCTCCGCTCCGGTTGTCATGGGGCAGACGCCCTGCGCCCGGCAGAGCGGCTCCCCCCGCCCCGCTGGGTCTGCCCGCCCGCCCCCCGTCGCGGGCACGACGGACGGCGCCCGCCCGGCCGCCCCCTCGTTGTGGGCGCGACGGACGGCGCCCGCCCCGGCCGCCCCCCGTTGTGGGCGCGACGGACGGCGCCCCGGCCCCCCTCGTTGTGGGCGCGACGGGGGGCGCCCGCCCCGGCCGCCCCCCGTTGTCGGCACGACGGACGACGCCCGCCCCGACCCCCTCGTTGCGGGCGCAACGGACGGCACCCACCCGTCACCCGCGTTGTGGGCAATCGTTCCGCTGGGGCGGAACGGGTGGGCACAACGGAACGGCGCCCCCTGCCGGGCCTAAAGCGTGTTGCAAAAGGTCGTGTCTGGGCAGGTCAGAGCCGGTTTCAGGCTGGCCGGGTCACGCTGTCATGGCGAGGTTGTGCATGTGGGCGACGGCCTGGACCGCGTGGTGGAGGCCGTTGCCGCGCTGTCGGCAGTCGCGGAGGATCTTGTAGTGCTTCATGCGGGCGAAGGCGTGCTCGACACGGGCCCGGACCTTGCGGTGCTCGGCGTTGTCCTCCTCCTCGCCGGGCAGCAGGGCCCGTCCGGGGCGTTTGCGGTGCGGGACGACGAGCCCGGTGTTTGATGTAGGCGCCGTCGGCCAGCACCGTCACGCCCTCGCAGACGGTGGCCAGGCCGGAGTCCCGCCACGCTTTCGAGTCCGCGGTGTTGCCGGGCACCGGCCGGGCCGCCGCGACCACGAGTTTCGTGTCGGCGTCGATGATGACCTGCACGTTCGCCGAGAACCGGTAGTTGCGTGAGGACGCGCCGGTCTTGCGGTCGCGGACCGGGATGAGGGTGCCGTCCACGATCCACAACCGCTCCACCGCGTCGGCCGGGCGTGCGGCCGGCTCGATCGCGAGCAGCGGCCGCAGCCGCTTAATCACCCGGCAGACGGTCGCAGGTGAGCAGCCGAACAGCGGGGCGAGCTGCCGCATGGTGAGGTTCGTCCGGTAGTACACGGCGACCAGCAGCACCCGGTCCGCCAGTGGCAGGCACCACGGACGGCCGCCACCGGGCCCGTTCCCGCCCCGTTCCCGCACGACCTTCAGCAGCCGCTCGAACTGCCGCATCCGCAGACCCGTGAACGTCTCCACCCACAACGGCTCAGCCCTCAACACCCCACGCATACAGGGGAAATGCCCGAATCAGAGCCTTCTGCAACACGCTTTAGGCTTCCGTGCCTTAACCCGCACCGGTTGCGCGCCCAAGTAAAGGTGCGGGCAGGTACAAGGGGCGGAGGCGCCGCCAAGGGCGCCGTCCCGTGTGCCCCCCGTCCCGCCCCAGCGGGACGATTGCCCACACGGAGGTGGGCAGGCGCGGGGTGCGTGGGCCCACACGTCAACGCGCCCCCCAGGGCCCCCTCCCACCCTCACCCGGGACGCCGCCCCTCACCGGGACGCCGCCCCTCACGGGATGCCGCCCCTCATCGGGACAACGCCCCCCACCGGGACGCCCGGCCAAACCACGGCACCCGGAGCCTGACAGCCCGAAGGCGCCGGACGCAGGTCACGGTTCCCGCTCACCGGGAAGGTGGTCCCACGCTCGGCGCCTCCGTCTCCGCGCGAGGCGGTCCTCGGCGTGCGCGCTGCTACTTCGGCGTCGGGGTCAGGACGACGAAGTCGGCGAAGGAGGGGTCGAGGCAGACGGCGAGGCGGCCGACGTCCTCGGCGTCGTCGGGACCCATCTGGACGCTGCCGCCGTGGTCGTTGACCTTGGCGATGGTGGCGTCGCAGTCGAGGACGTCGAAGACGGGGTGCCAGTAGGGGCGGCCGCCGGTGAGGGAGAGGTGTTCGCGGGGCAGTTGCATAAGGCCGCCCTGCATGCGCTCCGGGGGCAGTCCGGCGGGGGTGATGAGGGTGTACGTGCCGTCACCGCCCGGCATTGCCATGTCGGAGTACTGCCAGCCGAAGACGCTGCCGTAGAAGTCGCGGGCGGCCGCGGCGTCGGTCGTGTAGAGCTCGGTCCAGGAGAGGGCGCCCGGCGCGTCGACGAGGTCGACGCCCTTGTTCGTGCCGGGTTGCCAGACGGCGAACTGGCCGCCGAGGGGGTCGCTGTACTGGGCCATCCGGCCCCATTCGTCGAGGTCGGTGGGCGGGACGCGGACAGTGCCGCCGCCGCGTTCCACGGCCTCGGTCGTGGCGTCCGCGTCGGTGACGCTGTAGTAGATCATCCAGGCGGAGCGGGCGCCGGGTTCGGTGAGCTTGCCCAGGCCGGCGACGATCTTGCCGTCCTTGCGGAACATACCGCCTTCCATGTCGTCGCCGCCGCCGGTCATGGGTTCGTAGGTCCAGTCGAGGACGGCGCCGTAGAAGGCCGCGGCATCGGGGACGTCGGGGGCGCCGAGGTCCAGCCAGCAGGGGGAGCCCGGGACGAAGTCGGTGGTGATCATGGGTGTTCCCTTTCGCAGATCCCGTACGGCCCCAGGCTGTCATCGGCGACGGCCGTCCGCCCCTCGACCGACACCGCCCGTGGCCGCGCGCCTCCCGCTGTCGAGGAGCGGCCGATGTCCGCTGCCCTCACGCCCGAATCGCCTCGGGAGAACGCCCACCGTGGCGGGTGTCCCGGGTCGGTCGGGTCGGTGTCGTCCGGGTCGTCCTGGTCATCCGCCGAACGTACGCGGCCCGACGGACGTCATGACGTGCGGACCAGCGCGTGGATGAGTCGCTCGATCCGCGCCTGGGAGCCCGGCGTCGCCTCGGCCGAGCCGGTCATCAGGAGGTGGTGCAGCGTTCCGACGAGTGCGAGCGCCACCGACTCCGTGTCCAGAGGCGCGGCGACCCTTCCGAGCTCCTGCTCCGCGTGGAGGTAGCCGCTGACCGCATCCTGGATGGCGGAGAAGCCGGGGGCGCCGGCCTGCCAGGCCTCCCGGACGCGCCGGGCCGCCACCGGACGGGTCACCGCCAGGCCGACGAGCCCCGGGTCCAGGGACAGCACCGCGGCGGAGACCTCCGCGAGGTTGGCGTCCACGGAGCCGGTGCCCGCTCGGGAGGGCAGGTCCTGCGATCGTGCGGCGGCCGTGGCGAACCGGTGGAGGACCAGTTCGGCGACGAACTCGTCCAGTCCGGTGAAGTGGGTGTGCAGGACTCCCTTGGCGCATTCGGCCTCTTCGGTGACGGCGCGGCTGGTCAGCGCCGCGGCCCCGTCGCGGGCGAGGACGCGCTCCGCCGCGTCGAAGAGCCGTTCTCGCAGGCCTTCGATGGCTACTCCGCGCGGTGACATCAACTTCCTCCTGGAGAAAGGGCATTGCGAGTATGGGCAGCTGCCCATACTGTTTGGGCACGCGCCCATTCTAGGGCTCTCGCTCCTCGACCGGAGGTCATTTCGCATGCAGCAGACCGCCAACCCCGCCCAGGCGCGGGCATGGAACGGCTACGAAGGCACGCACTGGGCCGCCCACCACGACCGCTGGAACGCCGTCAACGCCGGCTTCGACGGGCCGCTCCTGGCAGCCGCGTCGATTCGCCCCGGGGAGCACGTGCTCGACATCGGCTGCGGCGCGGGCGCGACCACGCGCCTGGCCGCCCGCGCCGCGGGGCACGGCCACGCCACCGGCCTCGACCTCTCCGGCCCGATGCTCGAGCGGGCCCGGACCGCCGCCGCCGAGGAGGGGATCGCGAACATCTCCTTCACGCACGGCGATGCCCAGGTCCACGACCTGCCCCGAGCCGCCTTCGACCTCGCGATGAGCCGCTTCGGCGTCATGTTCTTCTCCGACCCCGCCGCCGCGTTCGCCCACATCGCCACCGCCCTGCGTCCGGGTGGCCGCGTCGCGTTCCTGACCGCGGCGGAACCCGACGGCAACGAGTGGCTCACCGCGCTCACCGCGCTTCGGGACATCCTGCCGATCGGCGGCTTCGGCACCCCGGGCGGACCGGGCATGTTCTCCCTCGCCGACCCCGACACCGCGACCGGCCTGCTGCGCACCGCGGGTCTTCAGGGCGTGCGCGCCGAACACGTGCAGGCGTACGGGACCTGGGGCCGCACCGCCGAGGAGGCCGCAGACTTCCTCCTCGACTCCGGCCCCGGCCGGCACCTCCTGAGCTCGGTCGATCCCGCCGCGCAGGCCCGTGCGCGCCGGCGCCTGACCGAAGGCCTCGGTGCTCACGAGACCGACGGTGCGGTCCGGCTCCTGAGCACGGGATGGCTCCTGACCGCCACCGTCGCCGCCTGACCGGCCGAGGGAGGCGAGCCCTCGACCGGCCCGACGGGGGCGCCCCGCCCTTCCGTGGTCAGGGCGCCGCGGGGGTCCTTGCCGCTGCGGTCGTGGGCGGTGAGTCCTGCCGGTAGAAGATGTCGATGTCGACCTCTTCGCCTCCGACGATCAGGGTGTCCCACGCTCCGCTCTCCCACAGCGTGCGCAGGGTGGGGGAGTCGAGCGACTCCAGGTGGCTCCGGAGCGTCGCGTCGTCGGGCATGCCCGGGAGGCGTGACGCCAGCCGGTCGCGGATCGACCGCAGCCGTTCGACGAGGGCGTCGATGTCCGCGCTCCTGTCGAGGTCCTTGCCCTCGGACTCCTCGATGCTCTGGGCGATCTTGTCCTTGATCGGGCGGCTGACGCCGTTCTCGTCGGTGGTGATCATCGTGTTCCAGGCGCGGCTCTTGTGCCGGTACTGGAGCATGGACATGGCCGCTTCGTGGCGCGCGAAGTCGGCGTCGCGGAACGGCCTGCCCGTCCAGGCGCCGTTGAGGGAGCGGGCCAGCGAGATGGCCGAGCCCAGGCCGCTGTTGAGTCCGCGCCCCGGCCAGAAGTGGATGGCGTTGGCGGCGTCGCCGAGGAGGAATCCGTACGTCCCCGGTGACGTCGACGTGGCCGAGTGCAGACGGGTGGTGAACCTGGGGCGCTGCACCATGTCGAGCCGGAAGGCGGTGACGGCGCTGAGGTCCTTCTCGGCCACGCCGAACAGCGTCAGCCCCTCCAGCACCCGCTTCCACAGGGCCGAACTCCTGACCATGGCGGGCAGGAAGAGGGTGCTGTGCGTCGAGCACTGGAAGTCGCCGTGCTCGTCGCGGCCCATGACGCACGGGCGGGAGGCGATGCAGTCCTCGAACACGTGCCGGACCGGATCGATGCCGACGACCTCCGCGGCCTCGGCGTCGGTGAGCCGCATGTTGAGGAATCCCTCGCCGCGCAGGGCGTTGAGGAGAAACCGGTTCTGGGCCACGGTCAGGAGGACCGTCATCGGGTCCGTCAGGTTCGACTTGACGCGCAGGCCCAGGACGACGTCCTGGACGTGCCGACCTTGCAGCGAGTAGATGGACTTGTCGGCGCTGCCGAACTTGTCGGCGAAGTACTCCCGCGTCCGGGACCGGCCGCCCTCGCAGACGGCGAGCACGTGATCCTTGGCGCCGGACTTCTGGTGTTCGGCCGGATCGAACGCGGCGGGCACCAGCCGTATGCGGTCCGGCTTCTCGTTGGCCAGTTCGAGGAGCGTGTCCTCGATGTAGGCGATCCGGAGGTTCCTCGGGCTGTGGCCCCGGACCGAGTCGGGGCCGACCGGCCACATCTCGGAGAACGCGTCGCCGCGGAAGAGCCGTTCCCGCACCTCCTCGGGGAGGTTCAGGTACTGGCGGCTCTGCACCGTGACGACCTGCTGCCGGCGCACGTTGCCCTGGCTTTCGTCCTTCCAGACGACCTTCGGCCCGTCCTGCGTCCAGCGCCCGTCGTACACGGTGATGGCGACCCGATGCCCCATGAGGTGCTCCAGGAGCAGGGCGAAACTCAGGCCGACGGGGCCTCCGCCCGACACCGTGACGTCCAGGACCGGCCCCGCCGCCATGGTCGCCTGGGCGGAGGGGGCGAGCGGGCGCAGTACGGAGAGGTCGAGGATGGTCTCCATCGCGTCGGCCGCTTCGAAGCGGAACGTCTCGGTGCCTATCTCGATGAGGTCGCCGGGCTGCAGTTCGTGCGACGTCACACGCGTCCCGTTGACCCGCGTTCCATTACTGCTGCCACTGTCGTACAGAACGAATCCATGGCCTTCACGGCGTACTTCGGCGTGAAAGCGTGAGACGTTCTCCCCGACTATCACGATGCTGTTGTCGCCTTTGCGACCCAGGGTTACCGGTGTGGTGCCGATCGGGAACTGCTTTCCAGCCAGGGAGCCTTGATGGCCGACAAGCCGAGGAGGCATGGGTCACCCAATTCCACGAGTCACGGATCCGATGACGAATGACGAAGCCGGTGACCAGGCAGTGTCACCCCGCATCACACAGCGAGAATCCTCCGGCACGCAGGGCAATCCTAAGGCGGCCGCGAGGTCGGTGAGAAGGCATACGGATCGACCGATCACCATACCGTGGTCATTCCGTGAAGATGTCACGGCAAAGGCCCGACAGGGACGCTTGATGCGCAGGTGAAGGGTGCGGCAGGACGGGAAGGGCGTGACCTGTCGGCCCCGACTCCGCCGCCCCGCCACCCTGTCGCCCTGCCGCGGGAGCGTCGCCGGTCAGGCTTCGTCGCGGAGTGATGAACCGGCGGGCGGTCAGTGCTCGCAGAGGGAGAACTCGCGCTCGTAGAGCTGCTCGTTGTGTTCGTCGACGAAGAACTTGCGCTCCTGCATGAGCTGTTCGCGGAAGCTCTCGGCCTGCTCGAGCGTCATGGTCGAGGATTCCGCCCAGGGCTGCTGCGGTGGCACGTCGGATGTCGAGACGATCGTCTCCGACGGGTCGACCAGGAAGAAAGCGAGGATCTTGCGATGGCCCGGGCGGGTTGGGTCCGTGAGGCGGAACGGGTCGACGCGGTGTTGCAGGACGTTCGGGAACGCGAGGCAGCGGCCCGCCGGGGTCGATGCCGACCCGAGCATCTGGTTCAGCGCGTCCTCGTCCTCCAGGCCGTAGACCTCGCGCAGACCGTCGTCGTCGTTCTGTTCGTAGTCCGGGTCGTCGAGCGCCGACCGGAAGCTCAGACGGCTCTCGGTGATGTTCTCGCTGTCCCAGTAGTAGAGCGCGGTCGAGACGATCCGCTCGTTCAGCATTCCCTCGACGTGCCAGGAACCGCCGGCGTACTCGGGCTTGTCCGGGGTGAGATGAAGGGTGGCGAGCTTGACGATGACCTGGAGTCGCCGGCCGCGCAGGTCGACCCGGGCGGATGCGTCGGGTGACTCGGGCGGGGTGAAGGCCGGGGCGTCCGGGACGACCGGGCGGCGGTTCTCCCACCAGTCGTCCTGGGCCCGGTCCCATGCGCGACGGGCCTCCGCGAACGCCTCGTCGTCGCTGTAGGACGACCTGTTCGGGTACTCCGGCTGCGGGCCGTACCAGCCGTAGGGGTCCGCCTGGATCCGCGGAGGCCGCGGATGGCGCAGATCGGTGAGTACGTTCTCCAGCAGCGGACGCATGCACGCGAACAACTCCGGCAGCACGGAGGCCAGTTCGTGGTGCTTCTCGGGGTGGACGTTGTTCACGTACGAACGGAAGGCGACTTCGCCGTCGTCGCTGACGTCGACGTCCGTCGGCAGCCACTGGAACTTCTCCGAGAACTCGTACCGCGAGTACTGGTTCGTCGGGTTCTTCCACGCCCGCTCGGGCGCACCGCTCACCTCCCTCACCAGGCAGAACAGTGAGGGGTGAACGAGATCCAGGACCTGGCCGTCGGATCCGGGATGCCAGTCCTGCTCCGCTTCCGGGACCTCTTCCAGGACCCGTACCGCCTCGCGGAGGCGGGACCCGAGCTTCTCGTCGACGAGCGTGTCCGACTGCCACACCCCGTCGACGGCGGACACCTCGATGCCGGTTCGCTCGTCCCGCAGCGCGGCGTAATGCGCGAGTTCGGAAAGCACGTAGCGAACCTGCGCTTCGGTGAGGCCCTGGGCCACCGCTTCCCGCGTCCACCGGGCCACGATGTCGGCATCGCGCATCTTGTCGAACCATCCCGGCTTCGCCCGAATGTGCGCGCTGCACCGCATGATCTGAAGTTCCCGCAGCGTCCGAGGCGTCGCGAACGGCAGGGAACGAGAAGCATGAAAGGGCAGCGGGAAAGCAGACAGGCCAGACAATTCTCTTGGTCCTCCCGGTCGGTGTGCGGTGGCGGGAAGAATACTTCAGCCGACTGACACCGCAGTCGTGCTCCTGTTCGTAGTGGTAGTCGCAGTCTCCCGCCCCGCCCCGGCCCCCGCCCCGCGCCCGCGCCGGTCACGTCGTCACCTCCGCGCGGGCGGCGGACCGGGAAAAGCGCAGTTCCGGGTCGGCGACGCCGCCGGACCGCAGCAGTCTGACGTCGTCGCGGTAGTCCATCGAGGTCAGCCACGGCATGCGGTCCCCCTGGCGGGGGAGCGAGTCCACGGCGCGCCGGACGTAGCCGGCCCCGAAGTCGAGGAACGGACGGGTCGCCATCCCGGGGTCCGCCGGCTCGGGTCGGCAGGTGTCGTACCCGTGGGCGTCGAGGTGGGCAAGGAGTCGGCAGAAGTGCTCGCAGAGCAGGCCGACCTTCAGCGTCCAGGAGGAGTTGGTGTAGCCGATCGCGAAGGCGAAGTTCGGCACGCCGGACAGCATCATGCCCTTGTACGCGAGGGTGTCGGCCGGCCGCACCTCCCGGCCGTCGACGGTGAGGCGGATGCCGCCCAGCGCCTGCACGTTCAGCCCGGTCGCCGTGACGACGACGTCCGCCGCAAGCTCCCGGCCGGACTCCAGCAGGACGCCCTGCTCGGTGAAGCCGGCGATGCGGTCGGTGACGACCGAGGCCCGACCGTCGCGGATCGCCCGGAACAGGTCCCCGTCGGGGACGGCGCACAGGCGCTGGTCCCACGGGTCGTACGGCGGGTTGAAGTGCAGGTCGACGGGGTAACCGGCGGGCAGCTGGCGGGTGTTGATCCAGCGGATCAGACGCCGCGCCGCCTTCGGGAACCTCTGGCAGAAGCTCCAGATCAGGCGCTGCTGGACGATGTTCTTGCGCCCGGTCAGCGCGTAGCCGCGCCGCTGCCCGAGGTACTTCTTCAGCGTGTTGGCGATCAGGTCGGCGCGCGGCACCGGCAGGACGTAGGTCGGGGTGCGCTGGAGCATGGTCACGTGCGCGGCGGTGTCCGCCATCGCCGGTACGACGGTGACGGCGGTCGCCCCGCTGCCGATGACCACCACGCGCTTGCCCGCGTAGTCCAGGCGCTCCGGCCAGTGCTGCGGGTGCACGAGCGTGCCCCGGAAGCGTTCCACGCCCTCGAACCGCGGAGTGAAGCCCTCGTCGTAGCGGTAGTAGCCGCCCGCGCAGAACAGCCAGCCGCAGGTCAGCGTGGTGCGCTCGCCGGTGTCGGTGCGTTCGACCTCGACGGTCCACCGTGCCCGGTCGGTCGACCAGGACGCGCCGAGCACCTTGTGGTGGTACCTGGTGTGCGCGTCCAGACCGCTCTCGGCGGCCGCCTCCCGCAGGTAGGCCAGGATCCGGGGCGCGTCGGCGATGGACTGCTCGTCGCGCCAGGGCTTGAACTCGTAGCCGAAGGTGTGCAGGTCCGAGTCCGACCGGATGCCCGGGTAGCGGAACAGGTCCCAGGTCCCGCCGGAGGCCCGGCGGGCTTCGAGGATCGCGAAGCTCTTCGACGGCAGCTCCGTCTTCAGGTACCGGGCGGCACCGATGCCCGAGATCCCGGCTCCGACGACGAGGACGTCGAGGTGCTCGACGGCGGACCTGGCAGGGGACGTGGACACGGGCGGCTCCCGGCGGTGTCGGAGGGGCGGTGCGTCCATGCTGCTGCCGGCACCACCGGGCGGCAATGTGCAAACTGCCCCGTCCCTGGCGGCCTGTGTGGCGATCTGCACCCGTACGATGAGGGGATGTCGTGGCAGCCGCCTTCTCCCCGAGTGCGGGAACTGATCCGCCGGGGTGCCGAGATCGCGCTCAACCCCTCGGACGACTGGCTCGCCGAGCTGGACGCGGCGACCCTGGCCGGCGGGGCCAGGGGGCAGATCGCCGACGATCCCGTGCTGGCCGCCGGAACGCGCCGGACCAACCGCTCCAACCTGCTGTTCTGGGCGGCCTCCAACGTCCGAGCACCGGGCGAGCCGGTCCCGGCCAACGACACGGAGGCGCCCCTGGCCGTCGCCCGGGACATGATCCGGCGCGGCCTGGACGAGTCCGCCCTGGACGCCTACCGGGTCGGCGAAAGCGTCGCCGTACGGATGTGGACGCAGATCGCCTGCTCGCTCACCAGCGATCCGCAGGAGCTCTCCGAACTCCTCGACGTGTCCCTGCGCTCCATTGCCGCCTTCGTGGACGACACCGTGGGCGCGATCTCGGCCCGCATGCGCGTCGAGCGGGACGAGCTCACCCGCGGCACCCACGCGGAGCGCAGGGAGGCCGTCGCCCTGCTGCTCGAGGGGGCGCCGATCACGCGGGAGCGCGCCGAGAGCCTGCTGGGCTACCGGCTGCACGCGACACACACCGCCGCGATCGTGTGGACCGTCGCCCCCGACGCCGACCTGAGCGGGCTCGACCGGGCCGCGGACGCGCTCGCCGGGGCCGCCGGCCAGCTGCGCCCGCTGAGCGTCATCGCCGGCGCCGCCACCCGCTGGCTGTGGGTGCACGGTCGACCCGACGGCGACCGGGTGCGCGCCGCACTGGACGAACTGCCGGACGTGCGGGTCGCGATCGGATCCACCGCGCCGGGCGTCGACGGGTTCCGCCGCAGTCACCTCGACGCCCTGACCACCCAGCAGATGCTCACGCGTCTCACCTCGCCCTCACGGCTTGCCTTCCACCACGAGGTCGAACTCGTCGCCCTGCTCACCGCCGACCCCGAACGCGCCGACCGGTTCGTCACCCGCACCCTCGGCGACCTGGAGACCGCACCACCCGAGATCACCGAGACGCTGCGCGTCTTCATCGCCGAGCAGTGCAACGCCACCCGGGCCGCCGCCCGGCTGTTCACCCACCGCAACACCCTGCTCCGCCGACTGGCCCGCGCCGACCGGCTCCTCCCGCGCCCCCTCGCCGAGCACACCATCGAGGTCGGCACCGCCCTCACGGTCCTCCAGTGGCGCGGACGCCCCTGACACCGCCGGCCGCCCGGCGTGCTCTTCTCCGGGAACGGCCGGTGGGGCGGGCACCCTCTAGGATGTCGGCCGCGCGTCGATGTCACGTGCGGTAGGCGTCACGTGCGGTCGGTGTCACGTGCGGTCGAACCGCGTGTGCCGTCGTGCCTCATGTGCCGTCGTGCGTCCGTGAGCCTTCCGGCCGGATGCGCGCGGGGAGCAGTTTCTACGGGGGAGAACTTCGGTGTTCGGAATCATCAGGCCGTGCCGCCATCGCCTGGGCGAGGGCCTGCGCAGCGAGTGGATGGCGCATCTGTGCGGGCTGTGCCTGGCGCTGCGCAGCGAGTACGGGCAGTTCGCCAGGGTGGCCACCAACTACGACGGCCTGATCGTCTCGGTGCTGACCGAAGCGCAGTCGGAGCGGACGGGGGACTGGCGCCGGGGTGCCGGTCCGTGCCCGCTGCGCGGGATGCGGTCGGCGGACGTCGCGCAGGGCGAGGGCGCGCGGCTGGCCGCGACGGTGTCGCTGGTGCTGGCCGCGGCGAAGATACGTGACCATGTGGCCGACGGCGACGGCCTGGTGGGGCGCCGCCCGGTGGCGCTGGCGGCACGCCGGATCGCCCACGGCTGGGACCGCGCGGGCGCCGCGGGCGGCGACCGGCTCGGCTTCGACACCGCGGTGCTGCTCGAAGCGGTCGGACGCCAGCCGGAGGTCGAGCGGTCGACCGGGCCCGGCGGGTCGCTGCTGACGGTCACGGAGCCCACGGAGACGGCGACCGCGGCCGCCTTCGCGTACACCGCGGTGCTCACGGACCGGCCGGGCAACACCGAACCGCTCACGGAGGCCGGTCGCCTGTTCGGCCGACTGGCGCACCTGCTGGACGCGGTGGAGGACCTGGACGCGGATCGGGCGTCTGGAGCGTGGAACCCGATCGCCGTCACCGGCGCGGACCGTGCCGAGGTGCGCCGGCTGTGCGACGACGCCGTCCATGGAATCCGACTCGCCCTGTCCGACGCTGAGTTCGTCGACGCGCGGCTGGTACGGGCGCTCCTCGGCGGCGAGTTGGAGCGCGCCGTCGACCGGGTCTTCGACCCCCGCCGCCGTCATCACCAGCACCGCCGCCAGGCGCGGGCCCCGCGCATGCTGCCCTGGCTGGGACGCCGTACGGCCACGGAGACGGCCTCCGAGGCCGGCACGGGCACGACGTGCGGCGTCGGGGCGCTCTCGGGCACGGCCCCGGAGGGTGGGGCGATGGCCTCCGGCCGGCCGGAGGGGCAGTGCCGCCGGTGTCACGAGTGGGGGCGCCTGTGCGGCGACTGCCGGTTGTGCTACAACTGCTGCCGCTGCGACGACGACGGCGGCCAGGACGACGGCGAGCCCATCCAGTTCGGCGACGGCAACCGCGACGGCGGTTCCGGCCGGGAAGGTTCCGGCCGGGACGGATCCGGCCGGGACGGCTCCGGCGGTGACGGCTGGTTCGGCGGCCGCGGCGGCGGCAACTCCGGCGGTTCGTCCGGTGGTTCGGGTGGCGGGAACGGCTTCGGCGGCTCCGGTGGCTCCGGCGGCGGATCGGGCGACGGCTGCGGCGGAGGCGGCGGTTGCTGCAACCCGTGCAAGTGCTGCTGCGATTGCTGCGACTGAACGACGGACGCGCCGGGTGGCACCCCGGCCATGGAGGGCCCGGCCGCCCGGTGTCGCCTCAGCGGGATTCCTCCCGTAGCCAGGCCAGCTTCTCCTCGGCGGCCCGCTCGCGGGGGTGTCCCGGCCCGTAGATGCGCCGGTAGTCGCGGACGCAGCGATCGAGGAGCGCGGCGGCCTCGGCGTGCTGTCCCACGTCGATCAGGACGTTCGCGAGGTTGTCCCGGGTCGACACGGTGTTCGGGTGGTCCTCGCCCTGCAGGGCCGCCCGGCCCGCCAGGACGTCCCGCAGGACGGGGACGGCGTCCTCTTCGCGCCCCATGGCGTGCAGGACGGCAGCCAGGTTGTTGCGCGCGGTGAAGGTGCTCTCGTGGCGCGGACCGAAGGTCGCCTCGAAGGACCGGATGACGGCGCGGAGGTGACCCTCCGCCTCGCTGTGGCGGTTCAGCCGGACGAGTACGGCACCGAGATTGGCCCGGGCCGCCGCGGTGCGCTCGTGGTCGGGCCCGTAGCGCTGCTCCAGTCGGGGCACCAGGCCGCGCAGCGCCCGCTCGGACTCCTTGTGGCGGCCGCACTTGATCAGCGACGAGGCGTGCGAGTTGGCGGCGCTCAGCACGTCGGGATGATCGGGCCCGAGCAGCTTGGTGCGCCGCTCCCACACGTCCCGCTGCAGCGGTTCGGCCTCGGGCGCGCGCCTCAGGTCCTCCAGGACGGTGGCCAGCCCCGCCGCGCTGCGCAGCGTGTCGGGGTGGTCGCGTCCCAGGGTCTCCGACTGGCTGCGGAAGGTGTCGCGCCAAGCAGATTCGGCGAGTTGCAGCTGTCCGGTCCGGTGGAGCACGTCGGCGAGTTCGGCGGAGGTGCGCAGCGTCTCCTCGTGACGGGGTCCCAGGACGGTCCACTGGCCTCGGGCCACCTGCTGGTAGAACGTCACCGCCTCCTCCCCGCGCCCGGGGGTCGACGCGAGGACCCGGGCCAGCTCGCGCACCGCGTCGAGCGCCTCCGGATGCTCGGCGCCCAGCCGTGCGACGACGGCACGGGCGCGCAGGGTGTGCCACTCCTCGGGGGAGATCTCGACCTGCGCGATCTCGTTCTGCGGGCCGCCCTCCGTCACCTCCGTGACGGTGATGCGTCCGCCGACCGGCCGCCAGGCCCGCCCCTCCCGCTCCTGTTCCGGCTCCTGTTCCGGCTCCTGTTCCTGCGGGTACGCCTGCTCCGGCTCCTGTCGCCGTACCTGATTCTGCTCCTGTTCCCGGCCGGCTCCTGACGATCCCGCCGTGACGTCCGCGCCGCTCTCCGCGTCCTCCCGAGGCGTCCTGCGCCACCACCGGCTCATCGTGACCATCTCCTTGTGTGCGTACGGTCCGGACGGTTCGTACGAGCGCCCTCAGGCACCCGCGTGTACGTGGGCGGCCCACAGGCTCGGGCTGGCGGCGAACGCGGTGCGGCACTCCCGGACCGCCTGGTGCAGTGCGGTCGCCGTCCGGCCGTGGTCCAGGGCAGGACCGCCGTCGCCGTCGCCGGTGCGCAGCCCGCGGTAGAGGAGGCGGGTGACGCGGACGGCCACGGCGTCGTGCACCGGCCAGAGCGTGCCGACGGCGTGGGGATATCCCGCGAGCTGGAAGGCGGAGGTGATGTGGATGGCCTCGTCGGCGAGGTCCCCGTCGGCGCGCGCCGTCTCGCAGGCCGAGAGCACCGCGAGTCGCGCGGCAGGCAGGTCGAGACGGGCGATCTCTCGGACCGTCAGCGGCCGTGTCGCATGGTCGTGTACCAGCAGCCGGCCCGCCGACGGGTCCGCGGGGTCACTGACCCCGTGGCAGGCGAAGTGGACGCAGGAGTGGTCCGGCAGGGCGGCCATGACCTGGTCGAACGTGGCCCCCTCCCCGCACAGCACATCGGTCGGCAGCAGCGCGCGCAGCGCCTCCACCTCGCGTAACGCCCCGCCGAGCGGCCGCGCTCCCGGGGTTTGTGGCAGGGCGACGGCGAGGAGCCGGCCGGACGGCGAAGGGACGGCGGCCCGGTCACGGGCGTACTGGAGAGCCCTGACGGTGGGCGTGTAGGAGGAGACCACACGGTCCATGACCGTTCGCGGCCCCAACTCGTCCGCCCGCCGCGGCGCGGTGTCGGTGCTGTCGCCGTGGTGACCGGCCGCGTGCAGCGGCAGGGCGGCCAGCGTGCCGCCCGGCGACCACCACAGCCGGGGCAGCCCGCCGTCCGCCCGAGGAGCGCCGGACAGCCCGAGCCGGTCGAGCACCGGACCGGTCACGTGGTCCCACGTCCATGCCAGCACCTCGGCGACGGTCCGCTGGGCGGCCTTGTCGCGGGCCGGGTCCCTCGCGTCGGCGAGCGCCTGCCGAAGCCGGTCCGCCTGTGCGCCGACCGCGTCCGGCGTGGCCCGCGGCAGCGATACGAGGAGGACGCCCCCCGGACGCAGGACCAAGGCGTCACTGCGGTAGCCGCTGCAGTAGGCGAGCACCACCGGGCCGTCCGCCGCGCACGCGAGCAGCGCGTCCTCGTCCGGCGCGGCGAGGAAATCGGCGAAGCCCGGTGCCCCGCGGATCTCGGCCACCAGCTCTTCCAGGCGGCTCGCCAGCGTGTGCCGCCGGTCCGCGGTACCGGGCGACAGCCGCCCCAGGGCCGTCTCCGCCGCGTCGGCGGCCTCCAGCGCGTCGAGCCGGTCACGGAGCGAGGTGAACCGCTCGGCGAGGCCCGGATGAGCTCCCCGCAGCCGTCCGATCCCGTCCCGGGTGGCCATGGCCCGGCTCAGCAGGACGCCCCGGCCCTGCTCCAGGAGCACCACCGCGTGTTCCGGCCGCCCCGCGTTGACCGCGCACGCCGCGGCCTCGGCGGCGAGACCCCGCACCCGGGACAGGCCGCGCTCCTGGTCGCCGCGGGCCAACCGGCCGGACGCGGCGAACGGCAGCAGTCCCAGGGCTGCTTCATGACCGCGCACCGCCTCGTCCCAGCGGAGTCCTGCCGCCGCGGCCGCTCCCCAGTCCCAGGCCGCCAGAACCCGCTCGTAGGCGGGCATGGCCTTCGTACCGGCGGCCTGCCGGTAGGCGTCCTCGGCGGCCCGCAGCACGCCCGGGTCGCCGTCCCGGTGGTGGAGGGCACGCAGCGCGTCGCCGTACGACCGCAGGAAGGAGCCGTGCGTCGAACCGCCCTCCGGAACGGCCCAGACGGCCCGGCCCAGATCGCTCACCGCCTGCTCCAGGAGCCCCTCGCGGGGGCTGTGGTGATGCATCGTCAGCCGGGCCGATCCGACGTTCGACAGTACGAGTGCCAGCGTCGGATCGCCGTACGGCACCTGCTCGGCGGCCTCCTCCAGGAGGACGATCGCCTCGTCCAGGTCCGCTGTGTCGGCGCTCCCGTCGAACCGGGCGCGCAGGGCGTTGGCCAGGTGGTTCAACCGGTCCGCGCGGACCACGCCTGCCCGTGGGGCCAGTGCCAGTGCGCGACGGGCCGCGGTGACGGCCTCGTCCGCGGCGCCCGTGTCCCCGGTCGCGCCGTGCCAACTCTGGAGCACCACACCGAGGTTGGCGAGGCGCACGACCTGCGCGGCGGCGGAGGCCGGCGTCGCGTCGAGCGCGTCGCGGGCAAGCAGGGTGGCTTCCCTCAGGGAGTCCAGGTCGTCCGTCTGCAGGGCCCGCTCCCGCAACGTCACGGCGAGGTTCGCCAGGGTGTCGGCGTACGGGCCGGTGCCCGGCCGCTGCCGCGCCAGGGCGGCCCGCAGCACGGCGATCGCCTCGTCGAGCACTGCCGCGTCCCCGGTCGCCTGGGCGAGCCGATGCAGGGTGTTGCCGAGGCTGTTCATCCTGGTGGCCCGCTCGGGGGCGTCGGCGGCGTACAGCGGCAGGGCCTCGCGCAGCAGCCGCGCGGACTCGCGCAGCAGGCCGGGGTCACCGTCGTCCTCGGCGGCCAGACGCAGGGCGACGCCCAGACCGGCGAGCCGCTCGGGACGGTGCGGGTGGCCGGCGGGTGTCTCGGCCAGGGCGGTGCGGTGCACCTCCAGCATCTCCGCGCGGTGCGCGTCGTCGGTGTGGTGATCGTGCCACTGCCGAAGGCCCTGGGAGAGGTTCGCCAGCACCAGCGGGCGTACCGCGCTGCCCGGCGGGCTCTCGCGCAGCGCGGCCCGCCACATGGCCAGGGCTTCCTGCAGGGCCGCTGTGTTGCCGCCGTGCAGATAGGAGCTGTGCAGCGCCGTGGCGAGGTTGGTGCGGTAGCCGGGCCGGTCGGGGGAGCCGGGCGGCAGGATCTCCAGTGCGTCCCGCAGGGTACGGATCGCCCGCGCGATGTCCGCCCCGTCGGACGTCCCGGAGCCCTCGCCGCCGTGGCCGCCGCTCCTCTGCCGCACCTGCAGGGCCTCGGCCAGCGAGGCCAGCGTCCGCGCGCCGGTCGTGGCGTCCTGCGGCAGGTCCGCGGCGCGATCGAACAGCTCGACCGCCCGGTCGAGATCGTCGGCATGCCCGTGGAGGTCGAAGCGCTGACGGTACGCCAAGGCGAGGAGGACCACGTCCTGGGGGCGGACGCGATCGGCTGACAAATGCCCGGGGAGCAACTGTCCGGCGGATAAACGCTCGACGGGCAACTGCCCGGGGCGCGACTGCCCGGCGGACAACCGCTCGGCCGGCACCCGCTCGTGGCCGAAGGCGATGACCGCGGCCAAATCGTCCGCGTCGCCCGTCAGTTGCCAACGGCGGTGCAGGGCGATCAGGAGATTGCCGGCGCGGCCCGGCACGGACGCGTCGCCGGGCTCCGTGGCCGCGAGTTCCCGGCAGTACGAGCGGATGGCCTCGTCGAGCACCTCGCGGTCGCCCGTCCTCAGGTGGAGCAGCAGCAGTTGATCGGCGCCGGGCCGTCCGCCGACTCCTCCGGCTGCTGTCGCATCCGCCGCGCTGACCACGACCACCCCCGGTTGACGCCGCCCAGGACCGCGCGTCCTCCGCGCGACTTCCACGGCCCGGCCCGTGTTCACGATAGCCAAGAAGCCCTCGGATCGCCGAGGTCCGCCCCTACAATCGGCACGAAGCGGCAACCGGCGTCCGAGGGGGAGCGGGAGCGTGGCGAACACGACCGACGGGGCGGACCCGGGCGATGCGCGGCTCGGTGAACTCTGCCGCCGGCTCACCGACCGCTCGCCGGACCTCGGCGCGCTGGGCGAGCCGGGGGCGCGGCTCGTCGAGGCCATCGTCGCCGCCCTGCGCGACGGCCGTTCGCCCGAGCAACTCGGCGAGCGACTGGACGAGTTGGAAGAGCTGCTGCTGGCCGCGGGACACAGCGCCGGGCTCGGCTCGTACCGCACGACGCCCCCGCCCTCCGTTCCCGGCTTCCAGAGCCTGCCGGTGGCCGGCCCCGGGCATCCCGCCCTGTACGTGCTCGCGTGTCCCACAGGCCGATGCGGACGCGTGGAGGCCCCCGACGCGGACGCCCCCGACCCGCCCGCCTGCGGCATCATCGACGGTCCGCTGAACGTGGTGCCCCTCCGGTGACCGGCGCCTTCCTCAGCGCACTGGGGGGCCGCATCGCCGAGCGGTGGCTGACGCTGCTGGCCCTGCCCGGACTGCTCTTCATCGCCGCCGCGACCACGGCGACGGTGCTCGGCCACGAACACTGGTCCGACATGGGAAAGTTGCGGACCTGGCTCGACACGCTGGCCGCTTCCCCCGCGTCCCGGAGCGCGGGAACCATCGCCCTCGTCGCCCTGGGAGTGCTGCTCGCCGCGGCCGCGATCGGCACGGCAGCCCAGACCCTCGGCGCCGGAGTGGAACTCCTCTGGTGCGCCGAACCCCGCGGGCCCCTGCTGCGCCGCCTCGCCGCCCGCCGGCTGCGCACCTGGCGCGCCGCCGACGCCGCGTTCCGCGCCGCACTGGTCACCGCCGGTCGGGCCCGCATCGCCGGGGCGGACGACGCCGACCGGCTCGCCGGCCTCGCGGAGAGCCACTTCGCCGCCCGCGACCGCATCGCCGCCGCCGCGCCTCGCCATCCCTTCGCCATGGGCGACCGGCTGGCCGCACCCGGCCAACGGCTCTGGCGCGTGTACCGCCTGGACCTGGCTGCGGCCTGGCCCCACCTCTGGCTCCTCGCCGCCGACGGCACACGCGCCGAACTGCACGCCGCCCGCGTACGGTTCAGCGCGGCGGCCCGGCTGAGCGCCTGGGGCGCGGGATACCTGCTGCTCGGCGTGTGGTGGTGGCCCGCCGCCCTCGTCGGGATCACCGCCGTCGCCGCGGGCCTCCATCGCGGCCGGACCGCCGCGGCCGCGTTCGCCGAACTCACCGAGGCCCTGGCCGACCTCCACGTGCGCGACCTGGCGGCCGCCATGGGCATCGACTCCGCACCTGCCATGGACCGCGCACTCGGCGAACGCCTCTCCCATGCCCTACGCAAGCCCGCCTGACGCCTCCCGACGCCTCCCGACGCCGCCCGGGCGGCTGCCGGCCCGCGGGTTCACCCCTGGGGAGGCATGCGGCGGCAGCGGTCGAGGTCGGGTCCTCCCTTGGGTGGAGATGATGCCGTCCTTCGGGGGGATTCGGACAAGTCCCTTATGAGAAAGGCTGCTTGGGACCGACCGTCCACCTCACGCGAGGATCTCCATCACCGTGCGAAGCAGACGAACAGTGCCCGCCTTGGCCCTCGGCGCCATCGCGACGCTCCTCCCTGTGCTCACCCCCGCCGTGGCATCGGCGGCCGGACCGGCGCCCCGGACCGCCACCGCGACCGGCGTCACGCCTTCCGTCGACCCGCTCGCCCGCTACGGGCGGCAGAAGCCGCGCTGGAGTCCCTGTGACGCCGGAGGGCCGGCGGAGTACGAGTGCGCGACGGTCGAGGTGCCCCTCGACTACGCCCGTCCGAACGGACGCACACTCGACGTCGCCGTGTCGCGGACGAAGGCGACCAGCGCCCGTGACCGGCGCGGTGTGCTGCTCCTGAACCCCGGCGGGCCCGGCGGATCGGGCCTCGACATGCCGCTCTGGATGGCGCCGATGCTGTCCGACGACGTGAAGAAGCGGTACGACCTGATCGGCTTCGACCCCCGGGGTGTCGGCCGGAGCGCCCCGGTGAGCTGCGGGCTGAACGACGACGAGAGGGCGTGGCAACGCCCGTACAAGGCGGAGACGTTCCGGAAGGACGTCCAGTGGGCGCGGACCGTCGCGGAGAAGTGCCGGGCGCGGAACGGCGCCGTCCTGCCGCACCTCACCACCCGCAACACCGCACGGGACATGGATGTCATCCGTGAGGTGCTCGGCGAGAAGAAGATCTCGTACCTCGGCTATTCCTACGGAACGTATCTGGGAGCCGTCTACACGCAGATGTTCCCGAAGGGCGCCGACCGGTTCGTGCTCGACAGCGCGGTCGACCCGGAGCGGATCTGGCGCGGCATGATCCGGATATGGGCCGAGGGGGCGGAACCGGCGTTCACGCGGTGGACCGCCTGGGCGGCGGAGCGGAACGCGACGTACGGGCTCGGCGCCACCCCTGCCGAAGTCGGTGCGACGTACTGGGCGCTGGTCGCCCGTGCGGACCGCGAGCCGATCGTGCTCGACGGCGTCGCCCTGTCCGGCGACGACATCCGGCTCGGGTCGCGGGCCGTGTTCTTCGACGTGGCGTACGCCGCCGAGACGGTCGTGCGGCTCAAGGACGCCGCCGAGGGCCGGACTCCGGCGCCGGCACGGAGCGGTACGCCGCTCGCCCCCGTACCGCCGCACTCCGCCCGCGCCGCCGACGCACCGGCCGACGAGCCCGCCGTCCCGGCGGACAACATGGACGCGGCCTTCTGGTCCGTGGTCTGCGCGGACACCCGCGCCTGGCCGCATGACCCGGAGCGGTACCGGCGCGACGCCACCCGCGACAAGGCGAGGTACCCGCTGTACGGGGACTTCGCGTCGAGCATCAAGCCGTGCGCGTTCTGGCGGGACGGCTCCGAACCCGCCACCAGGGTGAACAACTCCGTCGCCGCCCTCGTCCTGCAGAACGAGTGGGACTCCCAAACACCCCTGGCCAGTGGCCGGGGACTGCACCGGGCCCTGAAGGGGTCCCGCATGGTCACCGTCCTCGGCGGCCAGGGCCACGGCGTCTACGGACTGGGATCCTGCGCCGACGCGACCGCCACCGCCTACCTCACCACGGGCCGCCTGCCCGCCGCCGACCTCACCTGCCGAACCCCGCCCGATCACACCGGCCGCTCCACCCCGCTCCCGCTGCCGCCCCTCCCGCAGCGCCTCCCGATCGGACAGGACCACTTCTGACGGCACCCCCTCCTACCTGAGGGCGGGGCCCCACGAGACGGGGCGCCGCCCGTGCCAGGCGGGGCGGCGATCGTGGGTAGCGCGCCGGGCGGTCGCCGCCCCGACGCGGCCGGCAGAGTCGCTCCGGCTGATCCGGGGCCACGCCTACGGCCGGCGCGTCCGCACCACCGACGGCACGACCACCTCGCCCATCTCCACGAACTGCCGCTTCAGGGCCCCCGCCGCCTGAGCCTGACGGACGGTGGGCGCGCCCCCGGTTTCCGGTCCTACGGTGGTGGTGCGTCCGGGTGGGGCAGACTGGCGGCGTGCGCATCGTGATGATGACGGCGGGTTCGCGGGGCGACGTCGCGCCGTACACGGGTCTGGGTGCCGGTCTCGTACGGGCCGGGCACGAGGTGACGCTGGCGACGCACGCGGTGTTCGAGCCGCTGGTGGCGGGGTCGGGGGTGCGGTTCCGTCCGCTGCCCGTCGATCCCCGTGCGGAACTGCACTCCGCGCGGGGCCGGCGGCTGCACGACGCGAGGACCGGTGCGGGGAAGCTCGTACGGCTGGCGTACATGGCCCGTGGCGCGGTCGACGAGATGACGGCGGCCCTGGTGGAGGCGGCGCGGGAGGGCGAGGTCCTGCTGGTCGGCGGGGCTCTGGGGCCGCTCGGGTACGCGCTCGCCGAGGGTCTGTCGGTGCCCGCGCTGGGGCTGCACCTCCAACCGCTGCATCCGACCGCGGAGTTTCCCGCTCCGGTCCTGGGGGTGCGGTCCCTGGGCCCGGTGGGGAACCGGCTGAGCGGACGGTTCGTCATGGCGTCGGTGGAGCTGATGTTCTCCGACGCCGTACGGTCACTGCGGCGACGGCACGGACTGGCGACGGCGGGCCGGTCCCGGCGGCCGCGACCGGTGCTGCACGGATACAGCGAGCTCGTCGTCCCCCGGCCCCGGGACTGGCCCGCCCCTCTCGAAGTGTCCGGGTACTGGTGGCCGCACGAGACCGGGCAGCTGTCGCCAGAGCTGGAGGACTTCCTCGCCGCCGGGCCTCCACCGGTCTTCGTCGGACTGGGCAGCGCCACCGTCCCCGATCCCGAGCGGGTCAGCCGCGAGATCGTCACCGCGCTGCGCGCGGCGAACGTGCGCGGGATCGTCCAGCGGGGCTGGGCGGGGCTGGGTGCCCACGGCGACGACATCCTGACCGTCGACGAGGTGCCGCATTCCCTGCTCTTCCCCCGGACTGCCGCCGTCGTCCACCACGCGGGCGCGGGCACGACCGGCGCCGTCCTGCGAGCCGGCGTGCCCACCGTCCCGATGCCGGTCCAGTTCGACGCGGCCTTCTGGGCCTCCCGACTGACCGCGCTGGGCACCGCTCCCGCGGTCCTCCCGCTGCGACGTCTCACCTCCGGGTCCCTGGCCGAGGCCCTGCGCCGGGCGACGCGGGACGGCTCGCACGCCGCCCGCGCCCGCGCGCTGGCCGACCGCCTGGCCCTGGAGGACGGCGTCGCACCGGTGCTCGCCGCGCTCGACCGGCTGGCACGCTGACGCCGTCCCCGCGACGATCCCGCCCACCTTCACGAACAACTCGGCGCCAGGCCGAAGGGAGCGGCCTCGAGGAGCGAAACGGGCACACTCATCTCACGAGGTGCCGGAGGCCATGGGCGGGCGCGGGCAGGAGGGGAGTCAACGGTCAGCCAGCCGTGGACGCGGGGCCTCGCCCGCGGGTTCCGCGCCGGTGTCGTCGGTGCCGACCGGGCCGCGGGGAAGCAGCCGGTCCAGCCACTTCGGCAGCCACCAGTTGGTCCGGCCGAGGAGTGTCATGGTCGCCGGTACCAGCACCATGCGGACGACCGTGGCGTCGATGAAGATCGCGGTGGCCAGGCCGAGCCCGAACATCTTGGTGGAGGGGTCGTCGGCGACGGCGAAGGACAGGAAGACCGCCACCATGATGAGGGCGGCCGAGGTGATGATCCGGGCGGTGCGCGAGACGCCCTCGACGATCGCCGTGCCGTTGTCGCCGGTGCGCAGGTACTCCTCGCGTACGCGGGAGAGGAGGAACACCTCGTAGTCCATCGACAGGCCGAACAGGATGGCGAAGAGGAACATCGGGATGAACGACACGATCGGAACCGTCGCTTCCAGCCCGATCAGTGCGCCTCCCCAGCCCCACTGGAAGACCGCGACCATGATGCCGTAGGCCGCGCCGATGCTCAGCAGATTCAGCAGTACCGCCTTGAGGGGTACGAGCATCGAGCGGAAGATCAGCATCAGCAGCAGGAACGACATCGCCAGCACGGCGGCGACGAACATCGGCAGGCGTTGGCTGGTGCGTCGGCCCACATCGGACAGGCTCGCGGCGGCGCCGCCGACGTGGGCTCTGGCCGGGCCGTGCCCGATCGCCGTGGGCAGCACGTCGGTGCGCAGCCGGGCGATGGTGTCGGCCGTGGCCTTGTCCTGAGGGCTGGTGGTCGGGAACACCACGAGGGTCGCGATGCCGGTGGCCCGGTCGACGTGCGTCGGCGCGACGGATGCGATGCCCGGATCCGCCGCGACCGCCGCGACGAGTCGGTCCAGCACTCCCGGATCACCGGCGGGGTCCGCGGCGATGACGAGGGGACCGTTGGTGCCCGGGCCGAACCCCTCGGCGACGAGGTCGTAGGCCCGGCGCTCGGTACGGCTGTGGGGCAGTGAGCCGTCGTCGGGCAGGCCGACGCGCAGGCCGAGCACGGGCAGCGTCGCGGTCAGCAGCAGCCCCGCCGCGCCGATCGCGTACGGCACCGGGTGCCGGCTGACGTGCCCGATCCAGCGCCGCCAACCGGCGGCGTGGGCTTCGCCCGCCGCCGTGTCCCGCCGTCGGCCGAGGCGGCCCGACCGCCCGGCCCGAAGTGCCCGGCCGATCCGGCCGGCCCGGCCCAGCCGCGGGCCCGCCGCGCCGAGGAAGGCCGGCAGCAGCGTCACCGACGCGAGCACCATCGTCAGGACGACGATCGAGACGGCAACCCCGCCCACCGTCATGAACGGCACGTTCGCGACCGCGAGGCCGAGGATCGACACGACGACGGTGCCGCCGGCGAAGACCACCGGCCGCCCCGCCGTTGCCACCGCTCTTCCGGCCGCCGCCTGCGGATCGAGCCCGCACGCGAGGTACTCCCGGTGCCTGGCGAGCACGAACAGCGCGTAGTCGATGCCCACTCCGAGCCCGACCATGCTGCCCAGGACGGGGGCGAAGGTCGGGACGTCCGTCACCCCCGCCAGGACCGTCATCGTGGCGACCCCGACGGTCAGCCCGAAGACCGCCATGCCGATCGGCAGCGCGGCGGCGACGAGTGAACCGAACGCCAGGAACAGGATCGCGGCCGCGGCGAGGAGGCCGATCAGCTCGCTCGCGCCGCCGTCGGGGTCGGAGAAGGCGTAGAAGAGGTTCCCGCCCATCTCGACGCGCAGGGGCAGCTCGGCGCGCAGCCGGTCGCCGAGATCGACGAGGGCGTCGAGGTCTTCGGCCGACAGCCGGCTCTGGTCGGGGTACTGCACCCGGACGACCGCGATCCGCCCGTCGGCCGAAACGAGGCCGCCGCGCACGGCGGTGTCCCCGCCCGCGTCGAGCGCCCCGGCCGGGTCGCTCGTACCGAGCACGTGCGGCAGCCGCTTCACCTCGGCCCGCAGCCGCGTGAGAGCGGTGCGCGCGCCGTCGTCGTCGAAGAACGTCGCACCTGCGTCGACGGGGGTGACGACCACTTGGGCGGTCATCCCCTCCTGTCCGGTGCCGGCCCGCTCGATCAGTTCCGCGGCCCGCTGGGAGTCCAGTCCCGGAGCGGTCATCGAGTCCGCGGTCCGCCCGCCGAAGGCGACGGCGGCGAGCACGACGAGCGTGGCGGCGATCAGCCATGCCGCGATCACCCGCCAGGGATGGCGGGCGGCGCTTGCGCCCAGGCGCAACAGGGCTTTCGAGAGCATCGGGTCCTCCAACCACCTCGTCGGCCGTCCGTGTACGGCCTCCGATACAGAGGCTCGCCGCCACGGCGCTCCGCGGCATCGGCCCGCGGGCCGCGGATCCGTCGGCCCCAGGGCGGAGTGACGACCCGTCCTTTCGGCCGATGCGCGGCACGCCGCTGCCCCTAGGCTGAGAACCGTGCTCCGAGACGACGTGCGAAACCTGTGGACCGAACCCCGGCCGCCCGACGCGCCCGCCCGGGTGCGGCGGGACTGGGCGCTGCTCGCCGCGGGCCTGGCCGGTGTGGCGCTGGAGGCCACCCTGCGCGAGAACGTCGTGTGGCGGCCGGTGGCGGTGGTGTTCACCGTATGGCTGTGCCTGCTGCTCCTGTGGCGCCGGACCCGCCCCCTGGCGATGGTCACGCTGGCGTTCGGCTCGGTGATCCTGCTCCAGCTGGCCTCGCTGGTCGCCGCACCGCGCGAGTCCGTCGGCCTGTACACCAGCACGGTCGTGGTCGTGCTGGTGTACGCGCTGCCCCGGTGGGGATCGGGACGCGAGATCGTGCTGGGCGGCGCGGTGATCCTCGGGGCCAGCGCGCTGTGTTCCGTCACGGACGAGACCCCGGTCGGCGAGAACGTCGTCGGCTTCGTCTTCCTGCTGCTGCCCGGCGTGGTCGGGGCTGCCGTGCGGTTCCGGGTGACCGCTCGCGAGCGGCAGTTGGAGCAGGTGCGCTCCCGCGAGCGCGAGCAGCTCGCCCGGGAACTGCACGACACGGTGGCCCACCACGTGTCGGCCATGGTGATCATCGCCCAGGCGGGCCGGGTGCTCGCGGGCACCGACCCGTCCGCCGCCGTCGAGGCGCTGGAGGGGGTCGAGGAGGAAGGGGCGCGCACGCTGGAGGAAATGCGCGCCATGGTCGCCGCGCTGCGCGACCGCGGGGTCGGCGCCGAGCTGGCGCCCCCTGCCGGAGTCGCGGATCTGGAGCGCCTGGTGCGCACCCCGGGTGGTCGCCTCAGGGTCGACCTGGGGCTCGACGGCGAACTGGACGCGCTGCCCCCGGCCGTGGACGCGGCCGTCTACCGGATCGTGCAGGAGTCGGTGACCAACGCGCTGCGCCATGCGGTCGACGCGACCGAGCTCGTCGTTCGGGTCGCCGCGGAACGGCACACGGTACGGGTGAGCGTGCGCGACGACGGCCGGCGCACCGGCCGGGGCCGCGACGGATACGGACTCACCGGCCTGCGCGAGCGCGCGACCCTGCTCGGCGGCACACTACGAGTCGGCCCGGGGACCGACCGGGGCTGGCATGTCGAAGCCGAACTGCCGAGAGTGAGGACCGAGAGCGGTGTCCATTCGCGTCCTCGTCGCTGACGACCAGACGATCATCCGCACCGGGTTGCGGATCATGCTGAACGCCCAGCCCGGCATCGAGGTGGTCGGCGAGGCCGCCGACGGACAGGAAGCGGTATATCTGGCCCGCGAACGGCGCCCCGACGTCTGCCTGTTCGACATCCGCATGCCCGTACTCGACGGGCTCGAGGCCACCCGGTTGGTCGCCGGCCCGGGCGTCGCCGACCCGCTGGCCGTGGTCGTCATCACCACGTTCGACCTGGACGAGTACGTCTACGGCTCCCTGCGTGCCGGCGCCCGCGGATTCCTCCTCAAGGACACGGGACCGGACCTTCTGGCGCAGGCCGTACGGTCGGCGTCCGACGGTGAGGCGCTCATCGCGCCCAGCGTCACCGTCCGTCTGCTCCAGGCATTCGCGGACCTGCCCGCCGGCCGGCCCGTGGCCCAGCCGGTCTCCCCCGTCACCGCCCGCGAGGAGCAGGTGCTCCTCGCCGTCGCTCGCGGGCTGACCAACACCGAGATCGCCGATGCGCTGCACATCAGCCTCAGCACGGTGAAGACGCACCTGGCCAGCCTGATGGCCAAAGTCGGCGCCCGCAACCGGGTCGAGATCGCGATGTGGGCCTACGAAACGCGCCGTATCCTCCCCGGACCCTGAGCCGGGTGCCGGGCTGTGTCCCATGAGTCCCCGCCCGGCGACAGTGCACCGGTCGGATCACGTCGGCCCCCCAGGACCACCCGGTGATCACGGCTCGATACGCGCCCCGGAGGGTGTCTTGCCGACCATGCCGGGCTCGCGGGGCTCGGCCGACAGGGACGAGGAGTCGGGGCCGTACGCTCCCGGGCGACGCCGCCGCCACGCGCCGGCGCACACCGCGAGCGCCGCCGTGCCGTACGCCGCCGTCACGACGCCCGCTCCCGCGACCGGAACCGAGAGGTAGGCGACCGCGCCGGCGAGGGCGACACAGGACCATTCCCAGCGGCCGTCGAGCGCCACGAGCGCGACGAGCAGCAGGGCGTACCAGGAGTAGCCGGGCGTCAGGAGGAGGAACGCCGTCCCGGTGGTCACCAGGGCACCTCGCCACGGGCGTTCGGCATCCCCGCGCAGGACGACCAGGGCCGACACCGCGGCGAGACCGAGCAGGGCGGCGGGCAGCGCCCACGCGTCGGGCAGTACGAGGCGCAGCAGGGCGTACCGGCCGCCCGCGCCGGCGTCGTCGTAGCCTTCCTCCTCCGCGTAGCCGCCCAGGTATCCGAGCACCGAGCCGTGCGAGAGCAGCACGTACGGCAGGTACACGGCCGTGACCGTGGCGGCGGTGGTGCCGAGGACCGTGAAAGCCGTACGAGGGCTCCGCACCCCGGACAGCGCCCCCGGTACCAGCAGCATCGGCAGGAGCTTCGCGGCGATGGCCAGACCGAGCAGTGCCCCGCCCACCGCGCGCCGCCGGACCACCACGACGAGCGCGGCGACCGAGAGGAGCACGGCGAGGACGTCCACATGGGCGTTGTTGACGCCCTCCACGGGAACGGCCGGACACCACGCCCACCAGGCCGCCCGGCGAGGATCGCCCCGACGGCGCAGCACGAGCAGCAGCAGAGCGGTGACGGCCAGGGACAGGGCGGCCCCTCCGATCTGGAGGGCTTTGTGACGGGCATCCGACGGCGAGGCGGCGTGGAGGAGAAGGAACCAGCCCTCGGCGACGGGCGGGTAGATGGTGTGGACGGCGGGCCGGTTGATGCGCGTGCACAGGCCGTCGGCGAGCCCGGCCAGGCCACCGCTCCGCGCGCAGGCCCCCCGATCGGGGAAGAGCCAGGGATCGCGAAGCCCGGCGAGTTCGGCGTCGCCGGGGGCGTGGTCGTACGGGGAGATTCCGGCGGCCTGCACGCGGCCGTCCCACGCGTACCGGTAGGAGTCCGTGCTCGTACGCGGCGGCGCCACCAACCCGGTGACGGCCACCGCTACCGCCCCCGCCAGGACCAGGGGCACCACCGCGCGAACGGGGGCACGGCGCAGGGCGAGCACGGCCACGGCGAAGAGGCCCCACGCGGCCGCGTACCCGGTAAGGAAGCCGACACCGGTCGTGTGGCCGTCCAGCAGGGCGAGCAGCGCGGTGGTCAGAGCGGCGAGGACCAGGGAAGTGACGAGGACCGCACGGGTGAGGAGGCTGACACGAGGCATGGGCGCAGCCTGGCAGCGCCCCCGGCCTGGGGACGGGCGACCCGTCGGGGCGTTCGGGTTTCGTAAGGTGTCGAAGCCCCCACGGGGCCCGCCCCGGCGGTGTCATGGAGGGCATGACCTCCCCCGAGCCCAGGCCGCGCCGCATGCCGGCCGAGATCATCCGACCCCCGGTCTTCCGCGGCCCGCTCCACGACGCCCGCACGGCGACGTCCGTCGGCCGGTGGCTGGGCCTCGCCTTCGCCGTCTGCTTCGCGACCGGGATCGTCAGCCACTACCTCCAGCGGCCGCCCGCCTGGCTCGCGGACCGGCTGCCCGGGCGGCCTGTGGGGGGATACGCGTTCACCCAGGGCCTGCACGTCGCCACCGGGCTGGCGGCGATCGTGCTGCTCCTGGTCAAACTGTGGGCGGTGTACCCGCGGTTGTTCGTGTGGCCGCCGGTCCGGTCGGTGCGGCACGCCCTGGAGCGGCTGTCCGTCGCCGTGTTCGTGGCCGCCGCCGTCCTCGAACTCGTCACGGGGCTGCTCAACATCGTGGAGTGGTATCCGTGGCCCTTCTCGTTCGTCCCGGTGCACTTCGCCGTCGCCTGGCTGGCCGTCGGCTCGATCCTGCTGCACATCGCGGTCAAGGCCCCTGAGATCAGGGACCATTGGGGTCGGCGCTCGGCAGGGACGCTCGCGCTGCCGGCGGAGGACGCCGTCGACAGGCGTTCGCTGCTCCTGGCCACGGGCGGCGCGATCGGCGTGGTGACGCTGACGACGGTCGGTCAGTCCTTCACCCCGCTGAAGGCGTTCGACATGCTCGCGCCCCGGCACCCGGACCACGGCCCGCAGGGGCTGCCGGTGAACCGGACCGCCGCGGCGGCCGGAGTGTCGGCCCACCGCCTGGCCGAGTGGCGACTCGACGTCGTCGGCCCGCGTCCGTACGCGCTCACCCTTGCCGAGCTCCGGGCGGTGCCACAGGTGGACGTCCGGCTGCCGATCGCCTGTGTCGAGGGCTGGAGCGTCGACGCCGACTGGGCCGGGGTGCGGGTGCGCGAGCTCCTCGCGCGGGCCGGCGGACTGCCGGGCACCGCGGCGCTCCGGGTGACCTCACTGGAGGCGGGCGGCGCCTACCGGGTGACGGAGCTGGGCGCCGCGTACGCCGACGACCCGCTCACCCTCCTCGCGCTCACGCTCAACGGGCAGCCCCTCTCCCTGGACCACGGCTTCCCGGCGCGGATCATCGCCCCGGGCCGGCCGGGCGTGCTGCAGACCAAGTGGGTTCACCGGCTGGAGGTGCTGTGAGGAGCATGCGGACGCTCAGGTACGGGATCGGCGGGGTCGGACTCGCCCTGATGGGGCTCGGGGCGTGGCTGACGGCCGGCGAACCGGAGCCGCTCGGTGTGCTGGTGTGGCTGGCGGGCGCGCTCGTCCTGCACGACGGAATCCTCGCGCCGCTCGTCCTCGGCGTGGGACTGCTCCTGGTCGGACGGAGCCGACGGGGGCTGCTGCGCGGCGCGTCGGTCGTCGCCGGCAGCGTGCTCCTGGTGACGCTGCCGCTGCTCGTACGCCCCGGTGCGCCGGCCAACCCGTCGGTGCTGCCCCTTCCGTACGGGCGGAACCTGGCGATCGTCCTGGCCGCCGTCGCGGTGGTGACGGGCGTGCTCTACCTCGTACGCCGCCGCCGGGACGTCCCGCCGCGGTGAGAGGGCTGCCGGCCCTGGCGAGAAGGCCACCCACGGTGGTGAGGAGGCTGGCCACGGTGGTGAGGATGCTGCGCGCGCCGGTGACGGGTCGGCCTCGGTGGCGTACCCGCCCCGAGGCCGACCGAGGTCAGGGGCGGGCCGCCGGGGACTGCTCGGGCACGAGGGTCAGGAAGGGGCGGCCCGCCACCGTCCACCGCGTCGCCACGCTCCAGTCGGCCTGAGCGGCGTGCGCGGCCAGCGCCCGCGTGCCCACCCGCGCCCAGGGGAACGGCGCCCCGCTGCCGCCCCGGCCGTCCTCGACGCGGACCTCGCAGCGCTCGTCGACGTCCACGGGCACGCACTCGGCGATCACGGCCCCGGCGGGCGCCACGATCTCCCGCAGCCGCCGCAGCAGGGCGGCGGGGTCGCCGCCGATCCCGACGTTCCCGTCGATGAGCAGGGCCGTGTCCCAGCGGCCTTCCGCGGGCAGCGGGGCGAACACCGAGCGGCACAGGGCCGTCCCGCCGAGCCGTACGGTGCGGTCCACCGCCGCCGGGCTGAGGTCGATGCCCAGCGCTCGCCTGCCCTGTACGGCGAGGGCGGCGACGAGGCGCCCGGGGCCGCAGCCGACGTCCAGGACGGCGCCCCGGCAGTGGTCCAGGACGGACCGGTCGGCCTCGTCGGGGGCCTCGCACCAGCGCTCGACCTCCAGGGGCAGCAGCCAGCCGTCGTCGCGGCGCAGGAAGAGCGGCCCGCGGCCTGCCCGCAGCGCGTCGGTGTACGGGTCGGAGCGCCACGCCGTCGCCGCCGTCACGCGCCCACCTCCGACACCGCGGCCGTCAACTCGGCGTGCCGTGCGGCGAAACGCGTGCCGGGCGCCTCCGCCGCCACCCGCCGCGCGTCGTCCGCGGTGTCCACGTCGCGCAGGAGCGGCAGCGCGCCGACGCGAAGCCCGGCCGCGCGCAGCCGCTCGTACTGGACGGCGCCGGTGTCGGGGCGCGACATCGGTACGCCGCGCAGGAGCGCGGGGGCGGCGACGGCGACAGGGTCGGCGAAGCCGAGGGCCCAGAAGCCGCCGTCCGCGGCCGGGCCGAACCAGGCGTCGTATGCGTCCCACCGGAGTGCGGGGGCCAGCAGCTCCGGGGTCACCTGCGGAGTGTCCATGCCGATCAGCAGGGCGGGTCCGGCGCAGCCGGCGAACGCGGCGGCGAGCCGCTCGTCGAGCCCGCCCGCCGCCTGGGGGACGACCTCGAACCCGGGCGGCAGCCACGGACCGGGCTCCCCGTCGAGGACCAGCACGTGTCGCGCGGCCGGGACCAGGGCCGCGGCACCCAGGGTGTCGGCGAGGGCCACCTCGGCGAGCGAAGCGGCCTCCTCGGAGGTGAACGGGGGCGTGAGGCGGGTCTTCACCCGGCCGGGCAGCGGCTGCTTGGCGATGACGAGGAGGGTGGTCACGGACGGACACCCGCCACGGGTGCGAGCGGCGGCTCGTCGAGGACCCTGCGCATGTCGTGCACGGCCTGCCACGTCCCCCGCCAGGTGCCGGTGACCTTCGAGCGGCCCGACCGGGGCAGGTACGGCACGTCGACCTCGCTGACCCGCCAGCCCGCGTCGGCGGCCCGCACCACCATCTGGAGGGGATAGCCGCTGCGCCGGTCGGTGAGCCCGAGGCCGAGGAGCGCCTCGCGACGTGCGGCGCGCATCGGACCGAGGTCGCGCAACCGGACCCCCGTGCGCCGGTGCAGCAGCCAGGACAGCGCCAGGTTCCCCGCCCGGGCGTGCGCGGGCCACGCACCCCGTCGGGTGGGACGACGCCGGCCAAGGACGAGATCGCCCCGGCCTCCCGCCACGGCTTCGACGAAGCCCGCCAGGAGGCCGGGGTCGAGCGTGGCGTCGCAGTCGCAGAAGCAGACGAACTCGGCTTCGGCGGCCAGGAGCCCGGCGTGGCAGGCGGCCCCGAACCCGCGCCGGGGCTCGTGGACGACGGTGGCACCGAGGCCCGCCGCGAGCGCGGCCGATCCGTCGGTGGAGCCGTTGTCCACGACGATGGCCCGCCATCCGGCGGGGACGCGGCCGAGGACCCAGGGCAGGGCCTCGGCTTCGTCGAGACAGGGAAGGACGACGTCTACGGTCAAGGTCACGGGACCCACCGTAGGAAGTGAGCGGCGGATCGGGGCCGCGGAAGTCCTTACGAAACGCGGACGTCACCCGAGGTGCCCCAGGAAGCCATGGCCGGACGGTCCCCGCGGGTGCGACGCTGTGCGGCATGAACGAGAACACCGGCCCGGCGGACCGGGCCCGGATCCTGGTCGTGGACGACGACCCGACGGTGGCCGAGGTCGTCACCGGCTACCTGGAGCGGACCGGCCTCACCGTCGAGCACGCCGGCGACGGCACCGACGCCCTGCGACGCGCCGCGGAACGCCGACCGGACCTCGTCGTCCTCGACCTGATGCTGCCCGGCCTGGACGGTCTGGAGGTGTGCCGCCGGCTGCGCGCCGACGGGCCGGTGCCGGTGATCATGCTGACCGCGCGCGGCGACGAGGAGGACCGGATCACCGGCCTGGAGGTCGGCGCGGACGACTACGTCACGAAGCCGTTCAGCCCGCGCGAACTGGTGCTGCGCGTGGAGTCCGTACTGCGCCGCAGCCGGTCGGCGGCCGGGGCCGTCGTCCGGCCGGGGCTGCGGGCCGGGGACCTCGTCGTCGACCCCGCCACCAGACGGGCGACACGGCGCGGCGCCGAGATCGCCCTCACGCTGAGGGAGTTCGATCTGCTGGCGTTCTTCCTGGAGCACCCCCGGACGGCACACTCCCGGGAAGACCTGATGCGGAGGGTGTGGGGCTGGGACTTCGGCGACCTGTCCACGGTCACGGTGCACGTCCGCCGGCTGCGGTCGAAGATCGAGGACGACCCGGCACGGCCCCTCCTGATCCAGACCGTGTGGGGTGTCGGCTACCGCTTCGAAGCGGGCCGCGAGGAGGGGGCGGCGTGAAGGACGTACTCCTCATCGCCGCGTTCGCTCTGGCCGGCGCCGTATGCGCCGGCGCGGCCGGTGCCGTCGTCCTGCGGCTCGTACGGCGCCGCTCGGTCGCGGTCTCCCTGACGGTCGTCGCCGCCGTCACGGTCACCGCCATGCTCGCCGGGACGCTCGCCGTCGCCCAGGCGATGTTCCTGTCGGCGCACGACCTGTGGGTCGTGACGGTCGTGGTGGCGATGGCGGCCCTCGTCTCGCTCGGCACCGCCCTCGTCCTCGGCCGCTGGGTGGTGGCCCGCAGCCGCGCCCTCGCCCGCGCCGCGCGGGACTTCGGCGACGGCGGCAGCTTCTCCGCCCCCGACGGCGCCGCCACGGCCGAACTCGCCGCCCTCACCCACGAGCTGGCCGTCACCAGCGCCAAACTCGAAGCGTCCCGGGCCCGCGAGCGCTCCCTCGAAGCCTCCCGCCGTGAGCTGGTCGCCTGGATCTCCCACGATCTGCGCACCCCGCTCGCCGGCCTGCGGGCGATGGCGGAGGCCCTGGAGGACGGCATGGCCGCCGACCCCGCCCGCTACCACCGGCAGATCCGCACCGAGGTCGATCGCCTCGCCGCCATGGTCACCGACCTGTTCGAACTCTCCCGCATCCACGCCGGTGCGCTCTCCCTCAGCACGAGCCGCGTCTCCGTGTACGACCTGGTGGGCGACGCGCTCAGCGGCGCCGACCCGCTCGCCCGCGAGCACGGAGTACGGCTGGTGGGGGAGGAGGTCGCCCCCGTACCCGTCGAGGTCGACGGCAAGGAGATGACCCGCGTCCTGGCCAACCTCCTCGTCAACGCGATCCGGCACACCCCGGCCGACGGAACGGTCGCGGTCGCCGCCGAACGCCGTGCCGACTCCGTCGTGCTGTCCGTCACCGACGGCTGCGGCGGCATCCCCGTCGACGACCTGCCGCGCGTCTTCGACACCGGCTGGCGCGGCACCGAGGCCCGGACCCCACCGGCCGGCGCGGGACTGGGCCTGGCCATCGTCCGGGGCATCGTCGAGGCCCACGCCGGCAGAGCCGAAGTCCGCAACGTCCCCGGCGGCTGCACGTTCGAGGTGACCCTCCCCGCGGCGCAGGAGCAAGTGTCGGTGACGTAGCGACGGGAGCGACGGACGCGGGGGCGGGCCCTGTCGGGAGGGGCGGGAGCCCCTCCGCCCGGCGGGGCATCGCCGGGCGGAGGGGGCTGCCCGCGGGCGCGGGCGGACGCCCGCGAGGGTGGGCCCCGCGCCGTCCCGTGCGTGGCATCGCCCGGCGGAGAAGCGCCCTGTGCGCGGCGGACTCCGGCGCTCCCCATGACGGGCCCATGCCCCGCGCCGTCCCGTTCTGTGCCGCCGGCCCCGCCGTGGCCAGGTCAGCCGAGCAACGCCGAGGCGCGCTGGTCAGCGAGGGCGAACTCGGCCATGCCCTCGGCGAAGCCGACCCCGGGCCGCCAGCCGAGGTCCCTGCGGAGCCGGGACGAGTCGGCGGTGATGTGCCGGACGTCGCCGAGCCGGAACTCGCCGGTCACCACCGGCGTCGGGCCGGCGCCGGCACGGGCGAGGGCCGTCGCCATCTCGCCCACGGTGTGGGGGTCGCCGCTGCCGGCGTTGTACGTGGTGAGGGAGCCGGAGGGCCGACTACCGGTGCTCTCCAGCGCGAGGACGTTCGCGGCGGCGACGTCGCGCACGTGGACGAAGTCCCGGCGCTGACCGCCGTCCTCGAAGACGCGGGGCGCCTCGCCGCGCGCGAGCGCGGAGCGGAAGAGGGACGCCACGCCGGCGTACGGGGTGTCGCGAGGCATGCCGGGGCCGTAGACGTTGTGGTAGCGCAGCGACACCGCGGTCCCGCCCGTCGCGCGGGCCCAGGCGGCCGTGAGGTGCTCCTGGGTCAGCTTCGTGGCCGCGTACACGTTCCGGGGGTCGGCCGGCGCGTCCTCGTCGACCAGCCCGGGGGCGAGGTCGGATCCGCACCCGGGGCAGCGCGGTTCGAAGCGTCCCGCGGCGAGGTCGTCGGGGCGGCGGGGCCCGGGCCGGACGACTCCGTGACGGGCACACTCGTACCGGCCCTCCCCGTACACGACCATCGACCCGGCGAGGACCAGCCGGCGTACTCCCGCCTCGGCCATCCGCGCGAGCAGCACGGCCGTGCCGAGGTCGTTGCAACCCACGTAGGCGGGGGCGTCCGCGAAGTCCTTGCCGAGTCCGACCATGGCGGCCTGGTGGCACACCGCGTCGACGCCGTCGAGGGCGGCCTCCACCGCCGTCGCGTCCCTGACGTCGGCGTGGAGGAACTCCGCGGCGGGAGGCTCGGGGGCCACCCGGTGGGCGCCGGGCAGCAGGGAGTCGAGGACCACCGGCTCGTGCCCGGCCGCGGTGAGAGCGGTGACGATGTGCGAGCCGATGAATCCGGCTCCGCCTGTGACGAGTACGCGCATGACGGGCACGCTACGGACACCACGTGCCGAAAGGCCTCGGCCGCGCCGCGCCGTAAGACTTCCGTCACCCTGGACCTGCCCGGTTCCGGTGTCAGCCGGCTGAGGTGAGCTCGCCGCTGAGGGAGTCGTGGAGTCGGGCACTGGGGCCGTTGAGGCCCGTGATCTCGACCGTCTTGCCGCGCTGGGCGTAGCGGTGCTCGATCGCGTCGAGCACCGCCACCGAGGAAGCGTCCCAGATGTGCGCGGCGGAGAGGTCGATGACGATCCTGTCCGGGTCCCCGGCGTAGTCGAAGCGGCCGACGAGATCGTTGGAGGAGGCGAAGAACAGCTGGCCGGTGACGGCGTAGACGACCTGGCCGCCGTCGGGGTCGGTGACCGCGGTGACGTCCGCGAGCCGGGCGACGCGCTTGGCGAAGACCACCATCGCGGTGACGGACCCCGTGACCACGCCGACGGCGAGGTTGCGGGTGGCGACGACGCACACCACGGTGACGACCATGACGATGGTCTCGCCCGCGGGCATCCGCTTCAGCGTCCCGGGCGCGACGGAGTGCCAGTCGAAGGTCGCGAAACAGACCATGACCATGACGGCGACCAGGGCGGCCATCGGGATGTCCGAGACGACCGGGCCGAAGGCGATGCACAGCACCATCAGGAACACGCCCGCGAGGAAGGTCGACAGCCGGGTCCTGGCACCCGACACCTTCACGTTGATCATGGTCTGGCCGATCATGGCGCAGCCGCCCATGCCGCCGAGGAAGCCGGTGACGATGTTCGCGATGCCCTGCCCGACGGCCTCGCGGGTCTTCGACGAGCGGGTGTCGGTGATCTCGTCGACGAGCTGCGCCGTCATCAGGGACTCCATCAGCCCGACGAGCGCCATGGCGAAGGCGTACGGGGCGACGGTGGCCAGGGTGTCGAGCGTGAAGGGCACGTCCGGCAGCCCGGGGACGGGCAGCGACGACGGCAGCGCTCCCTCGTCGCCGACGGTCGGCACGCTGATGCCCGCGGCGACGGTGATCACCGTGAGGATCACGATCGAGACCAGCGGAGCCGGGACCGCGGTCGTGATCCTCGGGAACAGCACCATGAGGGCCAACCCGGCCGCGAAGAGGGGGTACACGGCCCACGGCACGTGCGTCAGCTGCGGCACCTGGGCCATGAACACCAGGATAGCCAGGGAATTGACGAAGCCGACCATCACCGAGCGCGGGACGAACCGCATCAGCTTGCCCACGCCCAGCGCGCCCAGCACGATCTGGAGGACCCCGGCCAGGACGACCGCGGCCACGAGGTACCCGAAGCCGTGCTGCCGGTTGAGCGGTGCGATGACGAGCGCCACCGCCCCGGTGGCGGCGGAGATCATCGCGGGTCGGCCGCCGACGACGGCGATCGTCACGGCCATCGTGAACGAGGCGAACAGGCCGATCGCCGGGTCCACGCCGGCGATGATCGAGAAGGAGATGGCCTCCGGTATCAAGGCCAGCGCGACCACCAGCCCGGCGAGCACCTCGGTACGCAGCACCTTCGGTGACAGCCAGGACGGACGGAGGGAGCGCAGCCGGGCGGCTGCGGAAACGGCGGAGTCGGGCAAGGGAGGCAGACCTGTCGGGCGGGCACACCGCCGGCGGGCAGGCGAGCGTACGGGGAGACGGAACGACCCTCCACGGTACCGGCGCTCCGCCCGGACGGATCACGCCCCCTGGGGGACTGGGCGACAGTGGGTGCATGACGTACGACGAGTGCCTGGCCCAGCGGTGCGTTTCGAACCGGCCTCCGGGTGAGGCGAAATCGGCTCGCCGCTTCGGCGGACCAGCTGGCAGGGTGCGGCGCATGACGCCCCAGTATCAGATTCGTGCCGACTACGACGCTCGCACCATCGTGGTCTATCAGGCGTACTCACCCGCCATCGCTGACGCGGCACTGCGGGCGGGCCGCTTCGTGGCGCCGTCCACCTGATCCGCACGTTCGCCGACGACTGGATCGTCAGCCTCACCGACCTCACCCCCCAGGTCCGTCAAGCCTCGGCACTGATGCGAAGCGGGCGCGCCGGCAAGGCACAGCGGCTGTTTCCGACAGAGCGCGTCTACCCGGTGGCCCGGACACTGGAAGACGTCGTTTCCCCAGGTGGATGACAGGAGACGCGTGACGGGCCACCCACGGCCCACCTCGTCGATGAACACTCCCGACACGCGGCCTAACAGCGGCATGACGGCGACCGTTCGGCCCCTGTTACGGGCCGGGCCGCAGGTTGGGCGCATGAACCATGACATCGGCGCGACGATCGAGGTCGTCGACGTACACAAGCGCTTCGGTCCACAGGTGGCCCTGGACGGCATGACGTTCGCGGTCCGGCCGGGCCAGGTCACCGGTTTCGTCGGCCCGAACGGCGCCGGGAAGTCCACGACGATGCGCGTGATCCTCGGCCTGGACGCGGCCGATGCGGGCGGCGCCCTGGTCGGCGGGCGGCCGTACCGGACCCTGCGCGAACCGCTGCGGCACCTGGGGGCTCTGCTCGACGCCTCCGCGTTGCAGCCGAGCCGTACCGCCCGCGGCCATCTGCTGTGGCTGGCGCACTCGCAGGGCCTGTCCGCGCGTCGGGTGGACGAGGTCATCGAGCAGGCGGGTCTGGGCCAGGCCGCCCGGCGCAGGGCGGGCGGCTTCTCCCTCGGTATGCGGCAGCGGCTGGGCATCGCCGCGGCCTTGCTCGGCGACCCGCCCGTGCTCATGCTCGACGAGCCGTTCAACGGGTTGGACCCCGACGGCATCGTGTGGATGCGCGGCCTGCTCGGCAAGCTGGCCCGGGAGGGCCGCGCGGTGCTGGTCTCCACCCACCTGATGGGCGAGCTGGAGGACACGGCCGATCACCTCGTGGTGATCGGCCGGGGAAGGGTCGTCGCCGACACGGGTGTGGGGGAGCTGCTGGCCTCCCGCTCCGGCGGCCGGATCACCGTGAGAACCTCCGCCGCCGCACCCGCCGAGGCCGTACTCCGCCGCGCCGGGGCGACCGTGGTGGCCACGGGCCACGACACCCTCAGCGTGTCGGGACTGGCCGACGAGCAGGTGGTGGCCGTCCTCAGCGGCGGCGCGGTGCCCTTCGCCGCGGTGTCCGCGGACCGCGTGACGCTGGAGCACGCGTACATGGAACTCACCCGCGACGCCGTCGAGTACCGCGGCACACCGGCCGAGGACGGTGCGCGATGACCCGTACGAAGGCCTTCGCCCGTCTGATCCACGCCGAGTGGACCAAATTCCGTACGGTACGGGGCTGGGTGCTCGGCATCGTCGGCGCGGCGCTCGCGACGGTGGTGGTCGGACTGCTCGGCACGGCCGCTCCGGGAGGGTCGGGCCCATCGGGCGCCGCCAGCGGCTTCCCCACCGGGCCGGGCGGGGAGGCCGTCAACGACAGCTTCTACTTCGTCCACCGCACCCTCGACGGAGACGGCAGCATCACGGTGCCCGTGGTCTCGCTGACCGGACGCGCCGAGGACGGCCACCGGCGGAACACCGAAGGAAGCGCCCAGCCATGGGCCAAGGCGGGAATCATCGTCAAGAAGGACCTCGCCCAGGGATCCCCCTACGCCGCACTCATGCTCACCGGCGGCCACGGCGTACGGATGCAGTACGACTACACCCAGGATCGCGCCGCACCCGCCGCCACCCCAGGGCCGGGCCCGCGATGGCTGCGGCTCGTCCGCGACGGCGCCACGCTCACCGGCTACGTCTCCGCCGACGGCGCGCACTGGAACCGGGTCGGCACCACCCGCCTCACCGGGCTGGGCGGCAGGGTGCAGGCCGGACTGTTCGCGGCCTCCCCGCAAGCCAGGCAGGAGACCCCGGTCGGCGTGGGGTTCGGCCCCGCCGTGGCCACCGGTACCTTCGGCCGCCCCGTCCTCCAGGGCACCTGGTCACGCACCACGTGGCGAGGCACCCAGGTGGGCGGCGACGCCGGCACGTCCGGCAGCTACTCGAACGCCATGAAAGGCGGCTACACCGAGTCCGCCGGCACCCTCACGGTGACCGGAGCCGGCGATATCGCCCCCGTCGTGGGCGGCCCGGCCATGGGGCCCGCGTACTCCCTGGAGAACTTCCTCGTCGGCGGATTCGCCGGGCTGATCGTGGTGATCGCCGTGAGCACGGTCTTCGTCACCGGCGAGTACCGGCGCACGCTCATCCGCACCACGCTCACCGCGCACCCGGCTCGCGGGCGCGTCCTCACGGCCAAGGCCGTCACGGTCGGCTCCACGGCCTTCGCCGCAGGACTCGCCGCCGCCCTGGTCGTCCCGCTCGGCGAACAAGGCGCCGAGGGCCGGGGCTTCCGGGTCTTCCCCGTCGACACGTCGACCGCACTGCGCGTCACCGTCGGCACGGCCCTCCTGTTCGCCGCCACCGCCGTCCTCGCGCTCTCCCTCGGCGCCCTGCTCCGGCGCGCCGCTGCGGCCGTCGCCGCGGTCGTCGCCGCGATGGTCCTGCCGTACCTGCTCGCCACCTCCGCCGTGCTCCCCGCGGGCGCCTCGGAATGGCTGCTCCGCGTCACCCCGGCCGCGGGCTTCGCCATCCAACAGACACTCCCTCGATACCCCCAGGTCCTGACCGTGTACGAGCCCTCCACCGGCTACGCCCCACTCGCCCCCTGGGCCGGCTTCGCCGTCCTCTGCGGTTACGCCGCGCTCGCGTTCGCCCTGGCCCTGACACGGCTCCGCCGGAGCGACGCATGAGGCACACCCTGCACGCCGAGTGGACGAAACTGCGGGCCGGCGGCGGCACCCTCCCGCTCCTCCTCCTCGCCGCGCTGCTGACCGTGACGGCCGGCGCCGCCACGGCCGCAACCGTGACCTGCCCCGCCCCCGGCTGCGGCGAGGACGACGTACGCCTCTCCCTCACCGGCGTCATCGTCGGCCAAGCCGTCGTCGCCATCGCCGCCGTCCTGACCGTGACCGCCGAGTACTCCACCGGGATGATCCACACCACCTTCACGGCCGTCCCCCGCCGCCTCACGGCCTTCACCGCCAAGGCAGCGGTCCTCACCGCGGCCGTCCTCACCACCGGAACCCTCGCCGTCCTCACCGCCCTGCTCGCCGGCCGCTCCCTCCTCCCGGGCAACGGCTTCACCACGGAAAACGGCTACACACCCCTCTCCCTCGGCGACGAACCCACGCTGCGCGCCGCCGTGGGCTCCGTCCTCTACCTCGCGCTGATCGCCCTCCTGAGCTTCGGCGTGGCGACAACGGTCCGCGAAGGCGCCACCGCGATCGGCATCGTCCTCGGCCTCCTCTACCTCTTCCCCGTCGTGGCCCAAGTGGTCAACGACCCCGACCTACAACGCCACCTCCAACAACTCGCCCCCATGTCCGCCGGCCTGGCCGTCCAATCCACCACCGACCTGGACCACCTCCCCATCAGCCCCTGGCACGGCCTCGCCGTCCTCGCGGCCTGGACGGCAACGGCCCTGCTCACCGGCGGCTTCCTGCTGCGCCGACGCGACGCCTGAGGCGCACGGCCCGTCCGGCCCTTCGACACGTGAACGGCACGCGGAACGCTCGACTGTGACGACCGGTCTGCGGAAGGCGGCGGCCTCGGGGGAGTCCGCCGGCTCCCCGGGTACAACCCACACAGCAACAGCCAAGGCGGGCACGGGTTCATAACCCGCCGCCACAAAGAAGTTGAGTCAGTTGACGACGGACGCCGCGAGGGCCGCCGCGGCGCCGTCGTCGTCGCGCGCCGCGCGGAGGAGTCGATGGTCTTGGCTCCGCCGTGGATCAAGGAGGAGACCGGCAGTCCGTCACACTCCGTATGTCTGGCGGCGATACGTTGACGGTGAGTATGTCCTCGTCCGCGGGACGCCACGCAGAGCATCCGGAAAGCTCCGCCGACTGCGGAGTGCAAGCCCGGCGCCGTACCGTCGCGGAGTCCGCCCCGGGCCTGCACGAGCCGCGGCTTCACGAGTCGCCGAGCGTCGAACGGCGCCTCTGAGTTGGGGCGTTCGAGCGCGCAGGCGACGCCGAGACGTCGGCCTCCCTGGTGCGCGCCAGCCGCCCGCCGTCCGGAATGCCGCCCCGTCCTCAACAGAGCGTCGCTCACGCCGTGCAGTCGGGGCCGCCGCGCCGCGGGACGCGTGATGAACCGCGCCTCCGCCGCGGCCACCAACCGCTCCAAGCCCTACCAGGCCGGGTTCCGCGTCCCGGAGACCCTCGTCACCGACGACCCCGACCTCGCCCTCGCCTTCCGGGACCGGCACAGCCAGGTCGTCTACAAGTCGATCAGTGCGGTGCGCTCGATCGTACGGCTCCTCGACGACGACGCGGCCGCCCGGCTGCCGCGGATCCGCTCGTGCCCCGTCCAGTTCCAGCGCTACATCTCCGGCGTGAACATCCGCGTGCACGTCGTCGCGGGAGAGGTCTTCGCCACGCGCATCGAGACCGACCAAGTGGACTACCGCTACGCCGGCCGATACGGCGGTCGTGCCGACCTCACGCCATGGACCCCGCCCCGCGAACTGGCGCGACGCTGCGTGGACCTCGCCGCCGCGCTGGGCCTCGCCCTCGCCGGCATCGACCTCGTCCTCACGGACGACGGCGAGTTCTTCTGCTTCGAAGTCAACCCCAGTCCCGCCTACAGCTTCTACGAGGACCACACGGCACAGCCGATCTCCGACGCCATCGCACGGGCCCTGCTCGGACGGCACTTCACCCGCACGGGGCGGATCATGGAAGGAGTCGGCGCGGGGTAGTGCGAGGCGTTCATGGGTGCCCTGCGCGAGCAGGGGGGCGAGCGCGAGGACAGTTCGTCTCCACGGTGTTCCTCGGCAGCGGTCTGGTCTTCGTGGCCACGCTGTTCGGGGCCGCGGCGGCGGCCTGGAGCGTGCTCGACGAGAGCGGCGGGGCGGAGGGGGTGGGCAGGGCTCCTCGTTCGGCCGCGCTGTCGCTTACGCCCTGCTGACCACCTACGCCATGCGGATGGCCGCGGTGTTCGTCATCACGACCTCGACCATCGGCCGCCGGCTCGGCGTCCTTCCGCGCCCGCTGGTCGCCGTCGGGTATCTGAACGGCTTGCGGGGTCGGCATTCCGTCGCGCCACGGCCCGCGGCCTCGGCCTGATCGGGCCGCACCGTCACTCGAATCACTCGAATCCCATGCATCACTCGAACGGTCCGGTCCCCGTCGCTGTGGCCGTCCCGGCCGACAAGAGTGGCGCAGGAGGCTTGACCGGGCCATTGGAGAGGACCGATCCCGTGGTGAGCATTGCCGTCGATCTGAACCGCTGCCAGGGGTACGCGCAGTGCGCGTTCCTCGCTCCGGAGATCTTCACCATGCACGGCGAAGAGGCGCTGCTGTACGACCCGGACGCCGACGAGGCGCAGCGCGAGAAGCTGGCCCAGGCCGCCGCGGCCTGCCCCGTGCAGGCCGTCCTCGTCGATGCCGTGGACGAGCCGGCCGAGGCGGTGCCCGGTGGTCGGTGACGGAGCCTTGGAGCAGCTCAGACGCGAGGGCCGGATCGTCGTCGTCGGCGCCTCCCTGGCAGGACTGCGGGCTGCCGAGACCCTGCGGGCCAAGGGCTTCGCGGGGTCGTTGACCATGATCGGCGACGAGGCTTGCGAACCGTACGACCGGCTGCTGATCGCCACCGGTGTCCGGGCGCGGCCGTGGCCGCGCGAGGAGGAGGCGGAACTCGACGGCGTCTTCGTGCTGCGGACCCGCGACGACGGCGCCGCGCTCGCCCGGCGGCTCGACGACGGACCCCGACGGGTCCTCGTCATCGGGGGAGGCTTCGCCGGCTCGGAGGTCGCCTCCGCCTGCCGCGAACGCGGCCTGCCCGTGCGTCGCCGAACGCGGTGCCGCGCCCCTGGTCGGCGCACTCGGCGGGGTGGTCGCCGCGGTGGCCGCCGACCTCCAGCGCGAGAACGGCGTGGACCTGCGGTGCGGGGTCATGGTGACCGCTCTGGAGGGCGACGCCTCGGGGCGGGTGCGCGTCGCGCATCTGTCCGACGGCTCCACCGTGGAGACCGACGTGGTGGTCGTCTCGCTCGGAGCCATCCGTAACACCGAATGGCTGAACGGCTCCGGGCTCGGGGCCGGTCCCCGCGGCATCGCCTGCGACGCCGGCTGCCGGGCCTTCGACATCCGCGGAATCGTCACCGACGACGTCTACGCGGCGGGCGACGTCGCCCGCTGCCCCCACCCCCTGTTCGGCTACCAGTTCCTTTCGCTGGAGCACTGGGGCAACGCCGTCGCGCAGGCCGGGATCGCGGCGCACAACATGGTCAGCGAGAGCGTCGACCGGCTGCCGCACATGGACGTGCCGGCCTTCTGGTCCTCCCAGTTCGGCGTCAACATCAAGTCGGTGGGGGTGCCGTCGATCGCGACGGAGATCCTGATCTCACAGGGCTTCCTGGGCAGCCGCCGGTTCGTCGGCGTCTACGGATACCAGGGGCGCGTCATCGGTGCCGTCTCCTTCGACCACGGCCGGTGGCTGCCGTTCTACAAGGAACTCATCGAGAGCACCGCGCCGTTCCCGCCGCAGTTCCCCACGGTCGACCGGCACGCGGACGGACAGCGGCCGATGGACGCGGACTTCCCCGACCCCTCGGTCCCCAGCCACGGCCCCACCGTGACCCTCAGCGGATACTCGCCGGCCGACCGCCGGATGACGTTCATCCCCGCGCACTGACACGCACGGCCACAAGGACCTGCCATGACGCAAACCCTGCTGCACCAGATCCTGGACTACGCCAACCGGGCCGACCCGCTGGCCGAGTCGGACTCCGAGGAGAGCGCCCTGCCGCCGAGCTTCCTCCGGCTCGACCCGCCGGAACACGACCGGCTGCGACGCATGACGAACCGGCACTTCGGCCCGCCGCACTCTCCCCACCGGGTCGACGGAATGCGCCCGGAACTGGCGGACACCCTCGCAGCCAGCCTCGACCCCGACCCGGACGCCGATCCCGCCGAGCGCGGCAAGGGCGCTCATGAGGCCCGGATGCAGTTGGGCATGTACCTGGCCGGCCTGATCGAGGAGCGCCGCAAGAACCCCGGCGACGACATGCTCTCCCAGCTGGCGACGGCCAAGGGCCAGGACGGCCCGATGACGACGATGGAACTGCTCAGCACCGCGGCCCTGCTCCTGATCGCGGGGCACGAGACCACGGTCAACCTCATCACCAACGGAATGCTGACCCTGCTGCGCAACCCCGACGTCCTCCGGCGACTGAGGACCGAACCGCGCCTGGCCGTGCCCATCGTCGAGGAACTCCTCCGCTTCGAGCCGCCGGTGCAGCTGCTGCCCCAGCGCACCACTCTCGCCGACATCGAGGTCCGCGGCGTCACCATCCCCAAGGGCTCCACCCTCTGGCTGCTCCTGGCCTCCGGCAACCGCGACCCCCCCCAGCGCTTCGAGAACCCCGACCGCTTCGACCCGGACCGCCCGGACGTCCAGCACCTCGGCCTCGGCAGCGGCATCCACAGCTGCTTCGGCGCGCCCCTCGCCCGACTGGAGGCCCAACTCGCCCTGTCGGAGCTGGCCCGGAGACTGGAGAACCCCCGCCTCCTGGACGACCCGCCCCCGTACCGCCAGAACGCCGTACTGCGCGGGCCGCGCCAGCTGGGGATCGCCTGCGACGGGATCCGACCCTAGTGCGGCAGCGGGCATGAGGTGGTGACCCGGCGCCCGCGTAACGTCCGCACCGCACCGCACGGCACCGCACCGCGCCGTACCGCATTCGCGACGGACGATCGGTCGGACGGTCGGCGAAGCCGTCAGCCCTTGCGGACCTCGCGCGGTGCGTGGCTGTAATGGGCGTGGCCGCGTTCGACGGCGACGAAGGCCAGTCGAGTGTTGTCGAGCAGGGGGGAGAGGTCGCCGTCGACGACCCGCGTCGAACCGGAGAGGATCACCTCGCGGAGTGCCGGGTGGTCCGCGACGGGGACGAGCGAGGCGATGTCGCCGCTGTTCTCCAGCTCAAGACGCTGGAGGAGGGCGAGACCGGAGACGAAGGCGATCGTGTCGGTCTTCGCGGAGAGCAGGGACACGTCCTCCAGCGCCGCCGCCTCGGCCAGCAGCTCGGGGCGGGCGAGCCGGCCGTCGTAGAGGCGGAGTTCGCGGAGGGCCGGGAAGAGCCCGGCGCCTTCCATGTCGGTGACGTGCTTGCGGCTCGTTTCGAGCCGGAGCTTCCGCAGGGCCTGCTTGGGGCCGAGCGCGGAAAGGGACGCGCCCTTCCACTCCGGCAGGACGAGGTCGTCGAGGGACGCCAGCAGGGGAAGGGACCGGGCCACGACGGGCCACGGGGTCTCCAGTTCCCGGAGTTCCGACAGCCCGGAGAGGTCCAGCTCCTGGGTGGTGGACGCGGGCAGACGCAGCCGGACGAGTCCGGGGCATCGCGTCACGGGGGAGAGGTCCGGGACACCGCTCAGGACGCGGAGGCTGCGCAGACCGGTGACGTCGGGCAGGAAGGCGAGGTCGGTGGCGGGACCCGTCTTACGGCGTGTGGGCGCTCCGATGACCAGCCCGTCGCATGTGCCGTCCTCGAACCGCTCGGCGTACGCGGGATCCCACGGTTCGTCGGTCACGAACATCTCGGACCACCCGTCGCGCCGTCGGGCGATCTTCATGCGTACTCCTCGGGGAAAGGAAAAGAGGGGGGTGGGGACGGAACGTCCCCACCCCCCTCTCCGTCAGCAGTGAGCGTACTTCCTCGACGGTCGGATCTTGTTGGTCAGCGTCGCGCCGCCGTAGCACTTGTAGCGATTGTACAAGCCCTGTTCGAGCCTACGGAGGCTGCCCTTGCTCCGCTCGTGATAGCGGATCGACTTCACGTTGTTGAGCTTGCCCTTCTTGTCGTGCTGGTGCATACGCCGGTGCATGTTCTTCGACTTGCCCACGTAGTACGAGCCGTTGTTGTACTTGATGACGTAGACACCCCGCTTTCGGGGCGCCTTCCTGGCGTGCCGGTTGAGGTTGCAGCTGGCGTTGTGGACGAGCGTGTCCGCGGTTCCGTCGAAGACGAGGTACGTGTGGACGTTTCCGACGTTGAGGTTGAAGACCAGCTGGTCCGGGAGCTCGCCGAGGTTGCGGACGGCCCGCACCGCGTGGGCGGTGTCGTCCGCCGATCGGAGCGCGTCGCCGGGCACGAGGTCGACGGCCTTGGTCCAGCCCTTGTCCTCGACCCACATCGGGTGGTCCGCGGTCGCCATGAGCGGCGGAGTCGCCGGGTCGAGGTCCGTGTCGATCGCCACCATGTGCTTGGTGCCGGAGCCGGTGTAGACCTCCAGGACGGGCTGGGCGGTGGTCAGACCCGTCACCGGGTCCATCGCCGCCACCAGGTCACCCGCCTGGACGTCTCCGATCGGCAGGTAGCTTCCGTCGGCCATCAGGACGGGAGTGTCCGGTGCGAAGGAGTTGCACCGGGACCGCCTGAAGACCTTCTTCGCCCGTGAGGCCATGCGGCTGACGCGGCCGGCCTTGCGGAGGGCGCGCGCCGCCTTGAAGCCTCTGACCGCGAGGCGTCCGGCGGAGCCGAAGGCGATGCCCACGCTCATCTCGGCGGCCTTGCGCCAGTTGCCGGTGGCGGCGTAGGAGAGGGCGCCGACGGCGGAGGCGATGTTGCCGATGGGGCCGGGGATGTACGAGGCGACTTCCGCGACGCGGGCGACGCGCTTGAACATCTTCTTGAAGCTGAAGCCCCAGTTCCCGTCGAGGTCCGTGCAGTTGACGGGGTCGCCGCTGCAGTAGTCGTACGGGTTGGCGTTGCCTCCGGGCTCCGGGTCGACCTGGAGGAACCGGCCGAGCGCGGGTGCGTAGAGGCGGGCGCCCATGAGGATGACGTCGTCGAGTGCCTCGGAGGACCGCTGCTTGGCGCCGAGCCAGCCGTAGCGCTGGGTGGCCTGCCCCTGGGCCGGGACGCCGAACTCGTCGAAGGTGAACACCTTCGGAGCGGTCGTCGCGGTGTCGAGGGTGACCGCCACGTCGCCGTGGAGGTTGGCGAACTGCAGTTCCACGCCGCCGGTCGCGGACGTGGTGGCGGTCAGGTCGCCGTCAGGTCCGGAGACGTTGCGGGTGAGGGTGCCCTGGGTGGTGTCCTCGATGATCCAGCGGGGCTCGTCGGAGTCGTCTCCGTAGTGGTTGAGCTTGCTGGTCGCGTTGGCCCAGGTGCCGTCCGGCTGCTTGGCCTCCGTCGTGAAGGCGGTGAAGCGGTGGGCCGGGTCGAGGGACCAGGACTGCCGCTTGTCGCCCACGGTCTGGGAGGCGACGAGGTCGTTGTCCCAGTAGGTGTTGGTGGAGCCGGTGCCGGTGGCCGTGGTGCGGCCGAAGGCGTCGTACGTGTAGCCGCCGGTCAGGAGCCGGTCGGCGCTGTCGTACGAGCTGGTCGTGACCGTGCCGTTCGCCGACGTGCAGGAACCGTCCTCGGCGGCGTCGTACACCGTCTTGGAAGTGCGGTTCATGCGGCCGGCGGTGCTGCGGCCCGCCTCGTCGAAGGCGTAGGCGCGGGTCGTGCAGCCGGCGACGGTGGTCTGGGCGGCCTTGGTCAGGCGGCCCAGACGGTCGTAGGAGTACTCCTTGCTGTCGGTGGAGTTGGTGTCCGCGGCGACGGCGCCCTGGGTCGTCATGTCCAGGTGCTGGCCGTAGACGACCTCGCCGTCGGAGATGCGGCTGTACGTACGGCCGGTGGCCGCGCCGCTCGCGTTGAAGCCGTCCTTGCGGACGTAGCCGCCGGGGTAGGTCTGCTCGGTGAGCTGGCCGTCGGGGCCGTACTTCGCGGTGAAGGTGCCCGCGACGGAGTCGGTCACGGAGGTGACCATGCCGCGCGGTTCCTTGGCGCGGTCGTACGTGTACGTGGTGGATCCGGTGTTGTCGCTGACCTTGACCGGCTTGCCGAACCTGTCGAACTCGGTCGTGGTCGTGCCGCCGTCGGCGTCCGTGTAGGACAGCAGACGGTCGAGCGCGTCGAACGTCCGGCTGATGGTCTTGCCACCGGCCATGGTCTTGACCGCGTTGCCGGTCACCGGGTCGTACTCGGTGGTGACCTCGGGAAGGTCCTGGCCGAGGTCACCGGTGATCTTCGTGGAGACGATCCGGTCGGCCGCGTCGTACACGGTGGTCGACGTGCGGGTCCTGCCCGCGTTCGTCTCGGTGGTCTCCTCGACGTCGCCGAAGCGGGAGTACCGGGGGATCCGCTTGACCGGCAGGGTGTCGGGCATGCGGGTGGTGTCCGCACCGGTGACCTTGCCGCCGGGCAGCGTGACGCACGGGTCGCCCGCCCACTCGGGGCGGTTGCCGCACGCGGCGTCGTCGGGGTTGGCGCCGGCCGTGTAGAACACGGTCCTCACGGTGCCGGTGTCGGCGCCGTTCGAGCCCGGCCTGCGGGACTCGACCGCGCGGCCCGCCGCGTCGTACCTGATGGTGGCGGTCAGGTTCGCCCCGCCGGTCACGGCGTCCGTCGTCACCGAGGTCTCGGTGCGCAGCGCCCAGCCCGACGTGCCGCCGATCGGGGTGCCGTAGCCGGTCTTGGTGACCCGGACCTCGACGTCGTCGACGTAGCCCTCGACACGGGCGCCGTCGAGGGTGGTGGTCTCCAGGTGGTAGGCCGCGCCGTCGGGCTTGCCCTCGTCGTACCGGTGCACGGTGTGCTCGCGCGCGACCACCGAGGCGCCGGCGGCGAGTGCGGGCATCGGCGGGTCGGCCTGCGCCGGCACCGCCTCGTCCAGCAGGGCGCGGAAGACCGGACCGGTCTCCTCCAGGAGGTCCTGGCCGTCGCGGCTGTAGACGCTGCGGGAGTCGAGCAGCGCGGCACGGGCCGCGGACTCGTCGGGCAGCGCAAGCTCGACGACCTTCTCGTCCACGTTCTCGCCGAGACCGAGCGCCAGGAGGCGGCCGGTGGCGTCGAGGGTGCGGACGGTGTTGCCGAAGCGGTCGTACTCGGCCGTGTCGACGTCGCCCACCCCGGTCGGCGACCAGGTGGCGGTGTTCACCTCCTGCGCCGAGGCGTTCAGGTAGCGGACGACCGCCTGCTGGTAGCCGTCCGTGCCGGGGACGGTGGCGGTGGCCGTGTTCACGGCCGGGGTGGACTCGACGTCGAAGACGGCGGTCGCGTCCGTCGGCACGTCCGACTGGCCCCACTTCGCGGCGCTCGCGCCGTCGAGGTCGTACGGGCCACCGGCCGCCCGGGTCAACGGGACCTCGTAGACCACCTTCGAGACGGTCTCGCCCTCGACGACGTCCTTGCTGCCCGGCTGGAGCGCCGGACGACGGACCTGGAGCAGACGGCCCGGGTCCTGGTCGGCGCCGGCCTTGCCGTAGTCGAACATCCAGGGCAGCTCGCCCGCGGTGTCGATCTTCGTCAGACGGTTCCCGGCGTCGTACGCGTAGACCGTCTTCAGGACCGTCGTGTCCGCGGCCGAAGCCTTGCGCGGGTCCCAAGCCTCGACGAGGCGGCCCTGGGCGTCATAGCGGTAGGCGGCCGCGTCGACGGCGTTCACGGCGTTCGCGGCCGGGTCCCACGACCAGACCCGCACGGCCTTCACGCGGTCGGCGACGTCACCGGGCGCGGTGGTCGTGGCGGTGGTGGCCGTGGCGTAGACGTACTCCAGCACCTCGCAGCCTCGCGCGGGGACCGCACCGGTGCACTGGCCGGTGTCGTCGACGCCGGGCTCGGCCTCGCCGATGACACGCTTGACGAGGGTGCGGCCGTCGGTCGTGTCGTACACGTACCGACTCGTCGACGCCTCGTCCGTACCGGAGACGGAGTCCACGACGTGGACGTCCGAGCCGGTCTGCTTCCTGAAGCGGGTGACCGTGCCGTCGTCGTCGGTCAGGACGTAGTCGGCGCCGGACGCGGCGAGGATCAGCCCCTCCGCTCCGGGCTCGGGGCTGAACGTGCCGTCCGAGCTCTTCGCGAAGGTGATCGTGGAGTCGTCGTAGCCGGTGATGACCGCGACGTCCTTGCCCGGGAAGGTCAGGGAGTGCAGCTCGTTGTCCGTCACGCCGCCCGCCGCGCCGCCGGCCCACTCCGGACCGAACGGGGCGACCAGCTCGCGCAGGGACAGGTGGTCGAAGTACACGGCCTTGCCGGAGTTCGCCGGGAAACCGTTGTACAGCCGCAGGAAGGCCGTCGTGGCGTCCTTCGGAACGGTGAAGTCGAGGGTCAGCTCGGCCCACGCGTCGGTGTACGGCACCTTCCGGGACGTCGGCTCGACGTAGCCTCCGGGCGTGGCGAAGCCCGCGTACAGGCGCAGGCCGCGCGCGTGCTGCGGGGACAGGCCGGTCGACGAGGGCACGTAGGCCCAGGTGGAGAACCGGTAGGTCCTGCCCGGCTTCATGCCGAGCTGCAGGGCGTTCTGGTCGCCACCGACCATGGCGAAGGAGTCGCCGCTGGTGTTGGTGGTGGGGACGACCTTCAGCGAGTCGGTCGAGCCGTCCTGGCCGAGCGTGGTCTCCCGGGTGAGCGTCGCCGTGGTCGCCGAGAAGCCCGTCAGGTCCGTGGCGACGTCCTGCTGGTTGGCGGTCAGCCGCTGGCCCTGCGGCATCCAGCCGCGGTCCGTCCCGCGGGAGGAGGCCGTACGGGTCGAGGACAGACCGAACTCGTCGGTGTCCGTCACGTTCACCGAGTAGTCGCCGGTCAGCAGGTTCACCGAGCCGGGGCCGACCTCGTCGGAGGCGGCGCCGTCGGCGTTCGGGTCGACGGTGAAGCCACGCCACTCGCTGATGTACGCGGGATCCGTGTCGCTGTCGGTGTAGAGCGTCGCGCGGACCTGGACGACACCGCCGACCTGGCCGAGTGTCTCCAGGACCGACCAGTTCGCGTACGCGCCGATGTCCGCGAGCGGCGTCTTCGGCGCGGTGATCGGGGTGTTGTCCTGCTTCGTCAGGTTCGCGAGCGGCACGTCGTAGACCGAGGCGCCGGGCCCCCGCCGCCACTGGTAGGTGACGCGGGTGTACTTCGGCTGGGCGTCGACCGCGATCTGGATGCGTCGCGCGCTGACCGCGCCCTCGGCAGGCCGCAGCATCGCGCCCTGGCCGACGAGGAAGTCGTACACGACGGCCGTCGAGAGGTTGCCCGCCTTGTCCTTCGCCTGGACGCGCAGGGTGCGGTGGCCGTCGGCGGCCGGGGTCACCGTCGCCGTCGCCGTACCGGTCGCGGCGACGGTGACGGCCGCGGCGCCGTCCAACGAGTAGACGTAGCCCGCCAGGTCCGTCGTGCCGGAGGCCGCGGTGAAGGTGAACTTGCCCGGTACCCCGCCGGCGCCGTGCCACAGGTTGTCCTGCGGGTAGTCCGTCGAGGAGACGAACGGCGCGCCGGGCTTGGTGGTGTCGACCGTGAAGGTCTGCCAGGCCGACCAGGTGCCGTTCCAGTCCTGACCGTCGTAGACCGCCGCCCGCCACTTGTACGAGCCCTGCGCCAGGGCCGTACCCGGCGTCCAGGTCGCGGTGGCGCCGGAGGCGACGTACGCCGAGGTGCCGGACTGCAGTGCCGCGGTTCCGTCGGACTTCCAGACCTCGAACGTCAGCCGGACGGTGTTGCCGTCGGCGTCGACGGCCTTGGCCGACAGCGTGGGCGTCGTGTCGTTCGTCGCCGCACCGGTCAGCGGGGACAGCGGCGCGGCCGCACCCGGCTTGGTGTTGTACGTGACCGAGATGTAGGGCGTGTTCGAGGCCGCGTTACCGGAGTTGAACTTCTTCCAGGCGAACTCGTCGGTCTCGTCCGTGGCCCGGATGCCGAGCGTGTTGGTGCCGTTGCCGTTCGCCGCCCAGGCGGCGGCCAGGCTGGTGATGTCCGTGCTCACCCAGCCGTCGGCACACGAGGACGAGTAGCCCTTGGTGGCCGTGGAGGTGGACCACTTCCGGTTCCAGTTCGGCTGGGCGGTCCAGCGCGTCGCGGTGGAGGCGGAGCTGGTGTCCCAGACCTCCCAGCTGCGCGCGCTGCACGACCAGGAGTGGAAGTTCCACAGGTTCAGGCTCGACGACTTGATCACCTTGCCGGAGATCTTCGCCATCGGGAAGGCCAGGAACGAACGGGCCACCTGGCCCTCGCCGTTGTTGCCGAGCTTGAGCTCCGTCGCGGCCGACTGGTCGGACGTGAACCCCTGCTGGACGAAGGCGTCGAAGCTCGCCCCGATGTTCACGGCCGGGTCGACCGTGACCGGGAACCTCGTCGCCGGGTCGGCGAGGAACGCCGCGTCCGGCGTGAGCGTGAGGTCGACCGCGTTGCCGTTCTGCGTGACCTTCAGACCGACCTCGGCCCGGTTCTCGTGCTCGCCCGTGTTCGGGTCGACCGTCGCGTCCCACATCACCGGCGCGGGCAGGACGCCCGCTTCCTTGCCGGTGTTCTTGTCCAGGAACGTCACCGAGCGGTCGGCGTTGGCCTTGACCGTCAGGCCCTTGGCCTGGAGCGACAGCGTCACCGAACCGGTGGCGTCGACCGCGCTGCGGTCCTTCAGCTCGAGGAACTGCTCGAAACCGGTACGGGTCGACTCGACCACCATGTCGGTGCCGGTCGTCACCCCCGGGTAGCGGGCCTCGGTCCCGTGCACCGTCGGATCGGGCAGGGCGCCGCGCCACGACAGGGTCATCCCGTGACCCTCGCCGCTGTCGAGCGACACCAGCGGGACGGCCGGCGTCTTCTTCTCGCCCGGTTCACCGCCCGACGCCTCGACCCGCGCGACCTCCTCGGCCGTCGACTCTCCCGCCAGCGCCAGATCCAGCGGATGGGCCACCGCGCGGACCCCGCCGCCCGGCGCCTCGACCAGGCTCGGGTCGACCGTGCGCCACGTGGCGTTGTCGTCCTTGAAGCGGACCGGACCGGTGTAGGTGTCCAGCGACATCGAGCCGTCCGGGTTGGCCCAGCTCGTCGTGGACTCGGTGCGCTCCCCGGTGACCTCGATCCGCCGGTCCTGCAGCCGCGCCATCAGCAACGCCGACGCGGCGTCCTCCGCCTCGGCCGGCCCCTTGACGTCCCCCGGCCCCTCGGCGGGCACCCGCTCGGGTATCGCCGCGGTCGCCATCCCCTCCATCAGCCCGAACGTCATCACCAGTGCCGTGGCCAGGGCTATGCGCCTCATCCGGCCAGGCGAAGGCAGCGGATGCCGCTCACGCAGAGCGGACGTCCGTCTTCTCATCCTGTTCGTTCCTCCCCTTGTTGATCACCCAGTGGTGACGGGGAAGGAATGTACCGCAAGCTAATACAGTACTTTTTATGACTAATTGACGTCTCGTCGGGGCCGTGAGCGAGGGAGCCGAAGCCCCGATACGCCGACAGGGCCCGGACCGCGCGTCGCGGTCCGGGCCCTGCCGTATGGGGTGCCGCCCTGCGGCGGCGTTGCGTCAGCTCTGTGCGGTGTCGTCGCCCGTCTGCCCGCCGTCCTCGACCGCGTGTACCTTCTCGCGCATCTTGCGCACCAGCTCCGCCTTCTTCTCGGCGGCACCCTGGCGGTCGGAGTTGCGATGCGGACCGTTGTTCTGCCGTTCGGCGCGCGACAGCTTCTTGCGCTGGCCGCCGCCCTGGCCCACGGGATTGTTGATGTTCTTGCTGTCGGTCACGGGTTCTCCCGGTGGTGATGTGAAAGTGAGCTGCGCATTCATCGGTGGGGGACGGGTGCCGCGTCGTCGAACGTCGTCAGCGGAAGCCCGTCACGCTCTCACTCGTCAATCGGCGTCTGGAAGAACATGACAATGACGTTACCCGCTTCCGGGGGCCCCGCGCGCCAAGATTTCCGCCGCCCGGGCGGGCGTCAGTGCGGGGGCACCGCGACGAACGCCTCCCTGGGCGTGGTGGTCGGCACGTAACGGTACGCGGTGCGCTCCGTCGGGGTCAGATCCCGATGGATCACCTTGGCCACGGCCTGGATCGTGTTCACGCCGTAGCTCATCGAGCTGTTGCCGTCCGTGAGCACGGTGATGGTGTAGTCGTGGCCGCCGCCAGCGAACGTGCCGACGCTGTGTACGCGCCAGCCGCGCGTGGCGCGCTGCAGCCAGCCGTTCTTGACGTGCACGGACACGGAGGAGGGCGCACCGGCCGGGGTCCCCCACTTCTGCGAGGTGATGACGTTCCCCATGAGCTTGAGGATGTAGGCGCGGGAGCCGTCGCTCAGGACGTTGTTCTTGGCGATGATCAGCGAGAGCAGCCGCTGCTCGTCGGTGACGTTGATCCGGGTGAGCCCCCAGTAGCCGCCGGACCCCGGCACCGTCTGCGTCATACCGGCGGCCGCCAGGAAGCCCTTCACCTTGGTGACGCCCAGCTGGTTCCACAGCGCGGTGGTGGCCGCGTTGTCGGACTTGGTGATCATGGCGGTGGCGAGGTCGGACTCGCGCGAGGTCAGGTACCGGTTCGTCTTCTTCGCGTCCCAGAGCAGTGTGGCGAGGACGGTCACCTTCACGACGCTGGCCGAGTCGTACGAGGTCGTGGCGCGCAGCGTGCACGTGGTGTTCGTGGTCCGGTCGCGCAGACCGACGGCGACCGTACCCGTGCGCGTGGCGAGGGCGGCGGTGATGTCCCTCTGCAGCTGGGCGGCAAGCCCCGCCTTGCCGGACGTGCAGCTGACCTGCGGCGCGGTAGCCGCGGCCGCAGGCGCCGCGCCCGCGACGACGGGCACGAGCATCCCGGCGGCCGCCACGGCCGGAATCACGCGGGCACGCAGGGATATGTGGTGAGTCATATGGGTCCCCCATGGAAACGAAACGCGCCTACGGCGCACTCGCCATAGATGACTCTTGAGCGTGCGGATGGTTGTACGAATCCAGCGGATTCCTCGGAACGGGGGCCCACTCCCGGTTCTCCGTGCCGCGCTGTCCACCACCGCTCCTCGCCCTCATCGGCGGCCGCCTCCCCGCCACCGAGGAGGTCGACGCCGCCGACAACCGCCTCCAGCGGGCCCTCGACGACCTGGTGGACGCCGCCGGCGGGCTCGAGGCCGGGTCGCGGGAGTCCGGGGATACGTTCACGAAGATGGCGACTCCTTGCACGATCCTCTCGCCGGGCGGTCGCCGTCCCTCGACGCGTGGTCGGATGGTGATCACGCCCGTTCGGGCGTTTCCGTCGAGAGCATGAAGGGGATTCGGGAATGAGCGAGCCGACGAATCGACGTCCGCTGCCGCACGACTTTCACCCGCCGGTGTCCGAGCTGGTGGTCGGCAGCGAGGATCTGACGGACGGCGGGGTCCTGCCGGACGCGCACGTGTACGCCAAGGGGAACTCCTCGCCGCAGCTGAGCTGGTCGGCGGGGCCGGCGGGCACCCGTGGCTACGCGGTCACGTGCTACGACCCGGACGCGCCGACCGGCAGCGGATTCTGGCACTGGACCGTCTTCGACATTCCGGCGGATGTCACCGAGCTGCCGGCCGGGGCCGGAACCGGGGGCTTCCGTGGTCTGCCGGCGGGTGCCGTGCAGGCTCGGAACGACTACGGCAGCAGGGACTTCGGCGGGGCCGCGCCGCCGCCGGGGGACGGGCCGCACCGCTATGTGTTCACGGTGTACGCCGTGGACCGGGAGAACCTGGGACCGGACGCGGACGCGACGCCGGCGGTCGTCGGCTTCCATCTCCGGTTCCACGCCATCGCCCGCGGTCATCTCATCGCGGAGTACGAGGACACCGGAGAGTAGGTGCCCACGGTGCGAGCGGCCTCACGGTGGGCCCTCGCGCGGCGCGGGGCGCCCGCACGATCTTCGCGTGTTCTTGCACGATCCTCTCGGTGGCGGGGGAGGAACGGGTCGGTCCGTGGTGAGATGGGCGCATGTCCCTCGACGAGCTTCGCCATCTGCTGGAGCGGCACGCACGGCCCGACCTGACCACGGCCATCGACGGCGTCCGGATCTGCCGCTCAGACCCGGGCGCCGAGCCGGAGTACGCGATGTCCGGCGTGATGCTCGCCGTCATCGCGCAGGGCGGCAAGCGGCTCGCGCTCGGCGAGCGGGTGTACGAGTACGGGGTCGGTCAGTACCTGGTCACCTCCGCCGATCTACCGGTGACCGGACGCGTCGCACCGGGCGGACCGGAACTCGGTTTCGGCATGACACTGGAGCCGGCTGTCATCGCGGAGTTGATGCTCCAGGGCGGGCCGGGTGACGTTCCCCGGTCGGCCGGGTCGCCGCGGCCGGGGATCATGGTCAGCGAGGCCTCGGCGGAGCTGATCGACGCGATCGTCCGCCTGGTCCGACTGTTGGACCGGCCGCGTGACCGCCGGGTCCTGGTGCCCTTGATCAAACGCGAGATCCTCTGGCGGCTGATGACGGGGGAGCAGGGTGAGGCGGTCCGCCAGCTGGGCCTCGCGGACAGCAGCCTGAACCACATCACCCGGGCGGTCGACTGGATTCGGGACCACTACGCCGAGCCCTTCCGGGTCGAGGACCTTGCACGTTCCTCCGGGATGAGCGTCTCCGCGTTCCACCGGAACTTCCAGTCGGTGACGGCGATGAGCCCGATCCAGTTCCAGAAGCAGATCCGCTTGCAGGCGGCGAGGCTCCTGCTGGCCAACCGTCCGCACGATGTCACCGGCGTCGGCCACCGGGTGGGGTACGACAGCCCCTCACAGTTCAGCCGGGAGTACAAGCGCCAGTTCGGCCTGCCCCCGAGCATCGACGCGGCCCGCACGCGCGAGCGCGTCGATCGTGTTGCGGCCGCCGTGTCCTGAGCGTGTCCAGACGGCTTCGAATGCCGACACCTAGCTGGTCCGTCGCCCCCCCCGTGCACAACCGCGCGCGACGTCACACGTGAAGGGTGGCCGCCGCTACAGGGGAGCGTCCGCCGGCGTCTCGTGTCCGCGGGGGCTCGCGCCCGCCTCCGGCTGCTGTCGCTCGGCGCCGCCCGCGGGGACGCGTACCGTCGCGACGACGACCAGTGAGGCCACCGCCCCCAACACCGCCGCCACGACCAGTACCGCGTTCAGGCCGGACGCGAACGCCTCACGCACCAGGTGCGCCATGTCGGCGCGTTCGCCCTCCGGCCAGCCGGCGACGATCGACCGGGCTTGTCCGCCGCTCAGAGCGACGGCCGCCTCGTGCGGGTCCGGGACACTGCCGTCGGCCGTCAGCACACTCTCGATCCGCGACTGGAAGATCACGCCGAACACGGCGATCCCCAGGGCGAAGCCCAACTGGCGGAAGGTGTTGACCGCACCGCCCACCATGCCTCCGCGCTCGGGCGGCACCGTGGCCAGGGCCGCCGCCGACAGACTCGGTGTCACGAGCCCGACTCCCAGACCGGCGACGAAGAGCCCCGCCACCAGGCTGCTGCCCGAAGACCCCGCGTCGAGGGTGGCCTGCATCCCGGAGCCCAGAGCGATGAGCGCCAGTCCGCCCCCGATGGACGCCCGGGGCGGCCAGGGGCCGAAGCGGCCCGCGAGTGCGGAGACGACGAACGCGGAGGCGCACATGGGCAGGATGTAGAGACCGGCTTCGACCGGCTCGTACCCCAGTACGGACTGCATCCACAGCGACTCGAAGAGCAGATACGCGAACGCGGCGCCTTGCAGGAACATGGCGCTGATCATGATGCCGGTGAACGACGGCCTGCGGAACAGCGACAGGTCGAGGACGGGGTGCTCGTGCCTCGTCTCGACCACGACGAAGAGGGCGAGGGCGACGGCCGCCACGGCGAACAGGCCGAGCGTGAAGGGTGCCGCCCAGCCCTCGGAGTGGGCTCGGATCAGCCCGAACGTGAGGGCACCGCTCGCCACCGTGAAGGTGATCACGCCGAGCACGTCCGCGCGCTGCCGGCCCTGCCCCTTCGCCTCCCGCACCGAACGCAGAGTCATCACGACGGCGGCCAGGCAGACCGGCAGGTTGACGAAGAAGATCCATCGCCAGTCCAGGTACTGGGTGAGGAGCCCGCCGACCACCGGCCCGGCCGCTGCGGCGACCGAATTGGTGGCGCCCCACACGGCGAAGGCCACGCCCCGCTCCCGGCCGCTGTAGTGCATGCCGAGCAGGGCGATCGTCGTACCGAACATTCCGGCGGCGCCCATTCCCTGCACCGCCCGGGCGCCGATCAGCACACCCGCGTTCGGGGCGAGCGCGCACACCACCGAAGCCGCGGTGAAGACGATCAGCCCGAGGAGGTACACCTTCTTGCGGCCGATCCGGTCGGCGCGGGACCCGACGCCGAGCAGCAGCGACGCCAGCGCCAGGGCGTAGACGTCGACCACCCACTCCAGATCGGAGAGCGTGGTGCCGAGGTCCGCGGCCATGGCGGGCAGCGCCACGGTCACGATCGTGACGTCCAGAAGCAGCATGAAGGTGCCCAGACAGATCGCCGCCAAGGGCCACCACTTACGCATCCGAACCCCTTCCCTGCCCGCCGCACCGAAGAGACGCCCCCGGCGGCCCCATGATCCACGGAGGAGCGGCCTTTTCACCCAGGACCCGCGCGCCACGCCCATGGGTGGACCGCAGGGAGGTACGCCTAGGTCCGCCTGGGGGATCAGCGGTGGCAGGCCGGAACACGCGCTCATAGCTTCGGCACATGACCAAACGACAGATCGCCCTCCTGGCATGCACCGTGGCCGTCGTCGCCTCGGGGACGGGCGCAACCGCCTCGACGGCCGGCAGCCGGACCGTGCACCTGGTGAAACCCGGCGAATCGATCCAGAAGGCCGTGGACGCCGCGAAGCCGGGGGACACCGTCATCGTGTCCCCCGGCACCTACCGTGAGAGCGTCCGCATCACCACGTCGGGCCTGACGCTGCGAGGCTCGGGCCTCTCCGCCACCGTCATCGCGCCCGGCGACGCCGCTGCCGGCGACGCGTGCGCCAAGGCCGGCCACGGTATCTGCGTGACCGGGACGGGGAGCAGCCCCGTCCAGGGCGTCACCGTGCGTTCGCTCACGCTCAGGGGCTTCACCGGCAACGGCCTGTGGGCGTCCTGGACCGACCGGCTCAGGGTCCACAGAGTGCTCGCCGAGAAGAACGGAAAGTGGGGCATCGCCCAGGAGAGATCCGTGCGCGGTGTGTTCAGCCACAACACCGCCCGGAACAACGGCGACGCCGGACTGTTCCTGGCCAACACCGTCGACAGGGAAGGCGGCGCCACCGACGCCAAGGGGACGGTGATCACGCACAACAGCCTGTCCGGCAACCGGATCGGCATCACCGTGAGGCGCCTGCGGAACGTGACCGTCGACCACAACGACGCGACCGGGAACTGCGCCGCGGTGTTCGTGGTGGGCGACGAGTCCGCGCCGCGCGCCGGGGCGATGACCCTGCGCCGGAACAACATCCACGCCAACAACAAGCACTGCCCGCAGACCCCTCGTCTGCCCTTCCTGCAGGGCTCGGGAATCGTCCTCACCGGTACCGAGGAGACGGTGGTCGAGAAGAACAGGGTCGTCGACAACGCGGGCACCTCGCCGCTCTCGGGCGGCATCGTGCTGTTCAAGAGCTTCGTGGGCGCCCTGAACGAGCAGAACGAGATCCGCGACAACGTGGTGATGCGCAACAGCACCGCCGACCTGGCCAACCGGGACACCGGCCGGGGAAACACCTTCACCCGCAACACGTGCACGCTCTCGGAGCCCGCCGGAATGTGCTGACCCACCGGGTTCCCCTCCATCCCCCATGGCACGACAGCAAGGACGAGGCAACAGATGACAACGGTTGATCCGGCTCCTCCGCCGCCCATGCGGCTGCGGGAGCTCGTATTCGGGGCGGCGTGCGCCGCCGCCGTACGTGCGGCCGCCCGCCTCGGTGTGGCCGACGCCCTGGGCGACACGCCCATGACCGTGGACGACCTGGCGGCGGCGGTGAAGACCCAGCCGCGGACACTGCGCCGACTGCTGCGCGCACTGTCCTGCCAAGGGGTCTTCACCGAGCACCCCGACGGCACCTTCGCCCACACGGAGATGTCCCGGCTGCTCCGCGAGGACGATCCCCACAGCCTGCGGTACATCGCACTGTGGTGCACCGAGCCGTGGACCTGGGACGTCTGGCCGAAGCTCGACGAGGCGGTGCGCTCCGGACGCAACGTCTTCGAGGACGTGTACGACCGGGAGTTCTTCGCGTATCTCAACGAGGACGCGCCCGAGTCCGCCTACGTCTTCAACCGGGCCATGACGACGTCGAGTCAGCAGTCGGCACGGGACGTCGCGAACCTTCTCGACCTCACGGACGTGTCCTCCGTCGCGGACATCGGCGGCGGACAGGGACACGTCCTGGCGAGCCTGCTGGAGAAGCACCCCTCCCTGCACGGCACGCTGCTCGACCTGCCGGGAGTGGTGGAGAACGCCGACCCGCGCCTGCGCGAGGGCGGGGCGCTGGCCCCCCGGGTCCGTGTCGTGGCCGGCGACTGCCGTGAGGCCATCCCCGTCCAGGCGGATGTGTACATCATCAAGAACATCCTGGAATGGGACGACGACAGCACCCGCAGGGCGCTCGCCAACGTCCGCGGGGCAGCGCGCCCCGGCGCCCGGGTCGTCGTGATCGAGAACCTCGTGGACGACACGCCTTCGATGAGGTTCACGACCGCCATGGACCTGCTCCTGCTCCTCAACGTCGGCGGTGCGAAGCACACCCGGCAGAGCATGGTCGACCGGCTGACGGACGCGGGGCTCGTCATCGGCGAGATCCGCCCGGTCAACGCGTACCTCCACGCCTTCGAGTGCACCGTTCCCGCCTGACGGGGACGAAGGAGGGAAACCCGAGGCCGCCCGCTCCGCGTCGTTCGCGGGGCGGGCGGCCTCGGGTTTCCCCGTCGTGCCGACGCTCGGGAGATCAGGAGCGTGCGTCCCGTTCCCAGCTGTAGAAGCACTGCGCCATGGCGTCCTTGGGGCTCCGCCACGTCTTCGGGTCGTACGCGCTGACGTACGCCGACAGCTTCTCGCTGGCGTCCCGGAACTCCGGGTGGCCGGTCAGCTTCGCGATGGCCGGCGCCGGGTCCTGTTCCGACTCGATGAGGTGCAGGTACACGTCGCCGAACTGGAACAGGCGACGCCGGGTGACTCCGACCAGGTGCGGGAGTTCACCCCGGTCGGAGGCGGCGAACACGTCGGCGATCGCCGGCGCCGAGTCGGGCGCCATGCGGGCGACGATCAGAGCGTGGTGCATCGAGCTTCCATCCTGGGTGTGGGGTGGGTGTGGTCAGCGGGGCAGGACCGAGGCGCTCCGGCGGTCGCGGGCGACCTGCTCGACGCGGTCCCGGATGAGGGCCATCTGCGTGCGGGAGTTGCGGTTGATGTTGTCGGTCATCCAGGCGTCGTCGACCGGAGCGTCGGGCTTCATCGCGAAGTCCTGCACCCAGCGCATGTGAACGCCGACCGGCGTCTCCTCGTACTCCCACCGGATGTTCATGTGGTCGAACGGGCCGGTCTCGACGCGGCGGGCGCGAACGGTCCGCCCGGGGCGGTCCACGGTGCGCTCCGACACCCAGCTCCAGACCTTCCCGGACTCGTCCGGGTGCATGGTCAGGCGGAACGTCGTGGAGTCACCCTCGCGGGAGAGCACCTCGAGGGAGGCGTACTCGCTGAAGAGGCTCGGCCAGTTCTCGATGTCGTTGGTGATGTCCCAGACGAGGTCGAGCGGGGCGTCGATGGTGATGCTGTTGTCGGTGTGACCGGACAAGGTCAGACTCCCGTCTTGAGGGTGCTGTTGACCAGGCTGAGGAACTCGGCGGGCGTCTTGGAGCGCTCGGCGTCGGTGGGCAGCGCCACGCTGTACGAGGTCTCCAGCTCGCCGACGATGCCGAGCAGGCCGAGCGAGTCGAGCCCGAGCGTGGTGAACGGCTGGTCCGGCGCCTTCTCCAGCTCCCGGGCGTCGACGGTGACACCGGCGGCCTTCTTCATCAGCGCCGCGAGTTCGTCGAAGGTCAGTGCGGTGGTGATCATCTGTGCTCTCCTTCCCGCCCGGTCCTACCGGGCGGAGTCGTCGCCGCGGCGCACGACCAGCGCCGCGTTGGATCCCATGAGTCCCCGGCTGAGGACGAGGGCCGTGCGCAGCTCGGCGGGGCGAGCGCGGGACACCACCAGATCGAGGTCGTGGCAGGTGTCGAACACGTTGGGGGTGGGGGGGACCAGCCCGTGTTCCATCGCGAAGACCGCGGCGGCGGTGTCCAGGACGGGCGCCCCGCAGTAGGCGCGGCCGATGCCCGTCTTGGGCGCCGTGACGGGTACGCGGGTGGCGTGCGCCCCGAGGGCGTCGGCGATCGCCATCGCCTCGGCGCGGTCCGCCTCCGGTACGCCCAGGGCGTCGGCGAACACGACGTCGATCTCCTCGGGGGCGCACTCGGCCTCGTCGAGGGCGACACGGATGGCGCGGGCGAGTCCCTCCCGGGACTCCTTCCACCGGGAGGCGCCGGTGAACGTGGCGCCGTGGCCGGCCACGACGGCCCGGACGGCCGCTCCCCGGTCGCGGGCACGGGACTCGTTCTCCACGACGAGCATCGCGCCGCCCTCCGCGGGGACGAAGCCGCAGGCTCCCGCGGTGAAGGGCCGGTAGGCGCGGTCCGGGTCCTCGACGGTGCTGAGCTCCGGGTATCCGAGCTGGCACACCATCGAGTACGGGGCGAGGGGCGCCTCCGCCGCTCCGACGATCACCGCGCCGGTCCCGCGCCGTACGGCCCGAGCGGCGTGGGCGATGCCGTCCAGTCCTCCCGCCTCGTCGCTCGCGACCACACCGCACGGTCCCTTGAACCCGCTCCGGATGGAGATCTGGCCGGTGCTGGCGGCGTAGAACCAGGCGATGGACTGGTACGGGCCGACGAACTTGGATCCCTGGCCCCAGAGCTTCTGCAGCTCTCGCTGGCCGAACTCACCGCCGCCGGAACCGGCCGCGGTGACGACGCCGATCGAGAAGGGCTCCTCCGGGTCGTCGCGGGCGAGGCCGGCGTCGTCGAGGGCGAGCTGGGCCGCCGCCATCGCGTAGTGGCTGAAGCGGTCGGTCTGGACGAGGAAGCGCTCCTCGATCAGGGCGGAGGCGTCGAAGCCCCTGACCTCGCCCGCGACCTTGAGCGGCAGGTCCTCGCAGCCCTCCCGGGTGATCCGGTCCAGGACGCCGAGCCCTTCCCGGACGGACTTCCAGTACGCGTCGCCACGCTGTCCGTTGGGGGCGATCACACCGATGCCGGTGACGACCGCGCGCCGTGGGCGCTCAGTGCTCATCGTTTCCTCCCGCCCGGCCCCGTCAGGAGGACCGCGGACTGGAAGCCGCCGAATCCGCTGCCCACGGAGAGCACGTTCCTGAGCTTCCGGGAGCGGGCGGTGCGCGGCACGTAGTCCAGGTCGCACTCGGGGTCGGGGGTCTCGTAGTTCGCCGTCGGAGGTACCACCTGGTGCTTCAGCGCGAGGACGCAGGCGGCCACCTCGATCGCGCCGATCGCGCCCAACGAGTGCCCCACCATGGATTTGATGGAGCTCATGGGCGTGTCGTAGGCGTGCGCCCCCAGGGAGCGCTTCACGGCGGCGGTCTCGTGCCGGTCGTTCTGCCGGGTGCCCGAGCCGTGCGCGTTGACGTAGTCGATCAGCGTGGGGTCGACCCCGGCCTGGCCGAGAGTGGAGTCGATCGCCCGGGACATCTCAAGGCCCTCGCCGGTCAGACCGGTCATGTGGTACGCGTTGCCGAAGGTGGCGTAACCGCCGATCTCGCAGTAGATGTGCGCACCGCGAGCCCTGGCGTGCTCGTACTCCTCCAGGATGAGGACGGCCGCGCCTTCGCCCATGACGAAACCGTTGCGGTTGTTGTCGAAGGGCCTCGATGCGTGCTCCGGGTCGTCGTTGTCGGGCGACGTGGCCTTGATGGCGTCGAAGCAGGCCATGGTGATCGGGGAGATCGGGGAGTCCGACGCGCCCGCTATGCAGACGTCCGCCCGGCCCTCCTCGATGGTGTGGAAGGCGTAGCCGACGGCGTCGAGGCCGGAGGTGCATCCGGTGGAGACGGTCTGCACCGGGCCCCGGGCGCCGAACTGTTCGGCCACGACGGACGCGAGCGTGCTCGGCGAGAACGCCATGTGCAGTTTGGGGGCGGCCGCGCGGTGGTCCACGTCCCACCGCCGCCCGCCCTCGCTGACCAGGACGTAGTCGTGTTCGAGCCGGGTGGTGCCGCCGACGGCGCTGCCCAGGGAGACGGCGACGCGCCAGGGGTCCTCGGCGTCGGTGTCGAGTCCCGAGTCGCGGACGGCTTCCCCGGCGGCGACGACGGCGAACTGGATGTACCGGTCGGCGTGGCCGCTCAGCTCCGGATCCAGTCCGTGGTCCGCCGGGTCGAAGTCGCACTCGGCGGCGATGCGGGACCGCAGCCCGACCGGGTCGAACAGGGTGATGCCGCGGGTCGCGGTACGGCCGGCGGCGAGGAGGTCCCAGAACGCCTTCGCTCCGGTGCCGCCCGGAGCGACCACACCGATGCCGGTGACGGCCACTCGCCGGGTCACTCGATGGCCCCGCTTCGCTCGGACACCCGTCCCGGGTCGTGCACGGTCAGGTGCGGGCCCGCGGCGGCGAGCTCGGCCTCGTCGGTGACCTCCGTGTCGACGTGGCCGAGGCTCGGCCGGGGGGCGAGCGGCCCCAGGTGGAAGACCATGCGGGCCTCCACGTCGCCCACGTTGCGGAAGCGGTGCCGCACGTCGATCGGGATCAGGAGACCCTGGTCGGGCTGGAGTGCGTACGTGTCGCCGTCCAGGTCCACCTCCAGCGCGCCCGACACGACGTAGACGAACTCCTCGGAGTACGGGTGGTAGTGCTCGCCGATGCGCTCGCCCGGCTGGACGATGGCCAGGCCCATGAAGCCGCTGGTGGCACCCACGGTGGCCGGCGTGAGCATGGCCCGCAGGTCACCTCCCCGCCTGCGGTTGGGCTCCGTCTCGCTCAGGTTCACGATGAGTGGACGCTGCTTGAGCATGGGTGATACCTCCAGATGTGGCAGTGACGTGCTGGGGGAGCGACGGCGGCGGAAGCCGCGACCAGCCGTCAGGCGTTCGACGAGCGGTCGGTGACGGGCAGCATGTCGGCGTGCGACAGAAGCCGGTTGATGTCGCGCTCCGTCTCCAGGGAGCCCTCGACGCCGATCGCGGCGCCGTCGAGGAGGCGTGCCAGCTCCGCGGCCTTCCGGGCGCCCTTGAGCCCGAGGGAGGCGACGGGGTCGAGGTCGAGGTCGCCGGTGATGTCGATGAGGCGCACCACGGTGTCGTCGCGCTGGAACACGGTGCTGCTGTACACCGGGCTGTCCGGATCGTCCGCCGCGGCCTGGTCCTGATCGGCGAGGAGCCTGGCGAGCTCCATCCCGTGGCCTTCCTTGGCCGGGTAGTACAGCGCGTGCCGCCGCAGACCGGCCGGCGTCGGCCGGTCGGACACCACGTGGTGGACGGCCGGGAGCGCGGCCCGGGTGAAGAACACACGCGCCGACTCGGGGTCGGTCAGGTCCCGGTCCTGCTCCAGGTACGGGTTGATGGCCTCCTCGACCGCGCGTACCTCGGGCTGGCGGGCGACGTGCCGCAGGGCCACCAGGAGGTCGCCCTCCACCTCCACGGCACGCACGACGCGATTGCCGTGCATGAAGAGCGAGGTGCGGCGCAGCCGGGTGGTCTCGTCGACCTGGGCCCGGGGCGACTCGTACCCGGCCAAGAGCTCCGCCACCTTCGACTCGGAACCCGGCTTGACGGTGAAGGTGAGGGCGTGGCGTGCCACACCGTCGCCCACGCGGGCCTGCACCTGCATGCCGGCCGATGCCGCGGTCCGCGAGGCCGGCTGATCAGGGCTGGTCTCCCGGAGGATGCTGTAGCGCATCGAACGGGTGTCCCGGACACAGCTGTGCATCGGCTTGACGGTTTCGACGTGCTCCTCGCTGTTCACCCACGCGAGGAACGGCGGCGCGCTCTCCCACTCGCTGGTGATGAGCCACTGCGAGGGGTTCTCGATGGACTGGCAGAGCTGGTCACTGATGTGACCGGGAACGGAAGCGACCTGCTTGCGCATGAGTTCGTACGCGTCCAGGAACTGCTGCTGCGCGCCCTCGTACAGGTCGAGCAGGAGGATCACCCGCAGCCTGGAGCCGTCGAACACAGACTGCGAGATACGTCCCGAGGGGGCCATCCGGCACACCTCTCTCTTCTCAGCGGGGGGGAGGGGGAACGACCTGCGCGACCGAAACGCCGGGGCCGTCGTGTGTTGATCCTTGACAGGAGTGCCGACAGCGCGCGAGCCCCATGAAGCGGACGAGTGAACCGCGTGTCATCCGGGTGCCCCCGGCACGCGGACCCGTCCCCGAAGGGCATGAATCTGCATCCCATCCCCGACTCGCGTCGCAGGTGACGCCGGAGACGAACAATGAACCGATACGACGTGGCCGGGGGAGCAACCGGCCACCGCACGCCCGTACTCATCGTCGGCGGCTCGCTGGTGGGCCTGTCCACCTCGCTGTTCCTGGGGCGTCTCGGAGTGCCGCACACACTGGTCGAGCGCCATACCGGCACCTCGATCCACCCCCGTGGCCGCGGCAACAACGTGCGCACGATGGAGCTGTTCCGCGGCGCCGGGGTCGCGGAGTCCATCCGGGAGGCCGCCTCGGTTCTGGCGTCCAACAACGGCATCCTCCAGACGCCGAGCCTGGTGGGCGACGTCGGCGAGTGGCTGTTCAAGGAGATCGACCCCGGCGGCGGGGTCGCCCGCTTCAGCCCCGGCGGGTGGTGCCTGTGCAGCCAGAACGACCTCGAACCGGTGCTGCGCGAGCGCGCCGTGGAGCTGGGCGGAGATCTGCGGTTCGCGACGGAGCTGATGTCCTTCGAGCAGGACGCCGAAGGGGTGACCGCGCAGGTCAAGAGCCGCGACACCGGTGAGCACACCACCATTCGCGCGGACTACCTCGTCGCGGCGGACGGCCCGCGCAGCCCAGTTCGCGAGCACCTCGGCATCGGGCAGAGCGGCCCGGGCGACCTTTTCCACAACGTGAGCATCACGTTCGTCTCCCGGGGCCTCTCGGGCGTCGTCGGCGACCGGCGCTTCATCGTCTGCTACCTGACGAACCCGGAGGCCGACGGGGCCCTGCTGCCGGTCGACAACCGGGAGCGCTGGGTGTTCCACGCTCCTTGGCACCCCGAACGCGGCGAGACGCTGGAGGAGTTCACCGACGAGCGGTGCAGGGAACACATCCGGCGGGCCGTGGGGGTGCCGGACCTCGACGTGGAGATCACGGGCAGAGCGCCCTGGCACGCGGCCGAGAGGATCGCCGAACGGTACGCGGACGGCCGGGTGTTCCTCGCCGGCGACGCCGCCCACGAGATGCCGCCCACCGGGGCGTTCGGCTCCAACACCGGTATCCAGGACGCGCACAACCTCGCCTGGAAGCTGGCCGCCGTACTGGGCGGCTGGGCCGGCCCCGGCCTGCTCACGTCCTACGACGCGGAGCGCCGGCCGGTCGCCGAGGCGACGAGCGCCCGGGCTTCGGCGCGGTCGGTCGAACACAGCCACCCCGGGTACACTCCCGGCCCCGGAGCCGGCGGCCCCCAGGGCAAGAAGGGCGGCATCCTCAACGAGGTGCTCGGCTACCGCTATCCGCAGGGCGCCGTCCTGGGCACCGACCCCACGCTGCCGGTCGTGTCCGACGGACTGCGGTTGACGGGCGAACCCGGCAGCCGGGCACCCCACATGTGGCTGAACCGCGCCGGCGCCCGGGTCTCCACCCTCGACCTGTACGAGCGGTCCCTGGTGCTCCTGAGTTCCGAAGGCGGCGTCGGCAGGTGGCACACCGCGGCGACCCGCGTCGGGCAGCGGCTGTCGGTGCCGCTCGACTCGTACCGGATCGGCGGCGGGCCCGACGCGGACCTCTCCCCCGAAGGCGACACGGACTGGGCGGGGGCTCACGGCGTCACCGCGGACGGCGCGGTGCTGGTCCGCCCCGACGGGTTCGTCGCGTGGCGGTCCGAAGGGGCGTCGGAGGATCCCGAAGCGGCGTTGCGGCAAGCCCTTGCGGCGATCCTGAGCCAGGACTGACCGGCTTCCTCGTGGTTCAGGACGGCCAGGACCGAGCGCTCTCTCCTCGTCGGCACGGCGGGGACGTTCCGGGGCGCGCCGGCGTTCGGTCGTAAGCCACTAACCCGTTCGCGCGCAGGACGCCGTCCGTTCCCGAACGCCGCACGGACCGCTGTGACCTGCGGCGGTGATCACCGCGGAGGACGATCAAGACCCCAACCGGGGGACATCGCGGGCGATGTCCCCGTTGCGGTGGTCACCGGTCGGGGATCTCCTCGTGCACGGAGCACAGCACAGGAGCCGCGCGGCCCAGCCGGCCAGGAAAGCTCCACCGAAAGAGAGAAGAAGCATGCGTCTCGCACGTACGGGCCCCCAGCTCGCCCTGGTCCTCGGCGCCCTCGTCCTGTCCGCACCCTCCGCCGCCGCGGCGCCCGCCGACGACGTCCGGATCAATCCGGGGAGAGCCACCCCTGGCACCACCGTCACCGTCAGCACCACCGCCTGCGGCAAGGAGACGTACGGCAAGGGCGAGTCGGAGGCGGGCGGGAAGTTCCACCTCCTGCCGGGAGACCGCAAGGGCGTCCTGGTGGGTCGGTTCACGATCCCGTTGGACGCCGCCTCCGGCACGGACACCGTGACCCTCAAGTGCCCGCCCCGCATCAAGCAGACCGTCACCTACCAGATCAACGGCCGCCCGAACGGTGCCGTGGAAGCGGGCTTCGGCTGGGCCGCGGGCGCGGGCGCGGACGGGGGCGACGGCGGCAGCCAGGCCGCCCTCGGCGCGCTGCTCCTCGGCGGCGCCGCCGCGGGCGTCCTGATCAGGATGCGCCGCCGCACCACCGCCGCCCGGAACGCCGTCTGAGCCCACGCCCCACGTCCCTCCACCCCACCACGGCCAGGGCCCCGGCTCCGCGAGGAGACCCGGGGCCCGCCGTCCAGCGGAGGCACGATCCGCGATGAAGAACGGCTCCGGGCCGAAGCCCGGCGCAGCGCCGTCCCGGCGCGTCCCCTCGGTCAGGCACTGGCCTGGACGCGACTCCGGCTACCGGGCACTCTTGCGCTGATCGGATCGGCTACACGGACCTCTTGCGCTGACCGGATCGGCTCCAGGGCGCGCGGAGCGCTCCGGCATAGGAGCCTGGTGGTGTGGTGAAGCCAAGGAAGGCGGCCGGCGAGCACCGGCGGAGCTGGCTGCGCGGGGCCCCGCCGCCCCGCTGGGTGCGGGTCCTGCCCGTGCTGCTGCTCGTCGGGGTCGGAGCGGCCTCCCTCACCGACTCCGTGCCGCTGGACATCGGCTTCCTGCTCGGCGCGGTGCCTCCGCTGGCCGTCCTGGCCTACGGACCATGGGCCACGGCCTTCCTCGGCGCCGCGACGATCGCGCTGCTGACGATTCCGTTCTTCCACCTGAACCGGCCCGGCAACACCGACCTCTTCACCCTGGGCTTCGTCGCGACCCTGAGCGTCTTCGTGTCCTTCGTCCGCGGGCGCCGGGACGAGCAGCTCTCCCTGGAACGCACCGTCGCCGAGACGGCCCAGCGGGCCATCGTCCCGGACGTCCAGCGGCGGGTCGGGCCCGTGCGCTGCGCGAGCCTGTACCGCGCCGCCGAGCGCGGCACGCTGGTGGGTGGCGACTTCTTCGACGTCCGGGCCGGCCCCCACGGGGTGCGGGCCGTCCTCGGCGACGTACAGGGGCACGGTCTGCCGGCCGTCGCGACGGTCGCCTCCATCCTGGGGGCGTTCCGCGAGGCCGTGCTGGACGACGTGGACGCCGAGTCGATCGCGGCGCGGCTGGACCGCAGGCTCGTGACCGACTCGGCGCGGACGGAGCACGCGGAGCTCTTCGCCACGGCCGTCCTCCTGGACTTCGCGCCGTACGGGCGGGAGGTCCGTGTCCTGGCCTGCGGGCATCCGCCGCCGGTCCTGCTGCGCGGCGGATCCGTGAGCACTCTGGAACTCGACCCCGGCCCGCCCCTGGGACTGGGCCTCGCCGACGTCATGCCCGGAACCGCCGCGACGGTGTCGCTGCTGCCCGGGGACCGGCTGCTCCTGGCATCGGACGGTGTCCTGGAGGCTCGCGACGCCTCCGGCGCCTTCTACCCCTTCGTCGAGCGTCTGGCCCGGATGACCGGTGTCGGCCTGGACGAGCTGCCCGACGAGATCTGGGACGACCTGAGCCGCTTCGCGCCCAAGATCCAGGACGACGTCACCCTCCTCATCCTCACCCTGGACACCTCGGGGCCGGGCTGACGCGAGAGACTTTCTGCGGCAAGGCGAAACGCTCGGCCGGGAAGCCCCGGCCGAGCGTTTCGCACACGAGGTGAGGTGTCAGCCCTGCGGCTGGAACTTCACGTCACTCACGTCCCAGAGGAACGTGCCGCCCAGTGGGTTCTCCGGCCATTCGGCACGGAAGTTCCGGACGAGGAACTCCACCATCCCGCAGTCGTAGCGACTCCACAGACAGTCGTTGCGCTGGTAGACGAGGACGGGCCACGTGGCGGGATCGTCGTCCGACGCGTCCCAGCAGAGCATGTCCGCGGTGGCGGAGACGCCCCAGGTGATCAGCACCGGAGAAGTGCCCTCCAGCTCCGGCGTCTTCTCCTCCGTCTCCCAGTCGGCCTCGGCGTTCGCCGTCTCGATCACCATGCCGTCCCGCGGCGCTTCTTCCAGCGGCACCTTGGGCTCCGGCCTGCCGATCGACAGGTAGTTCTGCACCGCGCCGGCCCCGTAGACCTCCATGAAGCGCCGGAAGTCGTGCGGGAACGGCTTGCCCCACGACGTGGCGAGGGCGGCCCAGTCGACCGTCGTGTCCCCGTCCTTCGGCGGCGGCATCAGCCGTCGCAGGGCGTCCAGGTCGGTCGGCTCACTCATCGGTTCCTCGCTCCGTGTCCGTGTGGTCCGCTCCGGTGCCCGTCATGGGGTGCTCCCCGTGGGTACCGGTGAACCGCCGCTGCTCTGTGTGCCGAGATTGTCTCCCGTGCTGAGTGTGTTCGGGATGAACACCTGGAAGTTGATTCCGACCGAACCGTCAGGATTGACGCCGTACGCCGACATGTCGTATCCGGTCGGTACCGTCCTGTTGCCGTCGTAGCGGGGTGACACGGTGTACATGACGTCCTGGCCCGCCATCACGGCGTTGTAGACCTGCAGTTCGTACGCCCTCATGTGCTCTTCGCCCTGCGTGGAGCCGATCTGCTTGGCGTTGGCACCGCGAGCGCACGGGGAGAGGTTCGCCAGGACTCCCTTGCCCGCCAGCTTGTTGCCGATGAGGTGACAGGCGTTGACGTTCTTCTGCGCGTCGAGGCCCTTGCCCTTGGCGTAGTCCTGCGCCCACTCGTATCCCGGCGGGTTGGAACCCACGCCGGTTCCCTTGTTCTTGCTCAGGTAGTCCTTGGTCAGGCAGGCCTCGGCGGCCGTGGCCCGGTTGCCGTTGGCCGCGTCCCGCTCGCCGTACTTGATCCAGCCGTCGCCGCAACCCGACCGGTTGTCGTCGTCGTTGTCGGGCTCGGGCTGGGGCCGTGGAATGCGCCGCGGGTCCGGTGCGGGCTCGTCGGCGGTGTCGTCCCGCGACCGGGAGGCCTCGTCGATCCGGTCCCGGACCTCGTTGACGACGTACTCGACGGCCGCGGCGACGGCGATGACGGCGACGACCACCACGACCGCGGCGACGAAGGCCACGGCGACCGCCGGGATCGCGAGGGCGAACCAGTGGCCGTCGATCTCGACGTTGCTGATCGGGTTGCCGCCGGTGAAGGCGTAGCGGTTGCCGGTGAAGGGGTCGCTGCCCAGGCTCATGTCGGCCAGGGCCCCGTTGTACATGTCGCGGCTGGTGAAGCGGTTCAGCCCCGGGTCGTAGTCACGGAATCCCATGTCGTACGTGCCGGAACCGGCGTCCCACCGCTTGGCGCTGTAGCGGTAGGAGTTGTACTCCTCCTTCGTCGGGTCGGAGGCGTCCGGCTTGTCGATGCCGGTGAACTCCGACGAGTCGTCGTTGCCGTAGGACGTGTAGCCGTAGGTGGCCTTGGTGTCGCCGCTGCCGTCGGTCAGCGTCTCGACGTCCGTGTGGCTGTTGTAGCCGTAGTAGGCGTCCTCGGTCGTCCCGTTCTCGTTGTGCTTGACCTGCGACAGCCGCTGTCCCCACGGGCTGTACTGGTAGGACTTGGCGAGCTTGCCGGCCACCTCCTCGGTCAGCACCTCCTGGGAGAGGCCGAGGTAGCGGTAGTCGGTGGTCTTGCCGTCCGCGGTCTTCGACGAGGTGCGGTCGAGCGGGTCGAAGGTGTACTTCGTCGACTTCATCGCGCCGGCGCCGTCCCGCTGCTGGGACTCGACGACGTGGTCGAAGCCGTCGTAGACGCTCCGCGAGACGATCTGCCCGTCCTGGGACGTCGACTCCTGACGACCCAGCGGGTCGTAGGTGAAGGAGGTGACGGATCCCGTGGTGGTCGACGTCTGGAGCCGGTTGCGGTCGTAGCGGAAGTCCGTGGCGGTGCCGCCGACGGTCTGCTGGACGACGTTGGCGTTGTCGTCGTGGACGTACGTCTCCGTGGCGGCGCCGTTGCCGGTCTTCACCGACTTGGCGATCCGGTCGACCGGGTCGTAGGTGTACGCGGTGGTGGACTCGAGGTACGCCGAGTGGTTGTCGGCGTTCATCTTCTTCGACGCGTCCTGCGCCTTGTTGCCGTTGGCGTCGTAGGCGTAGGTGTGCGAGGCGACGAGCGTGCCGTCGGCCTTCTTCTCCGCGCTGGTCCTGACCGCGCCGTCGAGGAAGTAGGCGAAGTCGAGGGTGTTGCCGTTGTCCTTGGTCTCCCGCAGCGACTCACCGCGGTCGGTGTAGGTGTACGAGGTGACCTTGGGGTCGGTGTCCGTGGGCGAGGTGCCCACCGAGACCGTCTTGACCTTCTCCCTCAGGTCGTAGGTGTACTTGGAGTACTGGTCGGGGTGGGTGATGCTCTCGGGCTGGTCGTTGGCGTCGTAGGTGTAGGTCGTGCTGGTCTTCTGCTGGCCGGCCAGGGTCTCGGTGATCCCGGACACCCGGTTCAGACCGGTGTAGGAGATCGTGTACGTGTCGACCTCGGCGCCGGACGAGAGGTCGTCGATCAGCGAGAGGTTGTCGTTCAGGTCGTAGGCGTAGCGGAAGTGGTGCTTCTCCGCGTCGATGTCGCCGGTGAGGTCGCGCACCAGCTTGACCCCGTCGGCCACGACCTTGCCGTCGGCGGCCTGGAACAGTTCCAGCTTCGCCGCGTTGCCCTGGGCGAAGTCGTACGTGCCGAGGCTGACCCAGGTGCCAGCCGCGGTGGACTGGTCGACCGTGCGGTCGGTGCTGCCGGCGCCGTGGGTGACCTTGTACCTGGCGGTCTTGCTGGCGCCCGCGACCTGCGGGAACTTCACGTACGCGGTGTACTTGCCGTTCTTCGGGATGTTCAGCGTCCAGGAGTACGCGTCCGTCCCGACTCCCGCCGCGTGCACGCGGTGGTCGAAGCCCTGCTGCCCGGCGAGGTTCGCGGTGGTCCAGGTCCCGGTGGAACCGGTGTTCTGGACGTCGGAGTTGTCGACGAGCGGCACCGCGGTGCCGACCGGCACGCCGTCGTCGGTCTTCTCCTTCAGCTTGCCGTTCGGGTAGTAGCTCCAGCCCATGGTGCGGCTGACGGACCCACCGGCGGAGCTGAGCGTCCTCGAGGTCTGCAGCCCCAGGTCGTCGTACTCGTAACTCGTCCGGATGTCCCACGGGTCGGTGGAGCTCTTGGTCCACCCGTTGTCGTAGTAGGTGAACTCGGTGTCGTTGCGGACCGTCTGGCCCTGGGAGGGCGGCTGCGAGGTCCGGGTGACGCGGCCGGCCGCGTCGTAGAACGTCTGGGTGTAGACGTTCGGGTTGTTGTAGCGGGCGTCCGACGGGTCGTACGGCATGTACTGCTTGACCGGCCGGTTCAGCTCGTCGTACTCGGTGCGGCTGGTGAAGTCGTCCGCGTTCGCGGTCTCCGTGCCGCGCGGGGTGACGACCCGGGTGGCGTTGCCGACCTGGTCGTACTCGTAGCGGGTGGTGCGGTACGTGGTGCCGGTGCCGGAGCCCGCGTGCGGAACCCTCTGCTCGGTCTTGCGGCCCCGCTCGTCGTAGCCGGAGAAGGTGGTGTTGCCGTCGGGGTCCGTGTCGGCGACGACCAGCGCGTCCTTGTCGTAGGCGCGGCGCGTCACCTTGCCCAGCGGGTCGGTGACCGAGGTGACCCGGTGCTCCAGGTCGTAGGTCATCTTCGACGAGAAGTCGTCGGGGTCGGCCGTCCGGTTCTTCTTCGGGTCGACGACCTTGACGTTGTTGCCCACCTCGTCGTACGTGTACGTGATCTTCTCGCCGAGGGCGTTGACCACCGAGGCCAGCTGGTAGATCTCGTCGTAGTTCTGGGTGGTGGTGTAGTCGTCCGGGATCCCGGACGTGGCCACGCCCTTCGGCTCGGTCGTGGTCTTCAGGTGGCCGGTCTTGTCGTAGGTGTAGACCGTCCGGCGCAGCGGCGCGGTCGGCGTGTCCTGCGGCGAGGTGGCCTCGGTGAGCTGGTCGGCCGCGTCGTAGGCCGCCGTGGAGACGGCACCGGTGGGCGCGATGGCCTTGGTGACGTTGTCGTTGGCGTCGTAGTCGGGTGCCGGAACGGTGATCAGGTCGCCCGCGGCCTGGTCCCTCGGCGCCGTCCTGATCAGCGGTCGGCCGTACGTGTCGTACGTCTGCGTGGTGCGGTGGCCCAGCGCGTCGGTCGTCTTGGTGACCTTGCCGCGCACGTCGTACTCGTAGCCCGTGCTGTTGCCGAGCGCGTCGGTGATCTTCGCCGGGTAACCGGTCAGCGTGAACTCGCTGTTGACCGTGGAGTGGCTGTTCGCGTCGGTGGCCTTGGTGAGCTGGCCGTGGGCGTCGTACTCGTACGTGGTCGTGTAGTCGCCCGCGGTGGGCGTCGCGACGCCCTTCGGGTCGGTGACGGTCTTCAGGTTGCCGAAGGCGTCATAGCCGAACTGCCAGGCGCGGCCCTGCGGCGACGTCTTGCGGTACAGGTCGGAGGAGTAGCCGTCCAGCCGCTTGACGTACTCGAACTTCTGGGCGTCGGCCGGGTACTTGCCGGGCGCGCAGTCGCTCTGCGGCGGGACCCCGCCCGTGTTGTGCTCGGCGGTGCGCTTCCACAGCGGGTAGCCGGTGAGCGGGTCGTAGCAGTACGCGGTGACAGCGCCGTTGTTCTCCTCCATGTACGTGACGTTGTTGTCCGCGTCCCACGCCAGCTCGGTCTGCTGCGACTTGGCGTTGACGGACCGCACCGGACGCCCGAAGTCGTCGGTGACGTACGTGGCGTCGTGGCCCTCGGCGTCCGTGACCACCGTGGACGTGAACCGGGTGTCGGTCGTGTCCGCGGCGTACGCGAACCGCGTGGAGCCCCCGATGCGGTCGGTGATCGACTGCGTCCACCAGTGGTACTTCGGGTCGTCGCCCTCGCTCGGGAGGTAGTAGTCGAGAGCGGTGGCGTTGCCGCGCGGGTCGGTGATCCGGACCAGCTTGACGTTCTTGTTGCCCTGCTCGGCGTCGTAAGTGAAGCCGAAGACCTTCGGCTGGGACGAGCCCGCGCCGTCGGTCAGCTTGGTGAGCAGCCCCTTGTCGGAGTACTCGAACGCCAGCTTGCGACCCGAGACGTCGGTGATCGACTTCAGGTGGTCGACGATCTTCGGGCTGCTGGTGTCCCCCTTGGTGTAGTAGGTGGCGGTGAGCGTCTGCCGCCCGGCGGGGTCGGTGATGTACGTCAGGAACTTGGTCGGCTTGTTGTTCGACTTGCGTTCCTCGTACGTGAACGTCTGGGTGTTGCCGTTCTTGTCGACGACGGACGTCTGGTAGCCGTCGCAGCCGAACAGGAACCGGGTGCCGTCCGGACGCGTCAGCGTCCAGGCGTCCGGGATCGGGTCCTTCGCCGGGGTGCAGTCAAGGCCCGGCTTGGCCGACAGCCGGAAGTGGACGCCGGCCGGCGCCTTCCACGAGCCGTCCGCCTGTACCCGGAAGACGTGGGTGGTGCCGTCCCCGTCGGGCAGCCGGACCTCGCGCGGGTTCGGGTTCGGGTGGAAGTCCAGCGGGGCGCCGAGCCGGATCGGCCCCGCGGCCTGCACGGACCAGCCGTGACCGGCGACGGTGTCCGAGGTGTCCTGGGTGTTGTAGGCGAAGCGGACGAAGGTGTTCAGACCGCGGCCCGGGTTGCTCAGGGCGTTGTACTGCCAGACGCTGTTCCCGACGGCGGTGTTGTTCATCAGCGACGAACCCGCGCCGGTGTTCTTGCCGTTGTACGAGGAGAACTTCTCCAGGCCGAGCTGGTCCGAGGTCGGGTCCTCGACGGTGACGTTCAGCCGGAGCCCGGCCGGACCGCCCGTCCCGGACAGCCAGGTGCCCGCCGCCGTGTCCCGGACGTCCCAGGTGAGGACGTACTCGGTGCGCTTGCTGCCGGAGCCGGAGTTGACGGGTGCGCGGAGCCGGGCCTGCAGGGTGACCGAGTCACCGGGCAGCAGATCGGCGGGCAGGGCCGTCTCGAGCTGGTTGCCGCCGGTCGTGGCGTCCGTGCCGTCCGGGAGCGCCCACCGGTAGCTCAGGGCGCGGGTGCCGGCCTTCCAGACGGACGTGGTGGTGTTGGTGAGGGTGAACTCGACGGTGTGGTCGCTGTTCGGGGTGATCCGGGTCGGGGTCTGCGGCGCGTAGTACGTCGACTCGGTCGTCGAGTCGATGTACGTGACCGCGATCCTGGGCCGAAGGCGCTGCTCGGTGCCCTCGGAGGACAGGAACAGGGTCCGCTCCTGCTGCGCGGCCTCGTCGGCCATCTTGAGGACCACGCCCCGCTGGGACGACGGAGTCGTCACCCAGGACTGCGCGAGCGAGGTGACCGTCCAGTCGTGCCGCGACGGGTCGTTCGTCTTGGCCCCGGTGTCACCCGCGACCGCGCCGAAGTCACCGCCCGCGGCAGCCCAGTTCGTGGCCGCGTCGGCCTTGACCCAGGTCGCGCCGGCCTCGTCGAAGTCGCGCGTCAGCGGCCGGATCTCGTAGACCGCCCCGGCGGTGTCGGTGGAGGTCTGGGTGCTCCACAGGCGCACCTTGGCTTCGAGGACGCGCGCGGTGGTGGGGATGCCCAGGGCCGGGAACTTCAGCAGGGCGCGGGTGTCGCCGTAGGTGGCGGAGTTGTTGCCGACGCTGAGCCAGTTCTTCGGGCCGCCGTCGTCGATCGTGTCAAGGAGCGACGTGGGCCGGGCGGAGGACAGGGTGGTGTCCTGCGTCGCGTCCAGCACCTTCGTCGTCCGGCCCGCCTTCGGCAGCCGCACGAGCCGACTGGGCGCGGCGAGTACCTGCCCGTCCTTCGTCTTGACCGCGACCATGTAGTAGTACGCGCGGCCGAACGGGTCGGGGTCGTCGGCCTTCGTCGGCACGGCGCTCGTGTCCGTGAACGAGGTCGCCGTGGACGCGACGGGCGCCACGAGGGTGGCGGCCGACGGGGTGAACGCCTGGTTGACGGAGCGGTGGACCTGGTATTCGGCGATGTCGTCGCCGGTCCCGATGGGGTCCGTGTCCTGGTACGCCGACCAGGACAGCTCCGCGCCCGTGTCGTGGATGGTGGTCGGGGTCGCGAGGTCGACGCCCTGGCGCCCGAAGGTCATGACGAGGCGCGGGTAGTGGGCGGTCTCGCCGCCGTAGGCGTACTCGCTGCCCTCGTACCGCGGTCCGCCCTTCGGGCCGTTCGCGGACTCGTCGCCGGCCTTGATCACGAAGCCGTTGTTCGTGGAGGTGCCGTCGATCCACTGCTGGACCGTCTTCGTCACCGCGAAGGAGTGCCAGGTGTTGAGCTCGCCCGGCTTCTTCGTGACCGCACCGCCCTTGGTGAACCGGACGGCGTCCGCGATCACCGAGGTGCTCGTCGAGGCCGGACCGTCCCCCAGCGCGATCTTGCCGAGCGTGCCCGCCTTGAACGGGTGGGAGCCCAGCGTCTTCCAGACCCCGGCCGTGCCGGCCTGCTGGTCGACCGTGTACGCCTTCGACCCGCCGTCGTACGTGACGGTGTACGGCGCGCTGGTGGCGCGATCCGAGGCCGGGACGTAGTGCGCCTCTACCTGGTAGGTGCCGTCCTCGGGAAGGTTCGGTTGCCAGGTGTAGGTGTCACCCGCGGCCGAGTCCTTGTTGTACAGGTAGTCCTGGTTCACCGCGTACTGCGTGAACGCGGTGTTGCCCGAAGCCGGCCAGGCGCCGACGGCGGCCGTCCGTCCGGCGTCGCCGTCGTCCACCACGACCGACGTGCCCGACAGCTCGCCCGTGAGCGCGTTCGCGTTGTTCCATGTGGCGCCGTCCTCGGTCCACGCCTGGGTGGCGCGGTGCGCCTCCAGTTGCACCTCGGTGTCACCGGTGGTGTGGGTCTGGTCGTAGTACAGCTTCAGATCGGCCGAATCGAGCCTGGTGCCGGCCGGGACGCCGGTCAGCGGGAACCGCAGCAGCGCACGCGAGGTCCCGGTGCTGGTGTTGCCGACCGACAGCCGCCAGTTCTCGTCGTAGTTGCCCCCCGGATCGTCCGAGGAGATCATCACGTCCTGCGCCGTGCTCGGCGTCGGCGCGATCGAGATCGTCGGGTCGATCGTGACCGGGAACCGCCGCTCCGGCGCGGCGAGCCACTTCGCGTCCGGCGTGACCGTCAGCTTCCAGCCGTCGCCGGCCCGGACGAGCTTCTGCTCGATCGCGGAGCTGTACCCGGTGCCGTACGGCGAGGAGGCGTCCTTCCTCGCGTCCGTCATGAACGCGGCCGGAACGACGAGGACCGGATCCGCGCCCTCGCCGTAGAACCGGATCGACCCGTCCTTGTCGGCCTTCGGTGTCAGCCCGCCCGCGTCCAGCGTGAACGTGAACGTCACCGGCCCGGCGGGCCGGGCGTCCAGGACGATGTTCTCCTTCACCCGCCCCGGACCCACCTGGTACGTCAGGTCCGCGCCGGCCACGGCGTCCTTGTACGTGACGGTGTCGCCCTTGGCGACGGGGGCGAGCGTGCCCGCGCCCTCCAGGCCCAGGGTCACCGCGTGTCCGGTGCCCGCCTCGAAGCGCAGCAGCCTCGCCGCGTCGCGGCCGAAGGACGTGCGCGCGACGTTCGTCGTGTTGGTGAAGGCGAAGCCCCCGGACCCGGCCGTCGTGACCGTCGGGTCGACGTCCTTCCACGACTTGCCCGACCGGTACGCCGTCGGCTCCGCCGACACCTCGGCCTGCACGCGCCCGTCGGACAACTTCCAGTACCGGGCGTTCGACGTGCGACGGCCCGTCAGTTCCGTGACACGCTGCGGCTTTCCGGCCGCCTTGCCCTGCGGGAGTTTCTCCCGGCTCGGCAGTACCGGGGACCCGCCGGTCGACGGCTGTTCCGGCCGGTCCTCGCCCTCGTCCTCGGTGAACCAGTCGGCGAGAGTATCGGATATGCCCTTGCCGTCATCGGCTGAAACCGGTGCGGCATAGGCGACTTGCGGAAGCATGGTGCCGACGACCGCCGAAACCACGAGGCAGGCTATCGCCGGCCCGTATCTCGCTTTCACGCCATTCCCCTCTTCGATGGACTTGACATCGACCGAAGCGCCTCAAGGCATGGCGAAACAGGCCACGTCCCCCACGCGGGGAAGCGGCCTGGCCGGAGCTTCGATCGCGAGCGGGGGGATTCTTCACCACGTCGCTGATACGCCGTCAACTGATAGCCCATTCAGGGCATTTCGCTGACCGGCGTTGGTGATTGGGGTCGCCTTGCCCGACATTTCCGTTGCCTGGCGTCCATCGAATCCGGTGGTGTATAACCCAATCCGATTCCTCGACGGAAGGTGCTGCCATGCCGACGACCGAAGAACCGCATCGACGCATCGACCGCAGCGGCCGCGGCCGCCGTGGCGTAGCCGTCGCCGCGGCTCTGCTGCTCGTATGCGGCGCGTTCGTCGCGTACGGATTCCGCGACACCGAGGACGAGGACGAGGCCGCGGCCGAGCGGGCCGCGCCCCCGACCGCCGGGGCGACCTACGACGTGACCTACGAGGTCCTCGGCGAGGGCGCGGCCGACGTCTCCTACCGTGGGGCGGGCGGCGAGGAGGCACACGTCACGCGTGTCGGCCTGCCCTGGCGGAAGACCGTGAGCGTTCCGCTCGGCGCCTCACCGATCGTCAACGTCACCCTCGGCGAGAAGGGCGGCACGGCCAGCTGCACCCTGGCCGTACGCGGCAAGCACGTCCAACGCGCCACCGCCACCGGCGCCTTCGGCCGCACCACGTGCGGCGGTGAGCTCCCCGCTCCCGAAGCGGCCGCCGCCCCTCGGTGAGTCGCCGGTGCACGCGGGTCAGGAGCGGGATATAGGGCGGGATACGGGCGGAATGGAGCGGGAGTTCCGATGCGAGTCGGCTGCCGTGACCGATGAGACGCAGACAGGCGCCTGGCGGGCAAAAGCCCGCGTCAGGCGCCTGTCTTCGCGCTCCTGGAAGAACCCGACCTTCTGGGAGCTGTAATTCGCGTAGTGGCCCTTTCCTTCTCGGTGCGGCGTCAGCCCGGGCGGGGGCCGGAGGAGTCGTCGTCGGGGTTCACGCCGGTGAACGCCGAGTCGTCCTTCGTACCGCTGGGGCGCTGTGTCCGGCCCCGGCGGCCGGTGTCGTGCATGCCCTTCTCCGACGGGCGGCCTCGCTTCTCGCCTCTGGTCGTGTCGCTGTGCACGGTGTCGCCGGGGACGTCCTGTTCTTCTTCCTTGGCGACCTTCCGGCCCTTGCCGGGCGGGGGCGCGTGCTTCTCGGGGTGGAAGGAACGCGAAGCGCTCGGGTTCTCCTGCTGTCGCGTCTCGTCCACGTCGGGGGACCATCCGTGCTGCCCGGCCATACCGTCGCGGCTCGGTTCGCCGCGTGAGGGCTTGGAGGACTTCGGTTTCTCGGCCATGAGCCGGCCTGCCTGTCCGTACGAGGGGCATGCGTCCGCATACCTGGGAGGACTTCGATTTTCTCACGGGACCCCTGGCGCGTCTCGTGGGCCGCGCACTGCGGCGATCGGCCCGCCAATCGGTCGGACGCGCACCTCGATCGGGTGAGGTGCGGGGTCCGTCGCCCTGCTGCCGGGCTCGCGCTGCCCGATGATCGCAGGCGGTCGGCGGATCGCGGTTCCCGGGCCGCACCGTCCGCCGTAACCCGGAAAGGCCGCCCATGCGCATCCTGCTCGTCGCCAGCAGCTTCAACAGCCTCACTCAGCGTGTCCTGGTGGAGCTGCGCGACCGCGGGCACACCGTTCCCGTCGAGGTGACCCCCGACGGGGCTGCCGTGCGCGAGGCCGTGGCGCGCCACGCGCCCGAGCTGGTCGTGGCCCCCCTGCTGAAGGCCGTCGTGCCCCGCGACGTGTGGACGGCGCACCGCTGCCTGATCGTGCACCCGGGGCCCGTGGGGGACCGGGGTCCGTCCTCGCTGGACCACGCGATCCACGACGGGGTCGAGGAGTGGGGCGTCACCGTCCTCCAGGCCGACGAGGAGATGGACGCGGGCGACGTCTGGGCGTCCGCGGCCTTCCGCGTCCCGGAGGTGGGCAAGAGCGATCTGTACCGCAACGAGCTGTCGGACGCCGCCGTGGCCGCCGTGCTCCTCGCCGTCGAGAGGGTCGCGGCCGGGGCGGCCCCGCGTCCGCAGACCGGCGAGATCCGTGCCCGTCCCGCTGTCCGGCAGGAGGAGCGTCGGATCTCGTGGGGCGAGGACGCCACCGAGACCGTCCTGCGCACCCTGCGGGCCGCCGACTCGCAGCCGGGTGTACCGGACCGGCTGCTCGGCGCCGAGTGGTTCCTGCACGGCGGCCACGCGGAGGACGGCCTGCGCGGGCGGCCCGGCGCACTGCTGGCCACCCGGGCGGGCGCGGTCTGCCGCGCCACCGTGGACGGCGCGGTGTGGATCCCCGAGCTCCGTGCCCGCACCGGCCCCGGCAGGCCGCGTGCCTGCAAGCTTCCCGCCGCCCTGGCCCTCGGGGGCCGGTTGCCGGAGCTCCCCGAGCTGCCGGCGCCCGCCGACCCGGCGCCGGGCCGGCGGACCTGGTCCGACATCCGGTACCGCGAGCAGGGGCCGGTCGGCGTTCTGTCCTTCGCGTTCCCCGGCGGGGCGATGAGCACCGACCAGTGCCGCCGCCTGCTGGACGCGTACGAGACCGCCCGCGGGCGCCCCACCTCCGTCCTGGTGCTCGGCGGGCAGCGCGACTTCTTCTCCAACGGCATCCATCTGAACGTCATCGAGGCCGCCGCCGACCCCGCCGCCGAGTCCTGGGCCAACATCAACGCCATGAACGACCTGGTCGAGGCGGTGCTCACCACGACCGACCGGCTCGTCGTCAGCGCGATCGGCGGCAACGCCGCCGCCGGCGGGGTGATGCTCGCCCTCGCCGCCGACGAGGTCTGGTGCCGCTCGGGATCGGTCCTCAATCCGCACTACCGGCGCATGGGGCTGTACGGATCGGAGTACTGGACCCGCACCCTGCCCGGGAAGGTGGGCGAGGCCCTGGCGGCGCGCCTCACCGAGGAGGCCCGGCCGGTGTCCGCGGCGGCGTCGCTCGACATGGGTCTGGTCGACCGGGTCGTCGACTGCGGACCGGGGGAGTTCACCGCCGAGATCACCCGGTTGGCCCTCCACCTGGCATCCCGCGGGGGCCTCCAGTCACGGATCGCCGCGAAGAAGGCGGAGCACGAGCGCCGGGAGGCCATCGCTCCCCTTGCGGCCCACCGCGAGCGGGAGCTCTCCCGGATGCGGTCGATCTTCGACGATCCCGCTTCGAGCTACCACGCACGGCGCCGTGCCTTCGTCCTGAAGGAGGCCCCCGAGCGGCGTTCCCGGACGGCCCAGGTGCGGGCGCGGGCGGATCGGCCGACTGTTAAGCAAGACCCAGGCCCGAAATGAGGCCTTCGCCCCATCCCTCCTCAGGAGGCGACTCATGAGCGCAGTACAGCCGGCCCCGGTCGAGGACCAGGGCGCCGCACCCGGCAGCGAAGAGAAGCCGATCCACATCCTCTGGATCAACGCGGGTCTGAGCTGCGACGGCGACTCGGTGGCCCTGACCGCCGCCATGCAGCCCAGCATCGAGGAGATCGCCCTCGCGGGACTGCCTGGGCTGCCCAGGATCGCGGTCCACTGGCCGCTGATCGACTTCGAGTGCGGCCCGGTGGGCGGCGCCGACACGTTCATCGAGTGGTTCTTCAAGGGGGAGCGGGGCGAGATCGACCCGTTCGTGCTGGTCGTCGAGGGTTCGATCCCGAACGAGGCCATCAAGCAGGAGGGCTACTGGAGCGGCTTCGGCGACAACCCGGAGACCGGCCAGCCCATCACCACCAGCGAGTGGATCGACCGGCTGGCTCCCAAGGCGCTCGCGGTGGTCGCGATCGGCACCTGTGCCACGTACGGCGGCATCCACGCGATGGCGGGGAACCCGACCGGCGCGATGGGTCTCCCGGACTACCTGGGCTGGGACTGGAAGTCGCACGCCGGCATCCCCATCGTGTGCGTGCCCGGCTGCCCCATCCAGCCGGACAACTTCGCCGAGACGCTGACCTACCTGCTCTACCAGGCGGTCGGCTCCGCTCCGATGATCCCGCTGGACGACAAGCTCCGGCCCACCTGGCTGTTCGGGGCGACCGTGCACGAGGGCTGCGACCGGGCCGGCTACTACGAGCAGGGCCAGTTCGCCTCGACGTACGACTCGCCCAAGTGCCTGGTCAAGCTGGGCTGCTGGGGGCCGGTCGTCAAGTGCAACGTCCCCAAGCGCGGCTGGATCAACGGTGTCGGCGGCTGTCCGAACGTCGGCGGCATCTGCATCGCGTGCACGATGCCCGGATTCCCGGACAAGTTCATGCCGTTCATGGACGAACCTCCCGGCGGCAAGGTCTCCAGCACAGCGAGCGGCGTGTACGGCTCCGTCATCCGCCGGCTGAGGAGCATCACGGCCAAGACCGTGGACAAGGAGCCGAAGTGGCGCCACACCGGCGAGCGCATCACCACCGGCTACCGGCCGCCCTGGTGACCGGTGCCCCACCGCACGGCCACCTCCCGCACGACCCCCATCCACTCCACTGTTCGAGAAGTCGAAGATCTGACGAAGGGCATCACGACGACCATGGCATCTCCGACGAAGGCGACGGGTGACGGCTCCGGACTGGTGGAGATGGCCTGGGACCCCATCACCCGGATCGTGGGCAGCCTCGGCATCCACACGAAGATCGATTTCAAGCAGAAGCGCGTCGCGGAGTGCTACAGCACGTCCTCCGTCTTCCGCGGCTACAGCGTCTTCATGCGGGGCAAGGACCCCCGCGACGCGCACTTCATCACCAGCCGCATCTGCGGCATCTGCGGTGACAACCACGCGACCTGCTCGGTGTACGCGCAGAACATGGCGTACGGCGTGAAGCCCCCGCACCTCGGTGAGTGGATCATCAACCTCGGCGAGTCCGCGGAGTACATGTTCGACCACAACATCTTCCAGGAGAACCTGGTCGGGGTCGACTACTGCGAGAAGATGGTCCGCGAGACCAACCCCGGCGTCCTGGAACTGGCCGAGCGCACCGAGGCGCCGCACGCCGCCGAGCACGGCTACCGCACGATCGCCGACATCATGCGGTCCCTCAACCCCCTCGAAGGCGAGTTCTACCGCGAGGCGCTCCAGGTCAGCCGCTACACCCGGGAGATGTTCTGTCTCATGGAGGGGCGGCACGTCCACCCCTCCACCCTCTACCCCGGCGGTGTCGGCACGGTCGCGTCCGTGCAGCTGTTCACCGACTACATGAGCCGCCTCATGCGCTACGTGGAGTTCATGAAGAAGGTCGTCCCGCTCCACGACGACCTCTTCGACTTCTTCTACGAGGCGCTGCCCGGCTACGAGGAGGTCGGCCGCCGCCGGGTGCTGCTCGGCTGCTGGGGCGCCCTCAACGACCCCGAGCACTGCGACTTCACCTACGCCAACATGACCGACTGGGGCCGGCGGATGTTCGTCACCCCCGGTGTCGTCGTCGACGGCAAGCTGGTGACCAACGACCTCACCGAGATCAACCTCGGCATCCGCATCCTGCTCGGCAGCTCGTACTACGAGGACTGGCAGGGCCAGGAGCAGTTCGTCACCCACGATCCGCTGGGCAACCCGGTCGACCCGCGCCACCCGTGGAACCAGCACACCATCCCGGCCCCGCAGAAGCGGAACTTCGACGACAAGTACAGCTGGGTCATGTCCCCGCGCTGGTTCGACGGCAAGGACCACCTGGCACTGGACACCGGCGGCGGCCCCATCGCGCGGTTGTGGTCCACCGCGCTCTCCGGCCTCGTCGACATCGGCTACATCAAGGCCACCGGGCACAGCGTCGTCATCAACCTCCCCCGGACGATGACCAAGCCGGAGACCACCTTCGAGTGGCGGATCCCGAAGTGGAGCAACGCCCTGGAGCGCAACCGCGCCCGGACCTACTTCCAGGCGTACGCGGCCGCCGTCGCCCTGCACTGCGCCGAGAAGGGCCTGGAGGAGGTCCGCGCCGGACGCACGCAGACCTGGGAGAAGTTCGAAGTGCCGGACGAGTCCATCGGCGTCGGCTTCACCGAGGCCGTACGGGGTGTCCTCTCGCACCACATGGTCATCAGGGACGGCAAGATCGCCAACTACCACCCCTATCCGCCGACGCCGTGGAACGCCTCCACCCGGGACACGTTCGGCACCCCCGGCCCGTACGAGGACGCGGTGCAGAACACCCCGATCTTCGAGGAGAACACGCCCGAGAACTTCAAGGGCATCGACATCATGCGCGCCGTGCGCAGCTTCGACCCCTGCCTGCCCTGCGGCGTCCACATGTACACGGGCAACGGCAGGACCGTGAAGCAGATGCACGTGCCCACCGGTCTGAGCGGTCTGGCCGGATGACCGCGACCACCGCCGAGCAGGCGGGCCGACGCGTCGAGGAGGTCCTGGACCGGCTGGCGGAGAACGGCGACGCCGAGGCCTGCGCGGCCGCGGAGGAAGTCGTACGCGTCCTCATGGAGTTCTACGGCAGCGGCATCGCCCGCGTCGTCGACCTCCTCGGGCGTCCCGCCGCCCGTCCGCCCGCCGACCCGCTCGGACCGCTGCTCGCGGACGAACTCGTCGCCAGCCTCCTCAACCTGCACGGACTGCACCCCGAGGACGTGCCGGCCCGCATCGACCGCGCCCTGTCCGCTCTGCCGCAGCCCGTGGAGAACGCCGGATTCGACCCGGCGACGGGCGTGCTGCGGCTGCGGGCCACCGCCTCGACCGGCGGCTGCGGCTGCTCCGGCACCCAGGACTCCGTCCGGCAGGCGGCCGTGGACGCCCTCGCCTGCTTCGCCCCCGAGGTGACCGGCGTGGAACTGGAGAGCGGCGCCCCGCGCGAACCGGCGCTGCTCCAGATCGGCGCCCGTCCGTCGCTCGCGGGCGCGGACGGCCACTCGTCGGCCGCCCGGTGAACGGGCTCCCGAACGGCGCCGGTAGGCCGCCGGGTCCTACCGGCCTGCGCCGGTTCACCACCCCCCGCCCGCCCCGCGAGGAGCGCTGCGAACTGTGCGGCGTCCCCCTGGCGGCCGAGCAGCGGCACCCGCACCTCGTCGACACCGACAAGCGGGCCCTGGTCTGCGCCTGCCGCCCGTGCTCGCAGCTCATGGACCGCTCCGGCGACTCCCACGGCCGCTTCCGGGCGGTCCCCGGCCGTTTCCTCGTCGACCCGGGCCACCGGATCGACGACAGGGCGTGGGAGTCGCTGCGGATCCCGGTCTCCGTCGCGTTCCTCTTCCGCAACTCCGCCCTCGACCGGCCGGTGGCGCTCTACCCGAGCCCCGCCGGTGCCACCGAGAGCGAACTGGACGAACCGGCCTGGCAGTCCGTCCTCGACGCCACACGGCTCGCCGCCCACCTCGAACCCGACGTGGAGGCCCTGCTGCTGCGCCGCCACGAAGGCCGCACCGAATGCTTCCTCGTGCCCATCGACCTCTGCTACGAACTGGTGGGCCGCATGCGACTGCACTGGCAGGGCTTCGACGGAGGCGCGGAGGCACGGGCCGACCTCGACGCCCTGTTCGCCCACGTACGCGGCCTGGCCCGCGAGCCGCAGGGGAGCAGGCCGTGACCGAGTTCTCCTTCAGCTGCACCGACGTCCGCGCCGACGCCTACGCGGCCGGACCCACGCTCGTGTTCCGGCTGCGGATCACCGCCTCCGGCGGCACCCGGGTCCACGCCATGGCCCTGCGCTGCCAGATCCGCATCGAACCCGCCCGGCGCGGTTACGACGACCACGAGGCCGCGGCCCTGGGCGACCTCTTCGGCGAACGCTCCCGGTGGGGCAGCAGCCTCAACCCGGTCCAGTTCGCCCAGGCCTCCGTGATGGTGCCCGGCTTCACCGGCGAGATCGAGACCGACCTCGTCGTGCCGTGCACCTACGACACCGACATCGCCGCGTCCCGCTACTTCCGGGCGCTCTCCGACGGTGACATCCCGCTGCTCCTGCTCTTCTCCGGCACCGCCTTCACCGGCGCGGGCGGCTTCCACGTCGAACCCGTGCCCTGGGACCGGGAGGTCTCCCACCGGATGCCCGTGAAGGTGTGGCGGGAAATGATCGACCAGCACTTCCCCGGCTGCGGATGGATCCGGCTCCCGGCCGACACCATGGACGCCCTGCTCGCCTACCGGTCGCGGGAGGCCCACCCCTCCTGGCAGACCACCGTGGAGACCCTGCTCGCAGAGGCGGGGGAGAGGACACGATGACCACCACCGTCGCCTTCACCCCCGGCACCGAGGCGCGGTTCGCCGTCGCCCGGCACGTCGCCGACGCCGTCCTCTTCGAGGGGTACGTGCTCTACCCGTACCGCGCGTCCGCCGCCAAGAACCGGCTCCGCTGGCAGTTCGGCGTCCTGGTGCCGCCGTCCTGGAGCGCCGCCGCCGAAGAGCACGACTTCCAGCTCACCGAGTGCCTCATGGAGCCCAGGACCGGCGCCGAACTCGCCGTGGAGGTCCGCTTCCTGCGCGCCCAGCGGCGTACCGTCGAGGAGTTCCGCGAGGACGGGACCTTCGCACCGACCGGCGAACTCCGCCTGGCCGACCGGGTCCTGGTGCCGTGGGACGAAGGCGTCGAGGAGCGCGTCACCCTCGTCGTCCCCGTCGCCGGACTGCGGGGCGACGGCACCGTCCTGCCCTTCACCCGCCCCGCCGCCGAGGAGACGGAGGACGTCACCGACGCCGACGGACGCGTCCTCGGCCGACTCCTACGCCGCCGCGAGGAGATCAACGGCACCCTGCGGATCTCGGCGGCCGAACTCGACGGCCCGTACCGTGTCGAGCGCCTCTCGGTCACGGTGGAGAACACCAGCGACTGGACCGCGCAACGGAACACCGACCGCCACGCGGCACTGCCGTACTCCCTCGTCGCCACCCACACACTGCTCCGCATCGACGGCGGCTCGTTCCTGTCGATGACCGACCCGCCGGAATGGGCCAAGGGCGCCGTCGCCGCCTGCCGCAACCTGCACACCTGGCCCGTCCTGGCCGGCGAACCCGGCCGCGACGACCTGATGCTCTCCTCGCCGATCATCCTGGAGGACCACCCGGCCATCGCGCCCGAGAGCCCCGGAGCCCTCTACGACGCGACGGAGATCGACGAGATCCTCGCCCTGCGCACGGCGGCCCTCACCGACGAGGAGAAGCGCGAGGCCAGAGGGACCGACGCCCGCGCGGCGGCGGTGATCGAGCTGGCGGACACCATGCCGCCCGAAGTCCTCGAACGTCTGCACGGAGCGGTACGGAGCCTCCAGAGCGTCACCGGGCCCCCGAAGCCGGCCGGGAACTTCCTCGAGCCGGAGACGCCCTGGTGGGACCCGGGCGGCGACACCGGTGTCGACCCGGGCAGCGACCACGTCCTCATCGACGGACGCGAGGTCCGCGCGGGCAGCAGGGTCGTCCTTCGCCCCCGGCTGCGCCACACGGACGCCCAGGACCTGTTCCTCGACGGGCGCAGCGCGCTGGTCGAGGCGGTCCTCCACGACGTCGACGGCGGAGTCCACATCGCGGTGACCGTGGAGGACGACCCCGGCGCCGACATCCGCCGCGAACAGGGCCGCTTCCTCTACTTCCAGCCCGACGAGGTCGAAGCCCTGGAGGACGTGTGACCGGCCCCGCGCCCGAAGCCCGGGCACCCGGCACGGCCCGCACCCTCGTGGCCGGGGTGGGCAACATCTTCCTCGGCGACGACGGCTTCGGCGTGGAGACCCTGCGGCGGCTCACCCGCGAGGCACTCCCCGCCTCCGTCGAGCTGGCCGACGTCGGGGTCCGGGGCGTCCACCTCGCCTACGAACTCCTCGACGGCTGGGACACCCTCGTCCTCGTCGACGTCACCGCCCGCGGCGGTGCACCGGGAACGCTCTATCTGATCGACGCCTCGGCGGCCGGCGACCGCGGCGGAACGGAGCCCGCGCCGCTCGACGGACACCGGATGACGCCCGACGCCGTCCTCGCCCTGCTCGACAACCTGTGCGTGGGCACCGGGGCCGCGCCGCCACGGCGCATCCTCGTCGTCGGCTGCGAACCGGCCTGCCTCGACGAGGGCATCGGGCTCAGCCCGCAGGTCGCCGCGGCCGTGCCCGAGGCGGTGCGCATGGTGACCGAACTGGTCCGCCAGGAAGCCGTCGTATGAACACCGAAACGGAGAGCACGATGCCCAAGAACCTCCTCGGCGCCGCAGTCGCCGCCACCGCCGCCCTGGCCGTCGTGGCCGTCGTCGTCGGAGTCCTCCCCGACGTCCGCCGCTACCTGCGCATCAGCAGGATGTGACGCACCCGCGGGTCCGGTGGCGGCGGCTGCACCGAACGGACGACACCGCCGCCCGGTCCCGGCGCGCCGGGCGTACCCCCGCCGCCCCCCGTTCTCTAATGGCGCCCGAACCCCCCGCGCCCAGGACGGAGACCGATGCACGAGATGTCCCTCGCGGTCGCCGTCGTCGACCAGGTCGAGGCCGCGGCGAAGTCCCGCGGGGTCGCCGGCGTCAGCAGCATCGAGCTGGACGTGGGCGAGCTGGCCGGCGTCGTCGCCGACGCCCTCGCCTTCTGCTTCGAACTCGCCTGCGCCGGAACCGTCGTCGAGGGCGCCGAGCTGATCACCCGTACCGTCCCGGGCACCGCGCGCTGCGCACCGTGCGCCGAGGACTGGGCGGTCGGCATGCCGCCCCGGCTGCTCTGTCCCCGCTGCGGCGCCGCGGCCGACGAACTGGTCTCCGGCCGCGAACTCCAGATCAGGGAAGTCCGCTGGGCCTGCCCCGAAACGACGAACGAACGACCTCGCCGACCGATCACCGAAGAGAGCTGACCATGTGCCGAGCCGTCGATCTCCAGCGCGCCGTCCTCGCCAAGAACGAGGCCGCGGCACACATCCTGCGCACCGAGCTGAACGCCCGCGGCACCACCGTCATCAACCTGCTCTCCAGCCCCGGCAGCGGCAAGACCGCCCTGCTGGAGCGCGAACTGCGCCTCGCCGGCGAACGGGGCGTCAGCGCCGCCGCGCTCACCGCCGACCTGGCGACCGAGAACGACGCCCGCCGCCTGGCCCGCTCGGGCGTCCCGGTCAAGCAGGTGCTCACCGACGGCCTCTGCCATCTGGAGGCAGACATGGTCGCCCGGCACCTGCACGACTGGCTGCCCGAGTCCGTCCGCCTGCTGTTCGTCGAGAACGTCGGCAACCTCGTCTGCCCCGCCGGCTACGACCTGGGGGAGTCCCTCCGTGTCGTGCTCGCCTCGGTCACCGAGGGGGAGGACAAGCCGCTCAAGTACCCCACCGCGTTCGGCCTCGCCCAACTGGTGATCGTCACCAAGACCGACATGGCCGAGGCCGCGGAGTTCGACGAGACCGCCTTCCGCGCCCACGTGCAGCAGGTCAACCCCGGCGTCGAGGTCGTCCTCAGCTCGGTGCGCGACGGCCGAGGAGCCGGCGCGCTCCTGGACCGGGCCCTCGCGGTGGCCGAGGGGAACCGCGCCCACACCCCGGCGATGGCACAGGCCGGCGCGTGACCGCTGCGCGGCCCGGACCCGCCCCGGCCATGGCCGCGCGGCGCAGCCGCGTGGTCGTCCGCGGTGTCGTGCAGGGCGTGGGCTTCCGGCCCTTCGTCTACGCCCTCGCCACCGGACTGCGCCTGTCCGGCCACGTCACCAACACGGCGGACGGCGTCGTCGCCGAGGTCGAGGGCGACCCCTCGGACGTCGCGTCCTTCTGCGCCCGCCTCGCACCCGACGCCCCGCCCCTGGCCCGCGTGGAGTCGGTCGAGGCGGCAGAGGTGACCGCGAGCGGCGGCAGCGGATTCACGATCGTGCCCTCCCGTCAGGGCGGCGCCGTCCGCACCCTCGTCCCGCCGGACACCGCCACCTGCGACGACTGCGTCGCCGAGCTCGCGGACCCGACCGACCGGCGGTATCTGCACCCCTTCATCACGTGCACCAACTGCGGCCCGCGGTTCACGATCGTCACGGGACTGCCCTACGACCGGGCCCACACCACCATGGCCGGCTTCCCGATGTGCCCGGACTGCGCCCGGGAGTACGCGGACCCGGCCGACCGGCGCTTCCACGCGCAGCCCGTCGCCTGCCCCCGCTGCGGCCCCCGGCTGCGGCTGGTCACGGCGCCCGGCGGCCCCGTCGCCTTCGGTGTCGAGGCCCTTGACTCCGACCGGGCCCGGGCCACCCCCGACCCGGACCCCGACCGCGGTCCCGATTCCGATCCCTGTCCCGATGCCGACCCCGACCGCGATCCCGACCCGGTCGCCGCCGCGCGCAGGATGCTCGCCTCAGGCGCGATCCTCGCCGTCAAAGGCCTCGGCGGCTACCACCTGGCCTGCGACGCGACGAACCCCGACGCGGTGGCCGAACTCCGCCACCGCAAGGCGCGCGGTGACAAACCGTTCGCGATGATGGCCGCGGACCTCGCCGACATCGAGCCCCTCGCGCACCTCGGCCCGCTCGAACGCGAACTCCTCACCGGCGCCGTCCGGCCCGTCGTCCTGCTGCGCCGCCGCGACGACGCCCGGCCGCGCGGCGGCGCCGCCCCCGCGCAGGGGGTGGCACCGGGCAGCCCGGACCTCGGCTTCATGCTTCCGTACACCCCCGTGCACCACCTCCTCCTCGGCGTTGGCGCACCGGACCGGGAAGGGCCCCGGTTGCTGGTCATGACCAGCGGCAATCTCGCGGGCGAACCCATCGTCATCGACGACGCGGAGGCACTGACCAGGCTCGCCGGTCTGGCGGACGCCTGGCTGCTGCACGACCGGCCCATCCATGTGCCCTGCGACGACTCCGTCGTCCGCGTCTGCGACGGCGAACAGCTGACGCTGCGCCGCTCCCGGGGCTACGCGCCGCTGCCGGTCGCGCTGCCCGTCGAGGTCGGCCCCGCCCTCGCCGTCGGAGGCGACCTGAAGAACGCGTTCTGCCTCGGCGACGGACGCCAGGCCTGGCTCTCCGCCCACATCGGCGACATGGACGACCTCGCCACGCAGCTCGCCCTCGCCTCCGCCGAGCGGCAGCTGGAGTCCGTCACCGGCGTCCGGCCCCGACTGCTCGCCGCCGACCGCCACCCCGCCTACCGGTCCACCCGATGGGCCCGCGAACACGCGGCGGGACGGCCCGTCGTCCCCGTACAGCACCACCACGCGCACGTCGCGGCGGCGATGGCCGAGAACGGCCTCGACGGCACGCGCCCCGTGATCGGCGTCGCCTTCGACGGCACCGGCTACGGGCTCGACGGCGCCGTGTGGGGCGGCGAGTTCCTCCTCGCGGACTACGCCGGTTTCACGCGGTTCGCGCACCTGGCCTACGTACCCCTGCCCGGTGGCGACGCCGCGGTACGGCGGCCCTACCGCATGGCTCTGGCCCACCTGCGGGCCGCCGGCCTCACCGCCGACCGTGCGTTGCCCTGCGTACGAGCCTGCGCGCCCGGTGAACTTCCGTTGCTGGAACAGCAGTTGGCGCGCGAGCTGAACTGCGTACCCACCTCCAGCATGGGGCGCCTCTTCGACGCCGTCTCCTCCCTCGCGGGGATCTGCCACCACGCGGGATACGAGGCGCAGGCCGCGATCGAGCTGGAGGCCGCGGCCCTGCGCGCACCCACCGTGGCCGAGGACGGACGCTACGCCTTCCGGCTCGGCCCGCCGCGGGCCGGCGCCCCGCTCACCGCCGACCCCGCCCCCCTGCTGGCCGCCGTGGCCGCCGACGTGCTGGACGGGACCCCCGCCGCCGTCGTCGCGGCGCGGTTCCACCGTGCCGTGGCCCGACTGGTGCGTGAGGTCTGCGCCGCCGCCCGCGGCGAGACCGGCGTGGAGACCGTCGCCCTGACCGGGGGAGTGTTCGCGAACACGGTGCTCTCCTCGGCCTGCGCCGAAGGACTGCGGGAAGACGGCTTCACCGTCCTGCGCCACCGCCGGATTCCGCCGAACGACGGCGGTCTGGCTCTCGGTCAGCTCGTCGTGGCCGCCCGGACCACGGACGGGGCGACCCCCGGAACACCGCGACGAGAGCGAAAGTGAGGAGACACCCATGTGCCTGGCGGTACCCGGAAAAGTGCTGGACGTCGAGGACCGGGACGGTACCCGGATGGCCACGGTCGACTTCGGCGGCGTGGTCAAGGAGGTGTGCCTGGAGTACCTGCCGGACCTGAAGCCCGGCGAGTACGCCATCGTGCACGTCGGCTTCGCCCTCCAGAAGCTCGACGAGGAGTCGGCCCGGCGGACGCTGGAGCTGTTCGAGACCCTCGGTCTGCTCCAGGAGGAGTTCGGAGACCCGTGGGAGGCCGCGGAGGCCGCGGTGAGCGAGTGGCAGACGGAGGATGACGTCCACGGAGAGGTACGGCCGTGAAGTACATCGACGAGTTCCAGAACCCCGACCTGGCACGCCGGCTGCTCGACGAGATCCGCGCGACGGTGACCCGCCCCTGGGCCCTGATGGAAGTCTGCGGCGGCCAGACCCACAGCATCATCCGACACGGCATCGACCAGCTCCTGCCGTCCGAGATCGAACTGATCCACGGCCCGGGCTGCCCGGTCTGCGTCACGCCGCTGGAGATGATCGACAAGGCCCTGGAGATCGCCTCCCGGCCCGGAGTGATCTTCTGCTCCTTCGGCGACATGCTCCGCGTCCCCGGTACGGGCCGCGACCTGTTCCAGGTCCGCGGGCAAGGCGGCGACGTCAGGGTGGTCTACTCCCCGCTGGACGCGCTGCGGATCGCCGAGCAGAACCCGGACCGGGAGGTGGTCTTCTTCGGCATCGGCTTCGAGACCACGGCGCCGCCCAACGCGATGACGGTCCATCAGGCCCGCAAGCGGAACATCCGCAACTTCAGCCTGCTCGTCTCCCACGTCCGCGTCCCCCCGGCGATCGACGCGATCATGCGGTCCCCGGACTGCCGCGTCCAGGGGTTCCTCGCCGCCGGCCACGTCTGCAGCGTGATGGGCACGGCCGAGTACCCGGAGCTCGCGCAACGCCACCGCGTGCCGATCGTGGTCACCGGATTCGAGCCGCTGGACATCCTGGAAGGCGTACGCAGGACCGTGCTCCAGCTGGAGCGGGGCGAGCACACGGTCGAGAACGCCTATCAGCGCGCCGTGACGGCCGAGGGCAATCCGGCGGCACAGGCGATGCTGAGCGATGTCTTCGAGATCACCGACCGGGCCTGGCGAGGCATCGGCGTCATCCCGGACAGCGGCTGGCGCCTGTCCGAGCGCTACCGCGACCACGACGCCGAGCAACGCTTCTCCGTCGAGGGAATCGCCACCCGCGAGCCCGCCGAGTGCCGCAGCGGCGAAGTGCTCCAGGGCCTGCTGAAACCGAACGAGTGCGAGGCGTTCGGCACCACCTGCACGCCCCGCTCCCCGCTCGGCGCCACGATGGTCTCCAGCGAGGGCGCCTGCGCCGCCTACTACCTCTACCGGCGGCTCGACGCGGGAACCCCCGGACAGCGGCCCCCCACATCGGCCCCCACGGCCTCCGACACCCCGTCCCCGGTCACCGCTTCCTTGGAGGGCAGCCCCCTTGCCTGACACCGTCAGCACCCCCCAGGCCGTCGACGCCGCACAGCCGGCCCCCGACATGCTCGCCTGGACCTGCCCGGCGCCACTGCGCGACCGACCCCGCATCGTCATGGGCCACGGCGGCGGAGGAGTACTGTCCGCCGAACTCATCGAGCACGTCTTCGCACCCGCCTACGGCGGACCGGCCCTCGCCCACACCACCGACGCCGCCGAGATCCGGATCGGCGGCGCCCGCCTGGCGTTCTCCACGGACTCCTTCGTGGTGCGCCCCCTCTTCTTCCCCGGTGGCACCATCGGCGACCTCGCCGTCAACGGCACCGTGAACGACCTCGCCATGAGCGGCGCCCGGGCGAGCCACCTCTCCTGCGGGTTCATCCTGGAGGAAGGCGTCGAGACCGACGTGGTCGCCCGCGTCGCGCAAGCCCTCGGCGCGGCGGCGCGCGCGGCCGGCGTCCAGGTCGTCACCGGTGACACCAAGGTCGTGGAGGCCGGTCACGGCGACGGCATCTACATCAACACCTCCGGCATCGGGCTGATCCCCGACGGAGTCGACCTGCGCCCGCAGCGAGTGGTGCCCGGAGACGTCGTGATCGTCAGCGGCCCCATCGGCATGCACGGCGTGGCGATCATGAGCGTGCGCGAGGGCCTCGAATTCGGAGTCGAGATCAACAGCGACTGCGCACCGCTCGGCGGCCTCGTCGAGGCCATGCTCGCCGTCACCCGGGACCTGCACGTCCTTCGCGACCCCACCCGCGGGGGCCTGGCCGCCTCACTGAACGAGATCGCGGCCGCGTCGGGCACGGGCGTCGCCATCCAGGAGCGCGCCGTCCCGGTGCCCGAAGCGGTCGGCAACGCCTGCGCGGTACTCGGACTCGACCCCATGTACGTGGCGAACGAGGGCAAGCTCGTCGCCTTCGTCCCACGTGACCACGCCGACGCCGTACTGGCCGCGATGCGCGCCCACCCCACGGGCACCGAAGCAGCGGTCATCGGCGAGGCCGTCGAGACCCACCCGGGCATGGTCGTGGCCCGTACCGGACTCGGCGGCACCCGCGTCGTCGACATGCCCCTCGGAGAACAGCTGCCGCGGATCTGCTGACCTCAGCCCCGGCCACCGCGTCGGCCGCGCGAGGTGTCGAGGGTGCCGCGTCGAACGGTCCGGCTGGCCGGGGCCGGATGCGCAGCCGGGGAGGTTGCTCGACTGCACGCCCCTGCCTGGGTGGGGCGAGCGAGAGGCGCCTGACGGGCAGAACTCCCGTTCAGGCGCCTCTTTTTATGCAGTCTTTTACGTCATGGAGTCCGAGCGCTCACATCAGGCCGCCGGTGGGCGCCGCGGCAGTGGACACCGGCCCCGCTCTTGACGGCCGGGGACTCGCGTTGAGCGGTTGCTAGCGGGTCACTACGGCGTGTACGGGGTAGATCTTCGGCTGCACGTCCGGAGCGCCGAGCTCGCGCAGGATCGGGATGATGATCTCGCCGAACTGCCGGAAGGCCTCCTCCGACTCCCAGACGTCGACGACGAGCCAGCCGTTCGGTGTGGGGGCGGAGGTGTGCGAGATGAGGCCGGGGACGGGCCAGTCGGCGGCGCTTGTCACGGCGCCGCGCCCGCCGGTGACCCTGTCCGCGCTCTCGTCGTACTGGGCCTGGGTCATGCCCGGGACATCGAAGACTGCGACGATCGCCATGGTGGCCTCCGGTCAGGTGGAATCGGTCCAGCCCAGTCGACCACGGTGGAGGGCCGCGCACCCGTCGGCCCGCTCCGAATGGGCGCAACGGGGTGAGCCGGTACCCGCTGACCGGTAAAGGGTGCCGAGATCCGGCAGTGAACCCCTGCACCGTCCGCTGCCACCATGCACCGGACGAGGACGACACCGGTCATTCCCGTCGTCTGTGTCGAGGAGGATCCCGACGCCCGAGGTATCCCGCTCGCCCGCAACCTGCAGGTGCCGGTCGTCGTCGGCGACGTCACGGAGGACGGCGTGCTGGAGGCGGCGAACATCGACCGTGCCCACGCCTTGCTCGCCCTCACCAGTTCCGACGCCACCAATCCGGAGGCCGCGCTCTGCGCCCGCACGCTCAAGGCGGACCTCCGGGTCGCACTACGGCTGTTCGACGACGACTTCGCCACCGCCGTCTACCGCACCCTCCGCTCCGCCCACCCCGACGCCCTCACCCGCAGCCGCAGCGTCTCCCATCTCGCCGCACCCGCCTTCGCCGGAGCGATGATGGGCCGCCAGATCCTCGGCGCCATCCCCGTCGAACGCAAGGTCCTCCTCTTCGCTGCCCTCCTGGTCGCCGGACACCCGCAGCTCGAAGACCGAAGCGTCTCGGAAGCCTTTCGCGCCGGCGCCTGGCGCGTCCTCGCCCTCGACACCGCCGCTCCGGACACGCGCCGCCCCGACCTCGCCTCCAGCCACCACGACGCGGAACGGCCCCGACTTCTCTGGGACTTGCACCCCGGCTACATCCTGCGCCCGGAGGACCGCGTGGTCATCGCCGCCACCCGTCGCGGCCTCGCCGAACTCCTGGCCGGAGACCCACAGGCACGCGCCGGGTCGTGACCCCTCGACGCGATGCTCGACCGCGCCACGCGGCGCCGCGGCCGGTGGTCAGGACCGTCGTTCCGGTGGCAGGCGGTGGGTGGGCTTGCTGCGTCGCCCCACGGGCCAAAGATGACGAAAGCCTGACGGTCGGGCGTCGGCCCTGGCAGTCGGCGTAGCCGCCTGGTCGAATCGGCGTCATGGATGATGACGACCATGACGAGAGCCGGGGTGCCCCGGTCGGCCGACGTGTCGTGCTGGGAATCCTCGGCCTGGGCGCGGTCGGGGTCCTCGCGGGACCTCGACTCCAGCGCGCGCAGGAGGCGGTGGTGAGCCGGGATCCCAGTGGGCTGGCGGCCGTGCTGCCCGGATCCGGTGGGTTCCGGTACTACTCCGTGACGTCTTCGGTGCCGGAGCGGGGGCCGACCGCGTACACCCTGAAGGTCGACGGACTGGTGGACCGGCCCGCAGAGTACCGACTGGCCGACCTTCAGGCGATGCCGCAGCGCAGGATCGTGCACGACGTGCAGTGTGTGACGGGCTGGCGCGTGCCGCGCACCCCCTTCGAGGGCGTACCACTGGCCCACCTCCTCGCGGCGGCAGGGGTGCGGCCCGAGGCACGCGCGGTCCGGTTCCGGTGCTTCGACGGCGTCTACACCGAAAGCCTCACTCTGGAGCAGGCCCGGCGTGACGACGTGCTGATCGCCCTGAGGCTCCGGGACGCGCCGATCTCCCACGCCCACGGTGGCCCGGCCCGCCTCTACGTCGCACCCATGTACTTCTACAAGTCGGCGAAGTGGCTGTCCGGGATCACCGTCACCGATACGGTCCGGCCGGGTTACTGGGAAGAACGCGGATACGACACGGACGCCTGGGTCGGTTCGTCGAACGGACGCGACGATGCCGCCACCGTCTGACCGCCTGATCCGCTTCGGTCGGGCCGTGCGCTGGGTCCACCGCACCACCGCCTGTCTCATGCTGACCTGTCTGGCCACCGCGGCCTGCCTGTACCTCTCGCCCCTGGCCCAGGCGGTGGGCAACCGGCACGTGGTGGTGACCGTCCACGTGTGGTGCGGGACGGCGCTCCCCGTTCCCTTCCTCTGCGGGCTGGCCCTCCGGGTGGTGCGCGCCGACGCTGCACGGCTGAGCCGGTTCGGCCCCGCCGACCGGGCTTGGCTGCGGGCCGTGCGCCGACGCCTGCCCGACCGCCCCGCGGGCAAGTTCAACGCCGGACAGAAGATCTACGCCCAATGGACCCTGGGGTCCATGCTGCTGATGCTCGGCACCGGCCTGGCCATGTGGTGGACCGGTCTCGCCCCCCTGGCATGGCGGACCGGTGCGACCTTCGTACACGATTGGGGAGCCACGGCGGTCGCGACGGCCGTCGTCGCCCACGTCGTGATGGCGCTGCGCGATCCGGAGGCGAGGAAGGGGATGCGTGCCGGCACCGTGGACCGCCGCTGGGCCGCGCGGGAGCATCCGCTGTGGAAGGCCGGGGCGGTCGACGTCAGTCCTTCCGAGTGTCCCGTTCCCAGACGTGGAGAGCGTCGCGGGACTCGGACGACGTCGACCAGGCGCCCCCTCCCAGCGCGGACGGCTGGGACGGGACCGGCGAGGGATAAAGGACCGGCATGAGACGGCGCGCATCCCTGGTGTCGATCAGCCAGTGACGCAACGGCCCCCACTCCTCGTCGCACTCGGCAGTCGATACGACGAGGGTGGTCTCGTCGACGAAGCCGCCCGCCCAGTCCCAGCAGCCGTACGCTTCTCCGTCATCCTCGGAGGGGGCGTCGGGGTGCCGCGGGATCGATGCCTCGGCGTCCCACTCCCACCCCTCCAGCACGGCGCCACGGGAGTCACGTACAGCGAGTGAGTCCTGGTCGTGGGAGACGGTCATGAGCCGCTCGCCCGAGGGGCTCACGCTCAACAGGCAGAGGTCGCCTCCCAGGTGGTTCACGTCCAGTTCCCGCCCGTCCCACCTGCCCCAGCGCAGGGGTGCACCATCCTGCCCTTCGCCGATGCTCAGCCCCATCTGGTGCGGGTCGGTCGGGTGGGGAAGGTGGAAGCTGCCGGCCGCCGCGGCCTCGGCGTCGACCCGCGCGAGCACGCGACCGCTCGCCGCGTCCAGGAGGAGCCATTCGTCGACGGTGTCCGGGCTCAGCTCGCTGTCGGGCAGTGGCCCGCGCACGTGAGCCCAGACGAACCTGCCGTCCGCCGAGAAGCCGACCGAACCGCCGTCCGGGTAGCGATGGTCCTGACGGTCCGCGTACTCGTCGTACGACTCGTGCGTCTCCCGGCACGCGCCGTACCAGCATCCGTGGCGGACCTCCCAGCGCACCGCACCCGACGGCTCCACCGCTCGCACGGCGTGAACCCCGGCGAAGACGGCCACACCGGCGTCCGGCGACACCTCCCACGTCCCGCGGTCTCGGGGCCAGGGTGCCGGGAAGCGCACGCTGGAGTCAGGGCGGGCGGTGAAGGCGTCGTCCAGGGGCTGCGCCACGATCTCGGTGTCGCTCCGCTGGACGAGCATCCTGCTTCCGGGCGGGCCGACGATCTCCGGCGGACCGGCCTCCGATGAGGACATGAGGGCGGGGACGGTGGCACAGAGCCGGGCACGGGCGGACACGCGAATCTCCTCAGGGCAGGCGAACGAGGGGAACGCTACGGCACCCCTAGGCCGCCCTCGCCCCACGTCTGCGCGACTACCCCGAGCTGTTCGGAGCGCTTACCGGCCTCGCGGTCATCGCCGCGTTCGTCGTGACGACGACCTCGGTGCGAGCGGACCGAGGAACCGCGGGCCCATGTCCTCCCCGGACAGCGGGTTGCCTGATGGGGTGGCGGCGAAGCCTCGCGGTGTCATCGCCCGTCGAAGAGGTGGGCCAGGCTCGTCGGGGTGAGCCGGATGTCGTCGAAGTGGACGCGGCAGCCGTCGCCGACGGGTGACTGCACCTCGATGCCGACGCGTACGGGGCGGGGGCCGTCCAGGGCGAACTGTCGTACCAGACGCCAGAATTCGCCGTCGTCCGAGACGTGGAAGGCGAACCCCTCCCCGATCCGGCTGATGCGCAGCCACAGTGCGTCTCCCGCGACGGGCCCGGCGAGCGCGTCGTCGGACCGCCCCCGGGTCACGACCGAGTAGACGCTCGGCGCTCCGTCGGGCGCCTGCTCGAAGTTGAGCTTGGCCCAGTGCTCGTCGTCCGACCGGACGATGAGGGCCCCGGCGTCCCAGGCGGACCGGAAGCCGACGCGAAGCCGGGCGGAGAACTGCCAGTCGCCTTCCGGCGGACCGGTCAGGGCCATGGCGGCGTCACGCCGCGCCGCCCCGCTGACCGGGTCCGTGAAGACGTCCGTTCGCGGGGCGGCCGTGACGGTCAGGACGCCTGCGGCCAGGGACCACGTCGCCGGGGCGATGGTCCAGTCGAGGCCGAGGGGGAGTGAGCTGTCGTCGTTCATGGCGTCATGATCGCGAGCCGGCGGGGAGATGGCCACGGACTGAGCCGAACATCCAAGAGCCCGTACGAGAGTCCAACAGGGTCTCCGCCTCCGTACCGCGGGCCGCGGGGCCGGTGGGGCCCCGCGGCCGTACGGGGTCAGTAGGAGCAGCCGCTGGTGGGCAGGGAGCTCGGGGCCGGTGGTGTGGTGCCGTCGTAGAGGGCGAGGAGCAATAGCTGCGGGCAGTGCTTGACGCCGCCGATGCGGATCTCGAAGTGGAGGTGCGGCCCGGTGGACTGGCCGGTGTTGCCGGACTCGCCGAGGTACTGGCCGGGGGTGACCGTGGTGCCGGCGGCGACGGCGCGGGAGTCCAGGTGGCCGTAGATGTACGTCACGCCGTTGGCGTCGGTGAGGGCGATGCCGTTTCCGAAGCCGCCGTCGATGTGTGCCACGGTGCCGCGGGTGACGGCGTAGACGGGCGTGCCGATGGGGTCCTGGATGTCGATCGCCGCGTAGTCGTGGTGGGGGTCGTCCAGCTCGCTGCGGGGGACGGCCGACCGGGGGAGGACGTAGGCGTACTGCCGGCCGACGCACTCGGCGGTCTCCGGCTCGGCGGAGAGGAGGGTCTGGGTCCAGCCGGAGACGTCGACCGGATCGTCGTTGTGGTAGACGATGTCGCTGCCCGATCCGTCGTCGGGGTCGAGGTCCTCGTACCAGTACATGCCTCCCGCGGAGGTGACGCCGTAGTAGAGGCCACCGCCGGGCGAGACGAGCTTGCCGAAGCCGGACCAACCGGACGCGACGAGCTGCTTGCCGGTCCAGTTCCCCGTGTCGTCGATCCGGTACTCCAGCAGTCGGCCGTCGGTGGTGTTCGCGAGGAGCCGGTCGTCCCCGGTGGAGGTGAGCGCCTTCAGGACGAAACCGGTGCCGATCTCACGGCGCTGGCCGATGTGCTGGGACCCGGCCGGCTTGGGCTGCGAGACGAGGTACTGCAGCAGCACGCCGCCCGCGGTGCCGTAGAGATGTCCGTGGCCGTCGTAGACGAGCTTGTCGTGGGTCCAGCCCGTCCAGATCGGCGTGGGCGCGCTCATCAGGGCGAGGGAGAGGTTGTTGGTCTTGACGTCGATCCGGTAGAGGGTGCCGGACGCGTCGGTGGCGAGGACGGTGCTGAAGTTCAGGGTCGCCATGGCCCGGGGCTCGAAACCGAGGTCGGGGCCTATGTGGGTCTTGACGCGGTTGCCGCTGGAGGGTCGATCTGGGAGTACGTCAGGCGGCCGTCGGCGAGGGCCCCGTAGACGGACACGGAACCGGAGCAGTCGGCGTCCGCTGACGCGGCGCCCACGGTGCTCGGGCTCGCGACGGCGCGGGGCGCCCGGGCGTGGACGGCCGCCGTGGCGGTGGTGACGAGTCCGAGGGCCATGGCCCCCGTGAGGAGCGCGCGAACGGTAGTGCGGCGCCTGCGGGTCAACGTCGGTCCTCCGTTGGTCGGGTTCCGGCGGCTGGAACGCACGGTTCTCGGCGTCCGCATCCCCGGCGGGGTCGCCGGCGCGCGGAGTGGTGCCGGCGCCGGTGAGCCTCTCCGACGGCGAGGCCGGTCGGTGCGATACGTGACCGATTGTTACCTGGCGTGGCGGAGTCGACCGGAGGGCATCCCCTTCACGACCCGCGGAAGCCTTGACCGATCACCAGGAGTCGGCGTAACGCCGAGCGGCGGCCCGGACTCCGTCCGCATCCCGACCGCGACCCCGACTCCATGTGATCGCTGGTCGCGGCGCCGTCGAAGTCAGGTCCCGGACTCCGATGTACGCGGCGACGTGAGGGCGTGGCCTGCTTGACCGGCCCCTCCACCACCTGCAAAGTCGGGATGCGGCCCGCACGAGCGTCGCCCGACTCTGCCGACCGGCCCGCCCGTCCACCGGAAAAACCACCCTTACCTCCAGGAGCGGCTGATTCGATGGTCTTCGACCTGATCGTGATCGGTACGGCCATCAGTCTGGGGCCCTTGCACAACAGTGCTTTCATTCTCCTGCTCTCCTCGCGGCGCGGCGTTCGCAAGGGACTGGCGTTCCTGCTGTCGTGGCTGGCCAATCTCGTCGCGGTGATCGCCTGTGTGGTGCTGCTGACCGGTGGTCAGCCCCCCGCGCATCACAGCGCCCCGTCGACGGCCGTGGTCGTGGCGAAGCTCGCCATCGGCCTGGCGATGGTGTTGTACGGCGTGCACCGGCGCCGCCGACCGCCCCGCCCGCACGGCCCGCCGCGCTGGGCCGCCCGGATCGACGACGCCTCCCTTGCCACCGCGGCCGGCCTCGCATGGCTGCTGCAGCCGTGGGGGCTGGTCGGCGCCGGCGCCGCGACCGCCGTCGACGCGAACCTCTCCACGGTCAACGCCTGGCTCGCACTGGTCGGCTACTGTCTGCTGGCCACGCTCAGCCTCATCGTGATGGAGATGTACACGGTCTGGGCGCCCGCTGCCGCGAACGCCCGGCTGACCGCCCTGCGGGACTGGTTGGCGCATCATCAGGAGCAGCTGATCGTCACCCTTTCCCTGGTCGCCGGCCTGTGGGTGGCGGCCCGGAGCATCTACGAGCTGGTCGCCTGACACGTACGACGCGGGGAACAGGTGCGTCCGCCCCGGCCCGGGGGCAGGTCAGATCCAGCCGCGGCGAGCCGCGACGACGCCGGCCTGGAAGCGGTTCACCGCGCCCAGAAGTTCGTGGAGGCGACTGATGCGCCGACGCATGGTGCGGACCGACCAGCCGAGCTGGCGGGCTATGGCCTCGTCCTTGAGGCCGCTGACCAGCAGGGTGAGCACCAGGCGATCCTCCTCGCCGAGCGGGTCCTCGGCCGGGGCGTCGAGTGGCAGGGCCTGTTTCCAGCACAGGTCCCAGTAGTCGGTGAGGGCGTCCAACAGGCTGGACGGTCGGATGACCGCGGCACGTACGCCATCGAGGTCCAGGGAGAGCGGCATCAGCGCCAGCCGGCGGTCCGCGATGGCCAGTTTGATCCGCAGGCCCGGCATCACCCGGGCCTGCTCGCCGCGGCGCACGAGTCCGCGGATGTCCTCGAGCACCCCCGGCCACTCCAGCGCCTCCGGGGCGTAGACCGCGCGGTAGCGCACGCCGCGCCCCAATGCGGTGCTCTCCACCGGGTTGGAGGTGGTCAGTGCGTACGGCGGCCGGTCCAGTGTCATGACGTCCTCGCGCGCCTCCTGCTGGAGGCGGACGAACCAGCGGCCGAGCGCCTCACGGCCCGTGGCGATCTCCACCTCGTCCTCCCCGGACGTTCCGGCCTGGGCCGCAGCGAAGAGGCGGGACAGCTCGCCCGCCGCCGAACGGACCCGGTCCAACTCGGCGGTCCTGTTCCGCACCAGGGACTCGACCGCGGCTCCCGGCTCGATCGCCGCGTACCGGCGACGGGCGCCCGCGAGCCGCCCGACCAGGCCGTGGTCGTGCAGCCGGTCGAGCGCCCTTGCAGCGCGGAGGGGGGAGCAGCCGAGGTCGGCGGCGAGCTCGGTCGGTGCCGCCGTACGCCGTGTCAACACGGCCCGGTAGACGCTCTCGTCGAACGGATCGATTCCTGCCGCGGTGAGCTCGTTCGTCATATGCGGATGGTGGCCCACTTGTGCCAGGTGCAGCAATGGGCCGCCAAGAGCCGTTGTACGGAGCGTGACTTCGGCGCTAGGACTTCTCCCCATGGCCAAGAACCCACGAAGTTGCCGACGCCTGCTGGCGGCCACGGTCACCACCGTCGCGCTGGCCGGGACGCTCACCGCGACACCCGGCACCGCGACCGCGAAGTCACCCGACCCGAACCAGCGGGTCATCGTCGAACTGTCCGGGGACGCCGCCGTGGCGGCCGCCCCCGGCGGCTCGCTCAGCTCGCCGACCGCCGTCGCCACCTCCGTCGTCGGCGACGCCCGACGGGCCCTGGCGGCACGGCAGGACGCCTTCGTCAGGACGGTGCGGCAAGCCGGACTGCACCCCGCCGCACCCCGCAAACTCGGCCTGCTCGTCAACGCCGTGGCGATGACGGTGCCCGCCTCCGAGACCGCGCGGCTGGCCGCGCTGCCGGGCGTCGTCGCCGTCCGGCCCGACACCCGTATACAGGTGCGTACGGACACCAGCGTCCCGCTGACCGGCGCGCCCGAGGTCTGGAAGCGCGAGGACCCGACCGGGGTGAAGGCCACGGGCAAGGGCACCGTCGTGGCGGTCCTGGACAGCGGCGTCGACTACGGCCACCCCGACCTGGGCGGCGGCTTCGGTGAGGGCCACAAGGTCGTCGGCGGCTTCGACTTCGCCAACGGCGACGACGACCCGATGGACGACAACGGCCACGGCACCCACGTCGCGGGCATCATCGCGGGCAAGGCGGCCACGAAGGGAGGCGTCACCGGCATGGCGCCCGACGCGCGCCTGCTGGCCTACAAGGTCACCGGAGCCGACGGCAGCGGCTACACCTCCGACATCATCGCCGGCATCGAGGCGGCGGCCGATCCGAGCAACCCCCACCCTGCCGACGTCGTCAACATGAGCCTCGGCGGCCCCGGCGACGGCACCGACCCCCTGGGCCGCGCGGCGACCGCAGCCGTGCGGGCCGGAGTGGTCGTCGTCGCGGCGGCGGGCAACGACGGACCCGCGAGCGGCACCGTCAGCACACCGGCCTCGGCCGACGGCGTCATCGCGGTCGGCGCCTCCACCAGCGGGCTGCGGATTCCCCGCGCGTACCTGGCGGGCAAGGAGCCCGAACTGATCCAGACGTACCGAGGCGTCCTGTCCGCGAACCCGCCCCGGGAACCGGTCACCGCGCCGCTCGTGGACGTCGGCGCGGGCACCGCCGAGGACTGGAAGCGGATCGGTGACGTACGGGGCAAGATCCTGCGGGCCGACATACTCGTCGCCCCCAGTACGGACGTCCTGAGCCAGAGCGACATCGACTGGGCACGCGAGGCCGAGAAGCGCGGCGCGCTCGCCGTCCTCGGCGGCCTGCCGGTCCACGACGGACCCGTGCTCGCCGCCACCCCGGGAACGGTCGAGGCCCGGGAGACCCCCGCCCGGCCCGACCTCGGCCGGACCGCCGCGTCCGGCGACTCGTTGCGCATGGACCGCCTGGTCGTCATGGGCATCGACACGACCCAGTACGCCCAGCTGAGCCGAGAACTGGCCGCCGGCGAGGTGTCCGTCACCCTGCGGGGCACCGACTCCACCGACGACATCGCCTCGTTCTCGTCGCGCGGACCCGGCACAGGCTTCGGCCTCAAGCCCGACCTCGTCGCACCCGGCGTGGAGATCAGCTCCTCGATCCCCACCTCGATGTACGCACCCGGCGTCTACCGCATGTCGGGCACATCGATGGCGAGCCCGCACGTCGCCGGAGCCGCCGCCCTGCTGCGCCAACTGCGCCCGGACCAGGACCCCGACGGGATCAGGTCCGCACTGATCGGCACCGCGAAGCCGCTCGCCGGCACCGGCCCCACCGTCCAGGGCAACGGACGGCTCGACGTGGCCGCCGCGGCGGCGGCCACCCTCAGCGCCTCGCCGACGACCGTGTCGTTCGGCCTCGCCGACCTGGCGGACAGGACCGTCGGCGGCACCGCCGAGGTACGCCTGGCCAACCCCGGCGGGGAACCGCTGACCGTCACCCTCGGCAGTACCGGACCCGCCACCGTGTCTCCGTCACGGGTCACCCTCCCCGCCAGGGGGTCGGCAACCGTCGGCGTCACCCTGCGCGCAGACCGCCCGGCCACCGACACGGAGATCAGCGGCCGGATCACGGCCACCCCCGCGCGGGGCCCGGTTCTCCGGGTGCCGTATCTGCTCGTCGTCCGGCACCTGGTCGTCCAGGCGTCCCCCGACCCGAGCGACGGCCGTTCCACCGTGCACATCGCCGCCCCGGCCGCCCTGAACGCGCCGCCGGAGATCAGGGTGACACCGCCGCACGGCAAGGCCTTCACGCTGCCCACCACCATGAACGGCGCGGGCTACTACCAGGCCGACGTGACCGGGAAGGCGGCCGGCGCCTACCGGTTGGCCGTGCGGGCCACGACCACCGACGGCCGGCGGATCACCGGCACCGGCGCCTTCGAGGCCACCGCCGCCGACAGCCGCGGCGACCGCTGGGAGCCCATCGGCCCGAACAACGAGGCCGGTCACGTCGCGCTCTCGCCCGCGCGGCCGAGGCAGGCCGTCGTGACCCAGTTCCGCAAGGCCGCCCCGTGGCTGACCACCGACGGCGGCGCAAGCTGGCGCCAGACGGGCAGGCTGCCGATCGCCGACGGCAACGGCACCGGAGCGGTCGTGGTGGACGCCCACCGACCCGATCGCTGGTGGTACGCCGTGAACACCGCCGCCGACCCCACCCGCCGGGGCACCATCCTGCGTACCGACGACAACGGCCGCACCTGGCGCAAGCTCGACGTGCCCGACGCGCACATCGACGAGTTCGTGGCGGACGAGCAGACCCGTACCCTCGCCGCCGTGGTAGACGGCTCGCTGCTGGTCAGTACGGACGCGGGCGACAGCTGGGCGACGTACCCCACCGGCGTGAGCGGCGACGTCCGCGACGCCGCCCTCGTCGGCGCCACCCTGTACCTGGCGACCTTCGACGGCGTCTGGCGGCTCGACGGCGTCGGCAAGGGCGATCCCGGTACGGCGCACCTCGTCCTCGACGAACCCGTGAACACCGTCCGCGGCATGGCGGCCGACTCCACCGTGGTGGCCGTGTACGTCCCCGGCACCGGCGTCCGCGGCTCCTACGACAAGGGCCTCACCTGGTCCACCCTGCTGCCCCTGGCGGAGGGCGGCGACGGACTGTCCGCCTCCGGAGGCGACCTGTACCTGCGCGCGCTGTTCGGCGCCGGACAGGTGAGCCGTGACCACGGCAGGACCTGGAAGCCCGTGCCCGCCCCCTCGCGGGCCGCCATCGCGATGGACTACGACCGCTGGGCCGACGGCTCGGTGACCGTGTCCAGCGAACAGGACGGCCTGTACCGCGGCGCGGCCGACGGCACCGGCTACCGGAGGATCGGCATCCAGGGCCTGACCACCTTCGCCCTCGCGACGAGCCGCGACCAGCTGCTCGCCGGAACCGTGAGCGGCACCTACCGCACCGCGATCCCCGTCGTCGGCCCCGAGTGGGGTCAGTCCGGGGCGGAGGGCATGACCGGTCGACTCACCTCGCACATCGCCGTCTCGCCCAAGGACACCGCGGTGGTGTGGCAGGTCCGGCGCACCGCGACCGGCCTCTTCGAGGTCTCCCGCAGCGGTGACGCCGGCCGGACTCGGCAGGTGAAGGGCACGTCGTCGGAGATACCGACGTCGCTCCTGGTCCACCCGGCCGACCCGGACCGGGTGGCGGTCAGCTTCAGGAGCATCTTCGGCGACGGCCTGTTCTCGACGTCCGACGGCGGCAGGACGTGGAAGAACCTCTTCCACGAGAGGTCCTTCGACGCCATGGCCGGCGACCCGCGCGACCCGCGGCGCCTCTGGCTGGGCAACGCCGCGGGCCTCTACCGCTCGGACGACGGCGGCGTCACCAAGACCAAGGTCGCCGAGGGCCCCGTCTCCGCGATCGTGGTGGACGGCCGACGCCTCGTCGTCGGCGGTTCGTCCGTCCGGGTCAGCACCGATGACGGCAAGACCTTCCGCACCGCCGACACCGGCCCGCTCGCCGTCCACGTCTCGGACCTGCTACGAGTGAACGGCGCCCTCTACGCGGCCACCGCCGGCTCGAAGGCGTCCGGACTCGTCCAAGGCGGCCGGGGCGTCCTGCGCAGCACCGACGACGGGCTCACGTGGGAGAACATCTCGACCGGCCTGCAGAACACCGACACCACCAAGTTGGCCGCCGCTCCCGACGGCCGCACGCTCTACGTCGGCACGGTCGACGGCGGGGTACACCGCCTGAAGCTACGCCGCTGACCCCCTCCGCGCAGGACGAGTACGTTCGCGTGCCTGCGAACCGGCGTCGACCGGCGGACCGCCCCACTACGCAAGCGGGTGTCCGGAGGTTCTGACGCCGACCGCACCTGCAGGCCGGCACACCGGGGATCTGTCGACGCCGACCGGCGCGCAGCAGCAACGAGGTTCGCGATGCTCCTCGTCCACGACGACGAGGAGCGCGAATTCCCCTACATGGCCGCCGCCGAGAAATGGGTGGAGGCGGCGAAGCGGCAGGGATGGACCCAGGTCAGCATCAAGAACGACTGGAAGGTGGTGTTCTGGCGACGTCGCCGCCCGCGTCCCTCCGCGCGGGCGGCGTCGTCGTGGCCGACGGCCCGCGCGGAAGCAGCTCGGAGGTGATGAAGGAGGTCACGGCCGCCAGGATCACCACGGGGATCGTCTGGGAGTTCCCGAGCATCAGGACCACCAGGGCCACACAGCTGACCGGGAGGCGCAGGGCGGCCGCCGAGGCCGCGGCCATGCCCGCGGCGGCTCCGGGGATCACCCCGAGCCCGGGCAGCGGGGCGGCCAGCACCCCCGCCGCTGCGCCCAGGAAGAGCGCGGGGAAGACCGGTCCGCCGCGGAGGCTGCCCAGACACAGGGTGTACGCGGTGGCCTTGAACAGCAGGACGGCGACGAGGGCGCCGACACCCCAGGCGTGCGGATCGCCGGTCAGTCCCTCCAGCGTCGCTTGGCCCGACGAGGCGACGTCCACGGGGGTACGACCCGTGACGACCGTGTAGAGGGCGGCGCAGCCTCCCGCCCCGACCGCGCAGACCACCGTCCGGACGAAGGGGGAGGCTGCCACGAAACGGGCCGTCAGCCGACCTCCGATGAGGATGAAGTGCACGACCGCTCCGATGCATGCGGCCAGCAGGATCGACCACACCACGTCCCCGATGTCCAGGCGTGGGGGAGCGGTGGGGAAGTGGACGGAGAGGCTGCCCGTGTCGCGGCCGGTCCAGTGCCCGAAGCCCGTGAACACGACGGCTCCGACGCCGCTCGACAGCAGAGCGGGAAGCATGATGACGAACAGCTGCGGGCCGCCCACGCCGGCCACCTCGATCAGCAGCACCGCGGCGATGAGCGGATTTCCGAAGATGGCGGAGATGGCCGCCGCCGCGCCCGCCGCGCCCAGCAGGGCCGTACTCTCGGGGGTGGCAGGGGCGCGGACGAGAGTCCGGAACAGCAGGGCCAGACCGCCGCCGAGCGCGATGAGGGGCGCCTCAGGGCCGAGGACGGCGCCGAGGGGCAGGCTCGCGACCGCTGCGATGATCACGCCGGGCAGGGCCGCGGCCGAGCCTCCGCCGGCGTGGAGGCCGGACGCCGGGACGTGACCCCCCGCACCCGGCAGATGGGTCACCACCAGCCCCACGACGACCCCGGCGACGGCGAGCAGAGGCAGCGGCCACCACGTGGGCGGGGTGTCCCAGCCGAGCGACTTCGGCAGGTCCGCCCACATGACGTGCTCCAGCTCGTGCAGGCCCACGAGGAACCAGAACGCGGCCAGGGAGACGGGGACGCCGATCAGAGCACTGAAGACCAGGACCTTGCGGTACGCGGGCTTCCGTAGGAGGTCCCGCAGATGGTCGGCCTCCGAGGACTCCTGCGGCTCTTCGGCGGGGGCTGGACGGGCTTTCGGTGTCGTCACGGATTCCGTCCTTTCGCAGCGGGGGATGGGGAGGCGGCGAGGGAGGAGGACTGCCCTCCGATGCCCTGGAGGTCGGCCTGCAGCGCGATTGCCTGGCGGGCCGGATCGGGGAACGCCCGCTCGACCGCTGCCCGCAGCAAGCTCGACTGCTTCAGGATCGCGGGGTGCTGCCGCGGCGGCAGGTCGGCGAGCAGGCCGTCGAGCATGGCGTGGAGCCTGCGGCAGATCTGCACGGACGCGCTTCCGTAGTCCCTGATCTCGCAGACGGCGAGCTGCAGATAGCCGTCCCAGTCACGCCCTGGCAGCACGAGCCGGGCGGCCCCGTGGCCGTCGGCCAGAACGTAACGACCGGGGAGCTGCGCCTTGCCCACCATGTGCAGGAACGACTCGATGTAGTTGATCACCTGTACGGCGGTCGTGGGGTCGTTGACCGCCGGGGAAAGCGCCCGGATGGCGATGTCGACGAGGACCCGCAGGGCGAAGGCGGGGTCCTGCTCGATGGTGCGCTCGGGGCCGAGGGCGACGAGACCGGCCACGCGCACCGGATCCGGCGCGGACGTGCCCTCCGACGAGGCCCTGTGGACCTCGACGATCACGGCGCCGCGCGGTACGAAGTCCCCGATCAGTCGTGGCAGGACGAAGACGCAGTCGTGGCGTGCCGCCTCCGCGACCAGACCGGCGACGTCGAAAGCCTGGATGGCGCCACCGCGTTCGGCACGGATGCGCGTCACCGGGTCGCCGTCCGCCACCGCCTCGGCTGCACGGGCGGTGGCGCTCCGGACCGCTGCCGCACCGCGCCTGAAGACGGCCGCTCCCATGCCTTCGACGAGTTCCGCGACGGCCACCGGCCGGAGACTGTGGGTGAACCGGTTGAGGTAGATGAGCAGGAGCACGAGACTTACGGCCACCGCGACGCCGGCCAGGGTCACGCCGAAGTCCGGAACCGAGTCGGATTCGATACTCCGCAACAAGGCGAAGGAGAAGGCGAACGTACCCGTGAAGGTCGCCAGAACCGCCTTCTGCAGCCGGTCCCGGTACCAGAGGCGCATGTACCGGGGGGAGAGGGTCCCCGTGGCCTGCTGCACCACCAGCACGCCGATGGTGACGACGAATCCGAGGAGCGCCACCATCGCGCCCACGATGGCGGTGAGTACGCCGCTCGCCGTCGTGGCGGAGTAGTGCCAGCCGCCGGGTGGCCAGTCCGAGCCCTCGCCGACCAGGGCGAGCTCGGCGAGAAGGGTGCCGAGGAAGAGACCGAGCATCGGCACGATCCACAGGCTCGCCTTGACGTACTGCCGCAGCCTGAACCTGCCGGCCCAGGAGGTCATGACACGCACGCCACGCCCCTTCACTGGAGGAGTCAGGTGCTCTCGAGGCACACGGGACGACGGGCTCCTCGACGGGGCCGCCCTCACTCACGGTAGGGCGATTCCCACGGCGGCGCAGCGGGAGCACCGCTGCCACCTCGTACGACGTGCCTGCCAGGACGGACCCGCTTCGGCGACCTAAGCTGATCGGGTGCCGACCGGTCCCTCGCGTCCGCGGCCTGAAGGCGCCCCGAGTGCGGTCGACCGGGGCTGAAAGGGGTCCCACGATGGACGACTATCCCCTGATCGAGGACCACGGACTGATCGGCGACCTGCAGACCGCGGCCCTCGTGACGACCGAGGCGACGATCGACTGGTTCTGCTGTCCGCGGTTCGACGCACCCAGCGTCTTCGGTGCCCTGCTCGATCGGAACAAGGGCGGCCACTTCGCCGTGCGGCCCGCTGCGGGCACGTACACCACCAAGCAGCTCTACCATCCGGACACCGCCGTTCTGGTGACCCGCTTCATGACCGAGGAGGGGGCGGGGGAGGTCGTCGACTTCATGCCGGTGACCGGAACGACCGCCACGGACCGGCACCGTATCGTCCGCATGCTGCGCTGTGTGCGCGGCAGCATGACGTTCGAGGGAGAGATAGCTCCGCGCTTCGACTACGGTCGTGAGCCTCACGAGGTGCATCTCACGGAGCACGGGGCGCTGTTCGCCTCGGGGCACCTGAACCTCGCCGTCCATGTCGTCCGTGAGCCGCAGGACGAAAGCCTGTTGAACAGACTTTCGGCCGACTCGAACGACGTGCGCTTCTCCCTGACCCTGCGGGCGGGGCAGCAGCGAGGCCTGATCCTGGAGTCGTCCCCCGGAGGGCCTCCGCGCGAGGTCCGTGTCGAGGAGTTCGAGCAGCTCTTCCACGAGACGGTCCGCTACTGGCGTTCCTGGCTGGGGCAGTCCACCTACTCCGGCCGCTGGCGGGAGGCGGTGGAACGTTCCGCCGTCACGCTGAAACTGATGACGTACGCGCCCACCGGAGCCCTGGTCGCCGCCCCCACGGCGGGACTGCCCGAGCAGCTGGGCGGAGAGCGCAACTGGGACTACCGGTTCACCTGGATCCGTGACGCCTCGTTCTCGGTGTACGCCCTGCTGGGCCTGGGATTCGAGGAGGAGGCGGCGGCGTTCATCAGCTGGCTGCACGACCGGGTGAAGCAGGAGGCGGGCCAGGGGAACGGGACCGGACCGCTGAACATCATGTACCGGGTCGACGGCTCCTCCGACCTGGTCGAGGAGACCCTCGACCACTGGGAGGGGTACCGCGGCTCGGCCCCGGTCCGCATCGGCAACGGGGCGGCGAGCCAGCTCCAGCTGGACATCTACGGCGAGGCGCTCGACAGCATCTACTTCGCGCACGAGCACGGCATGCATCTCGACCACGGGGGCTGGACCGCGCTGCACACGCTGCTCGACTGGTTGGTCGACCACTGGGACCAGCCCGGCGAAGGGCTCTGGGAGACACGCGGTGGTCGCAAGGACTTCACCTACGGCCGCGTGATGTCCTGGGTGGCGTTCGACCGCGCTTTGCGGATCGCCTACGACGACGGCCGCCCGGCGGCCGGCGGACGCTGGGTGGAGGCGCGTGACGAGATCTACACGCAGGTGCTCGACCGTGGGTGGGACCCCAAGAAGCAGGCGTTCGTCCAGCACTACGGCGACGACGTGCTCGACTCCGCCCTGCTGCGCATGCCGACGGTCGGCTTCATCACGCCGGGCGACCCGATGTGGAAGAGCACCCTGGACGCGATGGAACGGGAACTCGTCAGCGACAGCCTCGTCTACCGCTACAACCCGGAGGCGTCCCCCGACGGGCTGCGTGGCTCCGAGGGGACGTTCTCCCTGTGCACCTTCATGTACGTCGACGCCCTGGCACGGGCCGGACGGACCGACATGGCCAGGCTGGTCCTGGAGAAGATGCTCACCTACGCGAACCACCTGGGCCTCTTCTCCGAGGAGATCGACCTGACGGGGCGCCAGCTGGGCAACTTCCCGCAGGCGTTCACGCACCTGGCACTGATCGACGCGGCGATCACCCTGGACTCGATGCTCCGGGAGGAGGAACGGCGCCACAGGGCGTAGGCCGCGGGTCCTCAGAGCGGCGGAGGCGTCGGGGCGGGCCCGAGGAGGACGACGGTGTCCCCTTCCGCGGGGGCGCTCTCCCGCCTCTCCGTCACCGGATCCAGCTGGTGGTCGGCCCGCACCACGAAGAGCGTCTCGTGCTCCGGCGGCAACGGGGCGGTGGCCGGCTGCACCACGAACCGGGCCCCCCGCCCGTAGCGCTCCGCGAGGACGTGGCGGACCAGGGAGCGCCCGAAGAGGATGTCGCCGCCGGTGTACGGAGCGACCACGCCGTGGCTGTCGTGCGGGGGGCCCACCCGGTAGACGGGCCCGTCGACGTTGTCCTGCATCACGATCGAGGCGAGTGCGTTGAAGTCGTCGTCGTCGGTGGCGAGGAAGACGGCCGTCACGCCTTCCAGGCGCGCCCCGGGGTTGATGGCGGTGGCCAGCAGATCGCCCTTGGCGAGGGCGAGACCCGATTCCTTGATTCTCTCCCGCTCCTCGTCGAGTCCCGCCCACATCAGCACGTCGAGGCCGGCGGACCGCAGGGTCCTGCCCAGGTCGACCACCCAGGGCGCGCCGCCCACCAGGAGAACGCGGGTGCCCGCCACCTTGACGACGCCCAGCCGTCTGGCCACCGGCGCTGCCGTCAGCGCGTACAGCAGAACAGTTCCGACGATCACCAGAAAGGTCGCCGGGAGGATCTTCGCCGCCCCGGGCACCCCGCGTTGGACCAGGCCTGCGGAGAAGGCCGACGCCGTGGACGCCGCGACGATGCCGCGCGGGGCCATCCATCCGACGAAGGCGCGCTCCCCCCGTGTGAGATCCGTACGCGCAGCGGCGCCGAAGGCCACGACGGGCCGGACCACCAGTACGAGGATCCCGATCAGTCCGAGCGCGGGAAGGAGCACGGGCACCACGGACGCCGGGGTGACGGTGGCGGAGATGGAGATGAACAGCAGTCCGATGATCAGCTGGATCAGAGTCTCGAAGAAGGGCCTGCGCGCGGGCATGTCGAAGCCGCGGATGTTGGCGACGGCCAGTCCTGCCATGATCGCGGCGATGAGCCCCGTGTCCTCGCGCACGATGTCACAGCCGGCGGACACGCCGATGACGATCGCGAGTTGGGCCAGCGTGCCCAGGGTCTCGCCGAGCCGAAGGGTGCGCAGGGTGAACCACAGCAGGGCGGTCCCCACGATCCCGCCGACGAGCCCGACGGCCAGGCTGATGAGGAACTGGCCCAGCTGGTATCCCCGACCGAGGTCGACGTGATGCGACGAGGCCACGGCGTGGAAGACGAGCGCGCCGAGGATGCCGCCGATCGGGTCGGTCAGCGTTCCCTCCCAGATCAGGATGCGTCGCACCTTGTCGCTCGGCCGCACGAAGTCGAGCAAGGGCCCCACGACCGTGGGCCCGGAGACGACGAGGATCACGCCGAGCATCGCGGCCACGCGCAGCGGCATGTCGAACATGGCCGGTGCCACCGCCGCGACGACCAGGAAGGTGATCAGCACGCCGTAGACGAGCAGCCTGCCCACGATCCCTCTGGTGTGGCCGGCGAGCTTGCGCAGGTCGAGTCCCACACCGGCGTCGTAGAGGATCACCGCGACCGACAGTGACACCAGGTCCGAGAAGTCCGGCCCCAGCAGTTTGTCCGGGTCGACGACGTCCGTCAGCGCGCCGGCGGCGAACCCGACGGGCAGCAGGATGATCAGGGCGGGAACGCGCAGCTTGCTCGCCAGGATCTGCGATCCGGTGGCGAGCACCACCGTCAGGGCGAGGCCGAGAAGGATCTCGTCGTCGGTCACAGCGGCTTCCTCCGTTGGGGGCCGGGCGCGAGGGGGATGTCCATGACGAGCAGGAGCGGGTGATCAGCTGTCGGGCGCCGCGTCGTCATCGGGTGAGTGGCTTCCGCCACGCAGCTCGGACGGGGTGAGTTCTGCCAGTTCACCGTGGCTGTCCAGCCAGTAGAGGAGGACCACGGCCGGCGTGACGAGCAGCAGGGCCACCAGAGTCACGATCGCCAGCCACGTCAGCGTGGCGGGCGCGCCCGCCGCGTCCGCCACGCTCAGCGAGGTGGGGAGCAGATAGGGACGCTGGGCCATGCCCCAGCCGACGACGGCGGACGCGACGACGCCGACCGCCGTGACGCGCACCCACGTTCCCGGCGTCCGCAGCAGCAGCCACCCGGTGGCGAGAGCGAACGCTCCGGCCAGGACGACGAAGAACAGCCCCAGGCCGTGGGTGAGCCCGTGCCACACGTAGGGGGCGTCCTCGGAGGTGACGAACCCCGTGACCACCGCCAGGACGGTGAGCACGGCCAGACCGCCCAGTGCCCGCCGCCTGAAGTAGGCGATCAGATCGGGCGCGTCGAACCTGCGAGCGTCCCCGGTCAGGAACACCGCCCCGAGGAACGCGGAGGTCGCGACTGCGGCCAGTCCGAACACGATCGAGGTCGGACTGGTCCAGACGTCCGCCGAGGCCTCGGTGCCCGGCGCCACGCGTTCCGACGCGACTCCGCCCACGGCGGCACCGAGGAAGAAGGGCGTCACGAGCGAGGCCACTGCGAACACGGCGCCGTACAGACGCCGTCCGGCGAGCCGGCGGGTGGGTTTGCGGAGCGCGAATCCGGCGCCCCGCAGGACCATGCCGACGACGGCCAGGGCCAGGGGCAGCCACATCGCTGAGAACACGGTCTGGAAGAGGACGGGGAATCCGGTCCACATGATGACGAGAACGAAGATCAACCAGACGTTGTTGACCTCCCAGACGGGAGCCATGGCGTGGTCGATGAGCCGGCGGGGACGCCGACCGCGTTCCGTCCCTCCGGCCGTCAGGTCCCAGAAGCCGGCTCCGTAGTCCGTGCCGCCGGCGCAGGCGTACGCGGTCACGGCCAGGAGCAGCACCACGGCGATGAGGTCGGCGGTCACGGGCCGTCACCCCCGTGTCGGTCGGCTCCGGGGCCGACGGCGGGCACGTCACCCGCGGTAGGGGAAGGCCGTGGTCCGTACGGGCTGTCGGACTCCGGGTGGGTGTCCGCCGTGGCTCGCCGCGCATCGGCGAGCCGCCAGCGCGTGCGCATCTTCAGCAGGACGACGAGGAAGGAGCCGAAGAGGAACACGTACACCACGACCACCACACCGAACATGATCCACAGGCTGGTGGAGCGGGTCGACGTCACTGCCTCGGCGACCCGCATGTTCTGGTACACGATCCACGGCTGTCGGCCCACCTCGGTGGCGATCCACCCGCACTCGACCGCCACGACGGACCCGACACCGGCGCAGGCCGCCGAGCGGTAGAACCACGGCGAGGCGGGCAGGCGGCGGCGGCGGAGCCAGACGAGCCCGTACCAGAGCGCGAGCAGGACCAGTACGGACCCGATGAGGACCATGATGTCGAAGGCCCAGTGGGCGATGGTCGCCTGAGTGGCCGTCGGCCGCTGGTCTGCCGGGACGGAGGTCAGTCCCACCACCTTGGTGTCCGCCTTGAATCCTGCCAGGACGGAGTCGAGCAGGGGGATCTTGAGGCCCCCCTTGACGGTCCCGTCCTCCTGAAGGCGCCCGAAAAGGTACTCGGGTACCCGCGTGTCCGTGTTCCAGACGATCTCCATCGCGGCGAACTTCACCGGCTGCTTGTGGAACACCGACCGGGCGATGGAGTCGCCGAGGACGAACTGCACCGGTGCGGCGATGGCGGCGATGGTGAACGGGACGGCGAACCCGAGCCGGTGGTAGTGGTCCCGGCGTCCGCGCAGCCAGCCCACGGCGTACACCCCGGAGACCATGAAGCCCGCGGTGAGGACCATGGCCACGACGAAGTGCCAGTACTGCGGCCCGAACATCGGCGTGAAGATCGCCTTCCAGACGTTCACGTCGACCGGATCGCCCTCGGAGTCGAGGGAGAAGCCCTGCGGGGTGTTCATCCAGGAATTGGCGGCCAGGATACCGAACGCTCCGAGCAGCGCGGCGAACGGCAGGGGCAGCCCGAGGAGGAAGTGCGTCCGCGGCTTCAGCCGCCGCCATCCGTACAGGTAGATGGCGATGAGTACGGCCTCCAGGAAGAAGGCCCAGGCCTCGACGCCGAATCCGACGCCGAAGACGTCACCCCACCGCCCCATCAGGCCCGGCCACAACAGGCCGAACTCGAACGACAGCACCGTGCCGGTGACGATGCCGAGCGCGAACTGCACCGCCATGACGGCCGACCAGCGCCGAGCCAGGAGCAGGGCCGTGGCGTCCTTGCGGCGCAGCCCTCGGTAGTGCATCACCAAGGTGATGAAGGGAAAGGCGACTCCGAGGGGTACGAGGATGATGTGGGAGGCCAGGGTGAAGGCCATGAGTTCCCGGGCCGGCAGGAGTTGGGGCGGGGCAACCGCCAGCAGGTGGAGCGAGGTCGGCATACGTGCCTTCGCCGTTCGTGGATGTGGAGTACCGGGAGAGGGACGTCGTCACCCGCCGGTGGCGAAGCCGGGGAAGAGGGTCATGCCGCCGTCGACGTACAGGGTGGTTCCCACCACGTAGTCCATGAGGTCGGAGGCGAGTGCGACGACGGCGTGGGCGATGTCGTCGGGGTCCCCGATCCGGTCGTACGGGATGAGCGTCAGGAGGTCCTTCCGTGCCTCGGGGGTCTCCCAGGCATCCCGGTTGATCGGCGTCTTGATCGCCCCGGGGGCGACCGCGTTCACCCGGATCTTCTCCGGTGCGAGCTCCTGGGCCAGGGTCTGCATCATCATCTGCACGCCGCCCTTGGAGGACGCGTAGTTGACGTGGCCCGCCCAGGGGATGAGCTGATGCACCGAACTCATACAGATGATCTTCCCGGCCGAGCGGGAGACCTCGGGGACCACGCCCCGGCGCCGGAACTCCTTGGCCGCCTCCCGCGCACACAGGAACTGGCCGGTGAGATTGACGTCGAGGACCTTCTGCCACTGAGCGAGGGACATCTCCGTGAACGGGGCGTCACGCTGCAGTCCCGCGTTGGCCACGAGCACGTCGATGGTGCCGAACTCCTGGACCATCCGGTCCATCATGGCGACGACCTGGTCCTCCTGGGACACGTCCGCCTCGTACGCCGCCGCGCGGACCCCGAACGAGGCGATCTCCTCGGCCACCGCCTCGGCGGCCTCGCGCCCCGCCACGTAGTTCACGACCACATCGGCGCCGGCTCGGCCCAAGCCGATCGCCGTGGCCTTGCCGATGCCCGAATTGGCGCCGGTGACCAGAGCCTTCTGCCCGTGCAGCAATCGCGCCGGGATCACACTCCGCGGTGCTCCCACAGTGGAATCCATGCCGTACTGCCTCCTCGCTGCGCGGTTGCGCTGAGCCCGGCGCTCGGCACGGCCGGGCATCGTCGTCACGCAATCACCCGTCGGGGCGGTCGGCATCTCCGGGGAATCGCCTTTGGGCCGTTGGGTCCAGCTCTTCGCCCGGACGGACCAGCGGCCCGGTCGCCGCTACCGACCCAGCCGGCTCAGGAGGTGGTCGCCGACCCGGAGCGCGTTGGCGATGGCCGTCAAGGACGGATTGACCGCGCCGATGCTCGGGAAGAAGCTCGTGTCGACGACGTACAGGTTGTCGAGGTCGTGGGCCTTGCAGTTCACGTCCAGGGCGGACGCGGCGGGATCGGTGCCGAAGCGTACGGTGCCCGCCTGGTGTGCCGTCGCTCCGATCGGCATGCCCTTGTGCAAGTAGATGCTGTGGGACAGCAGATGATGCTCGTGCATGCCCAAGTGGCCAAGCATTCCCTGCAGTTTGTGCCTCAGGCGCTTCAGGCCCTCGATGTTGTTCTTCTCGTCGAGGGCGAGCCTGATACGCGCGTCACCGTCCAGGGTGACCCGGTTGTCCGCCAGCGGCAGGTCCTCACCGCACAGCCAGAAGTCGACGGCGTGGTGGGCCAGGACCTCGAACGGCATGTCGGGTGTCACCGCACCGGCCCACCGGGGAGCCTCGCCGTGGATCTGCTCGGCGTCCGACTTGCCGAGCATCTGGATGCCGCCCAGGGGGAAGTCCCAGTCGTCCGCGCCGAGGTACCAGTCGTGCAGGGCCAGGGTCTTCTGGAACGAGGTGTCGTTGGGTTCCTTCGACACCGCCATCAGGGCCAGGTTGTTGTGCCGCATGTAGAACCGGCCGACGACGTCGGAGCTGTTGGCCAGCCCGTTGGGATGCCGCTCGTTCGCCGAGGCCAGCAGCAGCGCGGCGGAGTTGACCGCCCCGCAGGAGACGACGACCACATCCGCGGTGAAGCGGACTTCCGAGCCGTCGGGAAGCCGTCCGACGACCGCGGTGACACTGCGTCCGCGGTCATCGGTCTCCAGGCGCACCACCTGCGTGTGCGTGACCATCTCGACGTTGGGGTGTTCCAGGGCCGGCTCGACACAGATCACCTCGGCGTCGGACTTGCCCCGTACCAGGCACGGGAAGCCGTCGACCCGGTTGCATCGGATGCACACGCTGGAGTGGGTGGGCCGGCCCCCGTCCTCCTGGCTCAGATCGACGCCGATCGGCAGGTGGAACGGGTGCAGGCCACGCCTCTCGAGGTCGTCGCTCAGCTGCTGGATGCGCGGCTCGTGTTCCACGGGCGGATGGGCGTACTGCGCACTCACGGGACCCTCGCCGGGATCCTCACCGTGCCGTCCGTGGACGCGGTACAGGTGCTCGGCCTGGGTGTAGTACGGCTCCAGGTCCTCGTAACGGATCGGCCAGGCGGGGGAGACGCCGCCGTGATGACGGAGCTCGCCGAAGTCCTCGGGCCGCAGACGGAAGAGGGCGGCTCCGTAGAACTTGGTGTTTCCGCCGACGTAGTAGTTGACCTCCGGCGGGAACTCCGTGCCGTGCTTGTCGAGCCAGAACTCCGGGGCCCGGTACTTGCCCTTCACGAAGACAGCCGTCGAGTCCCAGTTGTCCCGCTCGCGGGGTAGGTAGCCGCCGCGTTCGACGAGGAGGACGCGTGTGCCCGACGGGGCGAGGCGATGGGCGAGAGTCCCCCCGCCGGCACCGGTGCCGATGATGATGACGTCGTAGTGAGGGGCGTCGCCCACGGCGACCACCGTCCTTGGGATCATGGCCCCGACCTGGTGTCAGGTACCTGGCGCACGCTGGGCGAGGGCCAGCGGTCCCACCTTCGTCGAAACTATCGGCCATCCCCGTGGGCGGCGACCGGAGCGGCGTCGACGGCGCGCGTCCCGGTCACAGCACCGCGATCGGGTTGACGGGAGACCCCGTGGCCCCGGTCAACCGCAGGGGGGCGACCACACACAGGAAACTCCAGCGGCCGGCCTGCGCGCAGGCCGGGGCGAGATCCTCGAACTGCAGGTAGTCCATGAGGTGGATGCCCATGGCGTGGATGGCCAGGACGTGTACGGGGAAGGCGATGTCGAACACCGCGCTGGGCGCGGAGTCGTTGTTGCCGTCCCCACCCAGGACCGCGACCTCGCGCGCTGCCAGGAACTCCACCGCGGTCGGATGGAGGCCGACGCGTGCCTCGGCCGCGTTCCACGCCCCGAGCTCGGTGCGCCGCAGGCGGTGCCCGACCCTCACGAACAGCAGGTCGCCCGCTCCGACGCGGACCCCCTGCGCCAACTCGGCGGCCGTCAGGTCATCCGAGGTCACATGGTCGCCCGGCTCCAGCCACGGCACGCCGCGCAGCCGCGGGATGTCCAGCAGGACTCCCCGGCCCGCGATGCCGTCTTCGAGCAGGTCGACGGAGAGCATGCGGGCACCCTCGGCCGTCACCGTGCTCGCCGGCACCCCGCCGTAGAGCTCTCCGTCGACCACGACATGGCAGAGGGCGTCGAGATGGCTGTCCGCGTCGCCGTGCACGTTCATGGCGAAGCGGTCCGTGGCGAAGTGCAGCCCGTCCGCGTCGATGTCGCCAGGGCTCGGCCCGGTCATCCGGTGCACCGCCGGTTCCGGATCGTCGGCGCTTCGCACGGTCTCGATCGGTGCCGCCAGTGACACCGTGCGTCCGACACGGACCTCGGCGGCGGCGGCCGCCACCCGGTCGGGCGTCAGATGGCGCAGTGCCCCGCACCGACCGGTCACCTTCGGCGGTCCCGACCGCCTCCGCAGACGCTCGTACAGCTCGCGGAAGTCACGCGCGGTCATGTCGCCTGCCGCCGTCGGATCCGCGGACGCCGTCATGCGTACCCCCAAGGGCTCAGGCCCCAGCGGAGCACGTGCGTCGCGCCCGGCTGCAGGACGGTGAGGTCGGTGCCGCTACGGAAGGCGTCCGGCGGGCAGGACATCGCCTCCACCGCTACCCCCCGCCGCCGTTCGCCCTCGGGCAGGGTGTCACCCGTGAACACCTGCACGTACCGGGTTCCCTCGCCGAGCCAGAGATCGACGCCTCGCGTTCCCGAGGGGTGCGCCAGCCGCACGACCGCCCTCCCGTCAGCGCCGCGGTCGAGCCCGGTGAAGGGAGTGTCCAGTCGCAGGTCTCCGATGGGGCGGGCGGAGCGGAAGTCGTACGGCGTGCCGTCGACGGGCTCCCGGCTGACGGGCAGGCCTTTGTCGTCGGTACGCAGCCGGTACCGGGCGGGAACGGTCAGCACGGCGCTGTCGACGAGGTCGGTGCCGACCGTCAGGTAGGGGTGCTGTCCCACGCCGTACGGTGCCTTCTCCGTACCGGTGTTGGTGGAGTGGACGACGGTCGTGAGCCCGTCCGGGCCCAGCCGGTACTCGACACGGACATCGAGGAGGAACGGGTATCCGGGCTGGGGGCAGAGCGTCGTCCCGAGCAGCACCGAGTCATCGGCGCGGGCGAGCAGCCTCCACAGGGTCCAGCGCAGGAGTCCGTGGATGGCGTTGCCCTGCTCCACCTCCGTCAGGGGGAGTTGCAGACTCCTGCCGTCGAAGCGGTAGCTTCCGCCGCCCACACGGTTCGGCCACGGGACGAGCAGCTGTCCGCGTCCGCCCGTGATGGCGGACCCCGTGGAGAACCCGTCGAGCAGCGGCCGGCCGTTCACCACGTACTCGCGCAGCGCGGCGCCCAGTTGGACCACCACCGCGCTCTGGTCTCCCCGGACCAACCGCCATGACGCGCCCGTGGGCCCGGGGGACTCGGAATCGCCGCCGCCCGCGAAGGAGTGGACGGCCCGCTCCGGGTCCGCCCCGGCCGCCGACGTGCCGAGACCGGATGCGCGGGGCATCAGCGACAGCACCGCTGCCACGACGGCCTCCGGAGACTGGTCGATCTCCACCACCAACGGGTGCTCGTCGGGCTCCGGCTCCTGGAGGTCCGCGAGCTGGCTGTCCAGCAGGTCCGCCGGAAAGAAGTGGCCGTGACGTGCGGCCAGCCGGGACCTCAGCAGCTCCTTCGAACCGTGCAGGTACACCAGGAGAACATCGGGGCGCCCTGCCAGCAGCGTGTCCCGGTAGGCGCGCTTGAGCGCCGAGCACGTGACGACGGCCCGCCGACCGGCCGCCGTCGCCCGGCTCATCCACTCCCCGATCGCTTCGAGCCAGGGCTCCCGGTCGCTGTCCGTGAGGGCATGGCCGGCGGCCATCTTGGCGCGGTCGGCCTCGGAGTGGAACTCGTCCGCGTCCCGGAACTCCCAACCCAGTCGCCCGGCGAGAAGACGGCCCACCGTCGACTTGCCCGACCCGGCGACGCCGACGACGAGCACCATTCGCGGCAGCGCCCCCGTCGCCGTGTCGAATGCCATGGGTGCCGGTCCCCGACTTCAGTCCCTCATCGGCCGGGGCGCGACGCACGGCCCCCGGATGACGACGGCGTCGATGGCGATGAATGGGTCGTCATGACAGCTCCTCCGCGTCTGCCTGCCCGAGACGTCTCGGCAGGCGGGTCCGTACCCTCCAATCTGACCCCCGTCGCCCCCCGACGCATGTCGGCACGGTGGGAAGGCCCGTGTCGCCGCGAGCTCCGGCACGGTGGGAAGGCCCGTGTCGCCGCGAGCTCCGGCACGCTGGGAAGGCCCGTGTCGCCGCGAGCTCCGGCACGCTGGGAGGGCGCTCTCCGCCGGTCCGTACGCTGTCTTTCCGCCGGATTCGCACGGTTCACGGGTGACAAGGCTTTGCCATGGCGAGGACTTGCCGTCACGAGCCCTTCACGACGACGTTCGCCGGTCGATAGACCCATGGCATGTACTCCCCCTCTCACCCCTCCGCCTTCCGGCGCAGGCGCTGGCAGCTGATCTCGGCCGCCGCCGCGGTGCCCCTGCTGGCGTCGAGTCTCGCCATGCTGCAGGCACCCGCCCAAGCCGTGCCGAGCGAGCCCACCGTCCCCGCCAGGCCCTCGGCCACCCACAAGGTCACCCTGGTCACCGGCGACGTCGTCACGGTCACCACGACCGCCGACGGCAAGCAGATCGCCGATGTCGACCGGCCGGACAGCGCCGTCGGCGGTGTGAAACTCCAGGAGATCAAGGGTGACTTGTTCGTCATCCCCGACGAGGCCGTGCCCCTGCTGAGCACGGACAAGCTGGACCGGCGGCTGTTCAACGTCACCGACCTGATCGAGATGGGCTACGACGACGCGAAGTCGAGCGCCGTACCGCTGATCGCGACGTACACCCAGCCGAGGTCCCGTGCGGCCGTCGAGCCGACGGCCCCCCGGGGCAGCAGGCTGACCCGCAAGCTCAAGGGCATCGGCGGTGCCGCGCTCAGCACCGAGAAGCGGCAGGCCCGCACCTTCTGGAACGCACTGGTGCCGGAGGGCGGCGCGCCGCTGGGCGCGAACGTGGCGAGGCTGTGGCTCGACGGTCGCGTGAAGGCCAGTCTGAAGGAGAGCGTGCCGCTGATCGGCGCGCCCGAGGCGTGGGCGGCCGGCTACACCGGCAAGGGCGTCAAGGTCGCGGTGCTCGACACCGGCATCGACGTCAACCACCCCGACCTCGCCGGCCTGATCGACGGAACGGCCAGCTTCGTGCCAGGTGAGGCCGTCACCGACGTCAACGGGCACGGCACCCACGTGGCCGGCACGATCGTCGGCTCGGGCGCCGCCTCCGGAGGAGACAACAAGGGCGTCGCCCCCGGCGCCGACCTGTTCGTCGGCAAGGTGCTCGGTGGCGAGGAGGGCTACGGCCAGGACTCCTGGGTCATGGCCGGCATGCAGTGGGCCGCCGAGTCCGGTGCCGACGTGGTCAACATGAGCCTCGGCGACTCCTACCCCACGGACGGCGGCGACCCGATGTCGCAGACGGTCGACGCGCTCTCCGCGCAGTACGGCACGCTGTTCGTCATAGCCGCCGGCAACGCGGGCCCGGAGAGCATCTCCGCCCCGGGAGCGGCCGCCGCGGCCCTGACCGTGGCGGCCACGGACAAGCAGGACCGGCTCGCCTCCTTCTCCAGCACCGGCCCGCTGGCCTACTCCGGCGGCATGAAGCCGGACATCGCGGCTCCGGGCGTGGACATCACGGCGGCCCGCTCGCAGGAGATGACCGGCGGCGGTGAGGGCCTCTACCGCACCCTCAGCGGCACGTCGATGGCCACCCCGCACGTCGTCGGCGCGGCGGCGCTCCTGGCCCAACAGCACCCGGACTGGACCGGAGCGCAGCTCAAGGAACACCTGACGAGCACCGCGAAGGGCCTCGGCGACGAGTCCTCGCCGTACGAGGTCGGCACCGGCCGTGTCGACGTGGCCGCCGCCGTGCGCGCCACGGTCCGCGGCACCGGATCGCTCTTCTTCGGCAACTACACGTGGCCGCACGAGCCGAGCGACGTCGCGGTCACGAAGGACCTGACGTTCACCAACACCGGTTCCGCCGACGTCAGGCTGAACCTGGCGCTGACCCGTGCCGACGGCCCGTTCACACTGGGCGCCCCTTCGGTCACCGTCCCGGCGGGCGGCACCGCCTCCGTACCGGTGACCGGCGACCCGCAGGCCGCTCCGGCGGGACGGCACGTCGGGTACGTGACGGCCACCGACGCGGCCACCGGGCAGCCGGTGACCCGCACTTCCGTTGCGCTGCTCAAGGAGGAGGAGCGCTACGACCTGAACATCAAGCTGGTCGGCCGGGACGGCCTGCCCGCCGCGGGCTGGGTACAGATCAACCTGGCCGGGGACGTGTTCCCGTGGTCGGTCTACGTCGACGGCTCGACGACCATGCGCATGCCGCGGGGCCTCTTCACCGTCGCGGGGTACCTCGACGTGGCCGGCGAGAAGGCGGACCGTTCGGGTCTGGCCGTGCTCGTCGCCCCCGAGGTCGTACTCGAGAACGGCTCGGCCGACGTGGTCCTGGACGCGAGCAAGGCGCACCTGCTCCAGACCGAGGCACCGCAGCGCACCGAGGACCGTCAGCGCAAGGTCGACTTCAACGTCCACTACCGGGGCCTCGACCCGTACCTGGACTACCGCAGCGCGTACGTACTGCCGCCGACCTACGACGATGTCTACGTCGCGCCGACGAAGCCGATGAAGCAGGGCGAGTTCTTCCTGACCACCCGCTGGCGCAAGGGCGAGCCGCAGCTCGGACTGAGCACGGCGGACGGCCGGACCGACTTCCCGACGTTGCTGCAGGCGGGCAGTGCCCTGGGCACGGCCACGGACCGGCTGCAGGCGGTCCACGCGGGCAACGGCGCGCCGGCCGACTACGAGAAGGCCGGTGCCAAGGGGAAGGTCGCCGTCGTCGAGCGCAGCGACGAGGTCTCGCCGGAGGAGCGCACCGCAGCCGCGGTCGCGGCCGGCGCGAAGGCGCTGATCGTCGTCAACGACGGCGTCGGCAGCCTGATGGAGTACGTCGGCGAGTCCGCCATCCCGGTCGCTACCGTGCACCGCGACGCGGGCACGCACCTCGTGGCGATGGCCAAGGCCGGCGGACTCAAGCTGACCGTGGAGCAGACCGAGCACACGCCGTTCGTCTACGACCTCACCCGGGAGTACCCCGGGAACGTGCCGGACCGCGCCCTGGTCTACAAGCCGTCCAAGGACGACCTCGCCCGGATCGACGCCCGCTACTACGCCGCCGCGGGGGGCCGCCAGGCCGAGGGCTACCGGTCGGACTTCAGCCTCAGCCCGTCGTTCAACTTCGCCGAGCGCGAGTGGCACCCGGGCACCCGTACCGAATGGGTGACCCCGGGGCAGGTCTGGAGGGAGTTCCATACGCAGGGCGTCGACGGATCCCTGCCGTGGTCGATGGTGTCGGGCGACAACACGTACGCGAAGGGCAGCACCACCCGGCTGGACTGGTTCGCTCCGGTGACCCGGCCGGGCCAGAGCGAGTCCTTCGGCGTGTACAACTCCCGCTGGCAGAACTACATGACCTGGAACGTGCAGGCATGGGCCTCCGCCAGCGACACCATGCGGCTGGGCGGTTTCCTGCCCTGGGGCGAGACACCGTCCCACCTGCAGGTCTTCCAGGGCGACACGCTGATCCACGACAACCCGGTGAGCGGAGACATGCAGTGGGTGGAGGTGCCCGCGGGCAACCTGCCCTACCGCACCGTCCTCGACGCCGAGCGGCCCGGCGACACCTTCCGGCTGTCGACGCGCACCCACACCGAGTGGACCTTCACGTCCGACACCGTCGACTCGGACTCCTTCGAGCCGTTCTCGGTGCTGAACCTCGACTACGAGCTGGAGACGGACCTGCACGGAGACGTCAAGGCCGGCGCGGCCCAGCGGATCGCGCTCAAGCCGGTTTCGACCGACCTCGGCACCGTGCCGGGCACCGTCAAGACGGTGACGCTGGACGTCTCGTACGACGACGGTGCCACCTGGCAGAAGGTGACACTGACCAAGGGCACCGACGGCGCTTGGACGGGTTCGTTCCGGACGGCCAGGAAGCCCGGCGGCTTCGTCTCGCTCCGCGCGAGCGCCGGGACGGACAAGGGCTTCGGCGTCAAGAACGAGATCATCCGGGCGTACGGCCTGCGATGAACCGCACCGTCGGGCCCCGGGGAGGCGACTCCCCGGGGCCCTTCCCCTCGCACCTGCTCCCAGCAGGGACTATTCAAGATCTGCCGCCCTGGCGCATACTCTCCCCGCTGCGGAACGTGGAAGAGAGTCGGTCGCCGATGCTGGATGCCCTGGGCCTCGAACCGGATGACGAGCGCGTCTACCGGGCGCTGGTGGGACGACCGGACACCACCGCGGTCCTTCTCTCGGACCTCCTCGCGCTGACCCACGCCCACGTCGACAAGACCCTCTCGCGCCTGGTCGAGTGGGGACTGGCGACCAGGTCCGCGGACGGGCGCTTCACCGCCGCACCCCCGGCCATGGCGCTCGGCGCCCTCATCAGCCAGCGCCGTGACAGTCTGCGTACGGCCGAGCGGGCGCTGGTCACCATCGCTGAGGAACACCGCGCCGCGATGACCGGCAGCAGCATCACCGATCTGATCGAGGTCGTCACGGGCGTCGACGCCATCCGTCATCGCTTCCTCCAGGTGCAGCAGGCGGCCAGGACGGAGGTCCGCTCCTTCATCACCGCGCCGTTCGTGGCCCTGCCTCCCGACGAGAACACGGCCGAGCCCATGGCCCTCGGCCGCGGAGTCCTCTTCCGGGCCGTACTGGACCGCGCCGTCCTCGCGGAACCGGGAATCCTCCGCGACGCGATCGATTCCCTGCGCAACGGGGTGCAATTGCGCGTCGCGGACCACCTTCCGATGAAACTCGTCCTGGCCGACGCCGACCTCGGCCTGGTCCCGCTCGCGGTCACGCCGGCGGGAGAGCCGGGCGCCGTGCTGCTGCACCGCAGCGGCCTTCTGGACGCGCTGGACGCGCTCTTCGAGACGGTATGGCACACGGCCCATCCGCTCGAGTTGTCCGACACGGGAGGCGATTCCGAGGCGACTGTCGAGGTCGGTCCCCAAGGCCCGACCGACCTCGACCGCAAGATCCTCGCTCTACTCCTTGCCGGCCTCACGGATCTCACGGCCGCGACCCAGCTCGGTCTGTCACCCCGCACGCTGCACCGGCGCCTGCGCCATCTCATGGACCTGGCCGGGGTCAAGACCCGGATGCAACTCGGCGCCCACGCCGTACGAAACGGCTGGACGTGACAGGGGTTGGCGTCGCCACGTACGGCCGGCGACATTCCCTGGGGGGGTGTCCGCAATGACATTGCGGACACCCCCCCAGAAGAATCCGAGCTTCGTGTCGGACGACGACTGCGGCCGGCAGGCGGCATTCCCCCGAGAGGTCAGAGTGTGAGCGGGGTCCGTACTTGTGTACGGCTCACTGGCCAGGCGGACGTTGCTGGGCCTCAGTGTCCGGCGCTTGGGGGTTCGAGCCCCGGAAGCGGGTGAGCGTCTTCGCGAGGGTCTTCCAGGGCGAGGGGTCCTCCTTGGCCGTCGCCGGCGATGCCGTCCGGGGTGCGCCGTCGCTGCTGGTCGCCTCGGCGAGGGCGTCGAGCGCCGACTCGGCGGCCTCCCGGTACAGGTCGCAGGATGCTGTCATGGCTTCGAGTGCCTTGGCGTACCGGGTGACCATGGCCTGTGCGTGGGCCAGTTCCTCGGTGGGGGTGAGCAGGTGCCAGCCTTGGCGCAGCCGTGTCAGGACCTGTTCGGCGTCGGCCGGAAGTGGCTGGGGCAGTGAGGCGAACTCCTCGATCTTGCCGAGGAGTTCGCTGGGTTCCGTGCCGTCCAGGAAGACATTGCGTACCGTGAAGCGCTCCCCGTCGTAATCGAAGGCCTGCGGTGTCGGAGGCAGGATGACCGCGCCGCCGCGCGGTATCCCCACACCCAGCTCACGCTTCATCACGAAGTCGGCGATCAGCGCCTGCTCCGGCGTGGCCCGGTGCTCGACCACCCGGTGCCGCAGGCTCGGTGGCAGGAACGCCGTGATGGGCCGGCGTCCCAGGGCGTCCGGCGTCATCGCCTCGTGCACCACGACATGGATGAACCAGCTCTGCCGGGTGCAGGCCCGCAGCAGGCGGCGCAACTCGTCGTCGTCCTTCGGTAGATGGTTCGTCGTCCGCAGGCGCACGTCCGACACCGTCTCGTGGTCCCATGCGATCCGGTCGCTGTCGGGCCAGAACACAGTGGCCGGTGAGGGCCAGCTCGCCTCCCACACCCGCTCGGCCTCGGCGGCGAGGACCCAGTTGACACCCTCGCCCTTCATACGGCGGGACTCGGGCTCGTACGTGGTCAACTGCGCGCGCACCGTGACGTCGTCGGCCACGCGCCAGCGGGCCTCGAAGAGACGGCGGGCGGACGGGCCGGGGTCGGCGGACTCGTCCCGGGGATACAGGTCGGTGGAACGCGCCGCCTCGACGGGGTCGAGGTCCAGGAAGTCGTCGATTACCCGGGCCGCCTTCAGGGCGATCAGGTTGCGCCGGACGTCCCGCTCGGGCTCGGGCCCGACGTGACGCCCACGCCCGAGCCAGGCGGTGTCGGGGACGGTGGTCGATGCAGTGCTGTTCTTGGCCATGGAACCGTTCGGTGGGCGATCAGGGCCCGACCAGTATGGTCCCCAGCCCGAACGAGGGAAGCAGTACCCCGTCCGCCTCGTCGTGGAAAGAAGCCGAGTCTTCTTCGGCGAAGGGCTGACCAGCAGGTTTTCCGGCTGCTGGTCATACAGCAGTCGCCTCCGCACTGATCAGCGAAGAGGGTCGTGCGGACGGCTCCTCGGAGAGCGCCGGTCCGGAATCAGGTGGGATCTTGGTACGCATCCACCGGTTGTGCCGTGACGACCGGCCTGTCTCCAGTCACTCTGGCCGCTGATCGTGCTCGTCTCGTGCGGTCGCTTCGGCGGTGTCTGTCGGTCAGGCCCGCGGGGCGCGTGGCTCCAGCCGGAACTCGAAGCCGAGGGTGCCCGGGTCGAGTGCGGTCGCGCCGCCGTCGACGGTGAGCACCGCACCGTTCACGTACGAGGCGGCGGGCGACAGCAGCCAGGCGATGGCCTCCGCGACCTCTTGCGGCTCACCGGGCCGCCCGGCGGGCAGGACCCGGGTCACCTCGCTGTACGCCGCTTCCAGACCGTTCTCGTCCAGGCCCGCCTCGTCGGCGAACCGGTTCATTCGGCGGTCGGCCATGTCGGTGCGCACCCAGCTGGGGCACACGGTGTTGGCGCGCAACCCCGTGCCCCCGTAGTCGACCGCGAGCGAGCGGCACAGCTGGAGCAGCGCCGCTTTGGAGGTGGCGTAGGCGGCGTTCCCGACACCGTTGCGCAGCGCGGACACCGAGGCCACCGCGACCACCGCGCCGCGCGCGTCGAGCAGGTGCGGGAGCGCGGCGCGCAGCAGCAGGAACGGACCGGTGAGGTTGGTCCGCATGACCTCGTCCCAATCCTCCAGGGTCACTTCGCCCACCCCGCCGCCCCGCCCGATCCCGGCGTTGAGCACCAGACCGTCGAGCCGCCCGTACGTGCCGACCACCGTCTCGACGAGCGAAACCACCGCGGCCGGGTCCCCGATGTCCGACGGTACGGGCAGAGCACCGGTCTCCTCGGCCACCAGCCGCAGCGGCTCGGGGCGGCGCCCGGACACCGCCACCTTGTGTCCCGCCCTCGCCAATGACTGCGCGGTCGCCGCCCCGATTCCCGTCCCGCCCCCGGTCACCAGGTACACGCGCTCGTCCGCCACGTCCGCCGCCTCTCCCGTGTCGCGTCTGCCGTCCTCCGTCCCGGTGATCTTAAGCGCGCACCGCCCCGGGGGGCGGGCCGACCGGTCGCCACGGGGCATGCCTCAACCCGACGCGCCACGAGAGAATGCGCTACCGGAGGGCTGCTCCGCTTGACCGCGATCGAACGCAGCCGGGACGTTTCTTTCGGATCTCTCGCTGACCAGATGAGAAGGCGGCGAGGTGGAGTCCGGCGAGGTGGACAGTGGCGGCCTGCGGCGCACCGGCGCGCGTGACCGTCGCAGACGCCCGAGAATGGTCGGGCGGAGAAGGAACCAGCCCCCCGCCCAAACCGGGCCCCGCCCATACCGGGCCCCGCCCAAACCGGGCCCCGCCCAAACCGGGCCCCGCCCATACCGGGCCCCCCATACCGGCGGACCCGCGCGGCAACGGGTTCCGAGGCCCGGTCCTGTTGATCGTCCGAACTGCGGATGATCCGACCCGCAGCGGGCAGCCGAGTGGAGCTGTCGCCCGCGCCCGCGGGTCACATCTATCACGGAGGTATGCCGTGGCCAGTACGGCCCTCACTCTGGGCACCCTGCCCTCAGGTCTCGTCGCGCTCCCGGGCGTGTACCAACCGCAGGGGGACACCTGCCTCCTCGCGCATGTTCTCGCCCAGGAGGATGTGGGGCCCGGGACGGACGTGCTGGAGATCGGCACGGGCACGGGCGCCCTGGCCCTGCATGCCGCACGCAGGGGGGCCAGGGTCACGGCGGTCGACGTCTCCTGGCGAGCCGTGTTCACCGCACGCCTGAACGCTGCGGGCCGCAGACTGCCCTTGCGCGTCCTCCACGGCGACTTCGCAGCGCGCACCGTGGGCAGCCGCTTCGACCTGGTCCTCTCGAATCCGCCCTACGTCCCGGCCCCGGGCTCCGTGCCCTCGCGGGGGCCGGAGCGTGCCTGGGACGCCGGCCCCGACGGGCGGGGAGTGATCGACCGGATCTGCGAGCGCGCCCCGGCCCTGCTGCGCCCCGGCGGGGTGCTGCTCATGGTGCATTCAGGCATGTGCGGGGCCCCGGAAACCGTCGACCGGTTGAACGCGGCCGGGATGGCAGCGACGGTCGTGGCCCGGTCCATGGTGCCGTGGGGGCCCGTGCTGCGATCACGACGGGCCTGGTTGGAGAAGCAGGGCTTGGCCGCCGAAGCCGAGCAATGGGAAGAACTGGTGGTCATCCGTGCCCAGCACCTCTGACCGCTCCGAACGGCCGAGTCCCGACGGGGCCGCCGACCGCAGGGTGATCCTGGATGCGGCGGGCCCCGTCCTGGTGGAGGGGCCGGTCGAGGTCGTGCTCCCCGATGGCACCCTCGCCCGCTCCGACCGGTTCATGGTCGCCATCTGCACATGTCGCCGTAGCCGTACGTACCCGTGGTGTGACACCAGTCATCGCCGCCGCGAAAGGGCCGACTCGCCGCCAGGAGACAGGAACCCGTCATGACCCCGACCATTCCGAGCACGATGACGGCCACGACGGGGCCCCGCCTGGCGGAGGGACGCGGCGAACTGTCCCGTGCCGTGGTCCAGGCCCTGCGGTCCGGTGGCCCGCCCGCCTATTCGGCTGCGGTGGTACTGCGGACGGACCCGTTCGGCGAGGACCTGCATCTCGCGCTGTACTTGCTCTACGAGTTGCACTACCGGGGTTTCGACGGCGTAGACGACGAACGGGAATGGGACCCGTCTCTGCTGGGCCTTCGACGGGCGCTGGAAGCCCGTTTTCTGGACGCACTACGCGCCGCGCTGCCCGACGCCCCTCGCACCGTGGAAGAGGCCTTCGCCCCGCTTCTCGTCGAACCGCTGGACCTCTCCGGCAGCCTCAGCCGCCACTTGGAGAAGGAAGGCGAACTGTGGCAGTTGAGGGAATACGCCGCTCTGCGGTCCCTGTACCACCTCAAGGAGGCCGACCCGCATGCCTGGGTCCTTCCGCGCCTCACCGGTCGGGCCAAGGCCGCGATGGTGGCCATCGAGTACGACGAGTTCGGCGCGGGCCGCGCCGCCGGCATGCACGCCCAGCTGTTCGCGGACCTCATGCTCGACCTCGACCTCGATCCCGCATACGGCCACTACCTCGAACTGGCCCCCGCCGCCCTACTCGCCACCGTCAACGTCATGTCGCTCTTCGGGCTCCACCGCGCGTTGCGCGGCGCGCTCGTCGGCCACTTCGCCTGCCTCGAAGTCACCTCCTCACCCGGTTCCCGGCGGCTGGCCAAAGCGATGCGCCGCTGCGGGGCCGGCGCGGCCGCGGAACACTTCTACGCCGAGCACGTCGAGGCCGACGCCGTTCACGAGCAGCTGGTGCGCCACGAGGTCATAGGTGGCCTCTTGGCGGACGAGCCCACGTTGGAGGAGGACATCGCCTTCGGGTGCGCGGCCACGGTGTTCCTGGAAGATCACCTGGCCGATCACATCACCGCGGCCTGGGCAGCGGGGGAAAGTGCCCTCCTCACACCGCTGCCCCGGACGTGCCCCCCACACCCTCCCGCCTCCGTCCGACCCCGGCCCGGGGCCGGACCAGAGGGTGACCGCCCGTAGCGCGACTGAGTCTGCCCTTCAGGGCCCGGCGTCGACCGGAGTCACATGGCGCCAAGGAAGCGTGCCCGAAGGCGGCGGGCGGCGGGGGCTACGGACGGCTCATGTCGATGCTCGGACAGCAGCACGGCTTCCCCGTCCCCGCGGGCGGCGCCGGTGAGCTGACGGCCGCGCTGGTGCGGCGGCTGGAGCGCGGGGGCGGCGCGATCCGCTGCGGCACGCCGATCACCGAATTCGTCGCACGGGCCGGCCGCGCCGTCGGCGTCCGCACCGCCGCGGGCGAACGCGTGCCGCCCCGGCGTGCCGTCCTGGGCGCTGCTTCGGCACCCGTGCTGTACGGCTCCCTGGTCGGTGAGGAGCACCTGCCCAGCAGCGTCTGAGGGACCTGCGGCGCTTCCATTGGGACTCCGCCAATTCAAGGTGGAGTGGGCGCTGAATTCCGGGTGCCCTGGACGCCCCCCTGGGCGGCGACCGCGGGGACCGTGCATCTGGCCGACGGCAGGGACGGCCTGACCGTCTGCGCCGCTCGGATTGCCACGGGACTCGTACCCGAGGATTCCTTCCTCATCTTCGGTCAGGTGACCATGGCGCCGACGCTATTCGCTCTCCGGCGGGGGCCGAGTCCGCGTGGGCGTACGCGCACCTGCCGCACAGGACCAAGGGCGACGCGGGCGGGCAGGGTCTGACGGGTCGCTGCGAGGGCAGCGGGAGCGAAGCGGTGGCCGAGCGCATGGAGGAGTCGTCGAACGCCACGCCCCGGCTTCCGAGCGCGCGTCCTACGGCGGAGGGTCCTGGCTCTCCCGACCATGGAGGCGATGGACGCCAACCTGTGCGGCGGCGCCCTCCACGGCGGCACGGCCGCCCTCCACCGGCAGCTCGTCCGCCGGCCGGCCCCGGCAACGGGCGACCTGAGACACCCGTCAAGGGCTCTTCCTCGCGTCGGCGTCCGCACCCCCGGGCGGCGGTGTGTACGGCGCGCCGGGCGCCGACGCGGCCCAGGCCGCCCTGCGGCGCCACCTGCCGACGGTGCTGACCGTGCGTCGCCGACGGCTCCCGCGGTCCACGGAGCGCCCGGACTCCTGGACGGGCCGCGCCCGCGGGGGCGTCGGCAGATGCGGCGGCCTACCGTGGGACGCATGCAGCTCCTGCTGACCTCGGACACTCACCTGCCCGCCCGCGCCGCGTCCCTGCCGGAAACCCTCATGGCAGCCGTCGCCGACGCCGACGCCGTCATCCACGCCGGTGACTGGATCGACGAAGCCACGCTCGACCTGCTGGAGTCCAGGTCCCGTCGGCTGATCGGCGTGTACGGCAACAACGACGGCCCGGGACTGCGCCGCAGACTTCCGGAGGTCGCCCGCGCCGAGCTGGAAGGGCTGCGGTTCGCGGTCGTGCACGAGACGGGAGCGGCCGCAGGACGGGAGCGGCGCTGCGCCGCGCGCTTCCCCGACGTGGACGTCCTCGTGTTCGGCCACAGCCACATCCCGTGGGACACCACCGCCGGGAGTCTGCGTCTGCTGAACCCGGGATCGCCCACGGACCGCAGGCGCCAGCCCTTCTGCTCCTTCATGACGCTGACGGTGGTGGGGTCGAGGCTGTACGACGTGACGCTCCATCGGCTGCCCCCGCGGCGCTGACCGTTCCCGAACCCCTGTCTCGAGAGCCCCGGCACCGCCGCCGGACAGACCTGCCAAGGGGAAAGGTCGGCCGTCGGCCGATGGGGGCGCCGAATGCCCCGACCAGCGAGGCCGTCCGCGAGGCGGCGTGAAAGGAACAGCAGTGAACGAGCCGGATGCGGGGCCCCTGTTGCTGTTCGCCAACTTCCTGTCGGACCTGGCGGTGGACCTGGAGGAAGGCCAGGTGCTGGCGCAGTGGGCCCAGCAAGCGCCGCGCAAGGCGTGGCTGCTGCGGGCCGGCGACGCACTGGTGACCCCCGGATCACTGAGCGAGGAGTTCCGGCGGTACGTGAGCGACTTGACGGGTGTCGCCCGCGAACGGACGGCTGTCATCGAGGTGCCGCCGGCCGGCGCGGTCCCGCTGGCCCGGGCGGTTCGCGAGGCCGGGCTGATGGACCGGGTGGCCGCCCACGCGCGCCAGCCGGGAACGGCATTGCTGCCGACCGCTCCCGACGCTTCCGCCGTCGCGTTCGCGCGCGATCTCGGGCTGACCGTCCACCCGTACGCAACGGTCGACGAGGCCGCCGCCGCCCTGCCGGTGACGATGCTGCTGAACACGAAGGCCGGCTTCCGTGAAGCCGCCGCGCGACTGGGCATGCGACTGCCAGAGGGACGGGTGTGCCGCCGCCCCGAAGTCGAAGGAGCCGTACGACAGCTGCTCGAACAGCACGAGAGGGTGGTGGTCAAGCCCGACCGCTCCGCAGGAGGCCACGGCATGCGTTTCCTGTCCCGGCAGGACGTACGAGGATCGGGCCTGGCGCTCGAATCCGTCGGCGGCCCGCAGGGAACCTGGGTGGTGGAGGAATACGTGCCCGTGGCCGAGTCGGTGAGCATCCAGATGGAGAACACGCTCTCCGGGACCAAGGCCCTGTTCAGTGGCGCGATGCGGACGGAACACGGCTCCTTCACGGGATACGCGTCACCCCTGCCGCCGTCGTGTGCGCACGTGGCCGGCGAGCTGGAGGAGTGGGGGCTGAAACTCGGCCGCCACCTGGCCGACCACGGCCACCTCGGTCCATTCGGACTCGACGCACTCGTCGACACTGACGGAGTGCCGTACGCCGGCGAGACCAACGTCCGCAGGACCGCCACCACCACGCCCCACGCCATGGTCACCCGGCTCACGGCCTCGGCCGCCGTGGCCCCACCGGCATGGTCGGTGTCGAAGGGGCGCACCCGGACGGCTTTCGGCCTGGCCGATGCCCTCGACCGCCTGCGTGCCCACCGGATCGCCTTCGACCCGGAACGCGGGGAGGGGGCGGTGCTCTACGCGGGCGCCCCCCAGGACGGCCACTCATGGCGCTACGCGGTCATCGCGGCACACCCGGACGAGGTGAGCGAGTGGGAACGCAGCCTGGTAGAAGTCCTCGGGATCAAGTGACGGTACGGCCGCCGCACCCCCGGAAGCCCGAATATCGCGCCGTGCACGGGACGGTCGATGCGACCGTTCGCCGCCGCCAGAGAGCACCTTTCATGAAAGGTCGGTATCCGGGAAGGCGCCCGCTGAGCCATCCGGCTGTGTAGGCGGGTACGGGACATGGCGCAGCAGGGTGAGGAACGGTGGCCACACATGGACCGGATACAGCGCCCCGGAAACCCTCGTGGCGGGGAGTGCGCCGCCGGTGAGGCTCGCGCGACACCGTGGCAAACCCTCGAAAGGGCCCCCGATCAGATGTTCGGTCCTCTGGGGGGCCTCCGGCGACTACCAGCGGGCCGGCGGCCAAGAGCAGGCCCGGGACTGTCGGCGGGCCGCCCGCGGCTTGGACCGGGTCCGCGGCGGCCCTCGACCGTGACCTCCCCCTGACCACTGCCACCGCACCCGGCGCCGTACCCCGAGACGACGCTCTGGCCGAGCTGGCCGAGCTGGCGGAGTGGGTGCGCATCGCGTCCGTCTCCTCCGACCCGGACCGGGCACATGACGTACGCCGGTCCGCCCGCTGGCTCATGGAGGCAAGGCACCGCACCGGCTTCTCCCGCGCCGAAGTCCGGAAACAAAAGTTCTGCCCATCGTCTACGCCTCCTGGCCGGTGGCCGACCCCGGTGCACCGGTCCTACTCGTCTATAGAGCGAACGCCGCGGCCGAACTGTGCCGCCTGGTGGACCTCCTCAGCGACGCGCCGGGCCGCATCACTGTGCCCGGCTTCTAAGACTTGCCGGGCTTCTACGACACGGCGGCCGCCCCAGCCCCCGACCTGCACGCGGGCGTCGGCTCTGTCCCTGTCGACCTGACGGGCCGGGGAGGGAGACCGGGTACGTTCGGCGCCCCCGGTGAAGCGGGGTTTACGGCCCCCGAGCGCCTGGGGACCCGTCCCTCCGCCGGGGTCGCGCGCCTCGCGGCCGGTCGCACCGACGCACCCGCACACGGCCTCATTCCGGGCCGAGATCCAGGCGCTTCGACTCGGAGTCAGCGCGCTGGCCCGGCTCCTCGACCAACTCCCGACCGGCGATACGCCAACCCGATAGAAGGCGCAACAGACCCGCGGCAGAGCGCCCAGCCACGGGCCGGCCCCGACGGCGCGAGCCTTGCCGTCCACGGCAACAGCGCATGCCGCTACCACTTTCCGCCCTCGCCCCGCCCCGCCCCGGGGCGCTGCCCACGGCAGTAGGCCTTCGCTTCCAGCCCGACGGCCATGACGGTCGTCGCGACCGTCCTGTGACCGGCGTCGGCCGCATCGGTTGGGCAGCGCCAGCTTGATCCTCCCCCCGCCGGCCGGAAGGTGCGCCAGGCGAAGAAGCGGCTCCCCGCAGCTGTTTCGCCTGACCTACCGCGGGCAGCCGCTCCAGAGGGAGGGTGATCGAGACGGCGAAAGGAGCGCTTGATGAGCGAGGACCAGATGGCGGACGACGCCTATCAGCCCACGGGCACCAAGGGGGAGCAAGAGGACGCGGCGCCGCTGGACCTCCAGAACGCCGTGGACGAGCGCACCTACGACGACATGCTGGACGAGGGCTACTCGCCTCCCGAGAAGCCGTTGGGCGTTACCAAGCACGGTACGACGGCCGAGGAGCAGCATGCCGGCGAATCCCTGGACGAGAGGCTGTCCCAGGAGGTCCCCGACGTCGCGGAGCCCGAAGGGGACGGTCTGGGGGACCTGCCCGGCGGGGAGGGAGAATTGATCGACACCGAGGTGGGTACCGACCGCGCCGGGCGACTGAGGGCGCCGGACGAAGGTGCCCCTTCCGACACCACCAAGGAACTGATCGCCCGGGACGCGGGCATCGACGGAGGCGCGGCGAGCGCCGAGGAAGCGGCCGTGCACGTCGTCGAAGGCGAAGAACCGGACTCGACGTGACTCCTGGCACCGGGGGACCGACGACCCGCCTCGGCACGGGGACCACTTAGGCTTCCCGGCCCAAGCGCGAGACCATGAAGGTGACCCCTCCTGCGTGTCCGGTGCTCGCCTGGCGCCGCCGGACGGAGGATGGCCCGAGACGATCCGCCCCTGTCGCCAGGAGACCCCGTGCTGGAACGCAAAAAGTTCAAGGACCGCACCCAGATCACCTTCGTCCTGCCCGCAGAGACGCCCCCCGGCCCGGTCAGCGTGGTCGGTGACTTCAACGACTGGCGGCCCGGCACCCACACTTTGGTGCCCCGCGAAGACGGTACCCGCGCGGTCACCGTCGCCCTGCGCGGCAAGCGCGTGCACTCCTTCCGCTACCTGGCCGCAGGCGACTACTGGTTCGACGAGGACCATGCCGATAGCCACGACGGCACCAACAGCCGCGTGCACACCTGAGTCGAACGCAAACGGGCGGGCACCCGAGGAGTGCCCGCCCACCCGACTTTCCGGGCCCAAGAGCACAGGCGTGACGGTGCGTGATCAACAGCGGTTGTCACGCCGGTGGCTCACGCCGGTGGCTCACGCCGGTGGCTCACGCCGGTGGCTCACGCCGGTGGCTTACGCCGGGGAGGTTACCCCCAGCTGCCGATGTCCTCGTTCTCCACGTCCATGCAGGTGTAGAGGCGCAGTTCGTTGCCCCAGGCGTTGCCGCCCCAGCCGTTGATGCAGTTCTTCCAGGCGCTCTTGGGCTGGAGCTGGGCTCCGTTGCCGGTGTAGACGAAGTTGAAGACACGGTCGGGGTTGGACGCGCCGCAGGGGTACAGCTTGATGTGGTTGCCGATCGTGTCACCGCCCTCCCAGTTGTTCAGGCACAGGTCGGGGTTCAGGTAGCTGCGGATCTCGTAGTGGGTGGCGTCCACCTGGCGCCAGGACCACTTCTGGGCGTCGGTCCCGTTGCACCCCCACTGCTGAACCTGTGCGCCGGCGTAGGCGTTGGAGTTCGGCACGTCCCAGCACAGGTAGTTGTGCATCTCGATGTGGTAGTAGCCGGTGTCGGCGCTGGCCGGACTGGCGGTGAGGCCGGTGGCGATGAGGGCCGCGCCGGATATGGCGGCGGCTATGCGCTTGCGCATGGGTGTCTCCCCCGTGGAGTAAGTGGTGCTCGGTGAATCTGCCGCGGTCGCGGCTTGCGCGTGTGAGCGGACACTGATGGAGCGGTCCACGAAGATCATCCACGCCGGTCGTCACCTGAGCAACCGTCAAGGGACGTCGATCGTACGAGGGTTGACCGAGGCTTGGTGAGGTCACCGATCACATCGCTCACGCCGATCACGCCGATCACGCCGATCACGTCTCGCCGGCTCTCTACCGGTCGCCCCGCCGCGGTGTCCGGTCCGGGTGCGACGGCTCGATTCGCGTCGACTGCGGTCAGTCAACGGCACGCACGGGCAACGACCGGCGGTACCGATAGAGCGGCGCTGCCGGTCAGGCGGTCGGTTCAGCGCGGAGCCGCCGAGGCTGCGTTCGAGTCGGTCACGGCGCGAACTGGCCGGCGGGTGGCGCGTTTCCGGCGAGTACCAGGAGTGCGGCGTCGAGGCCGGCCATGGCCAGGATGGCGACGAAAGGCACGCGTCCGCGGAGCAGAGAGGGCGGTCCGGCCACCGCCACGGCGCAGAGCGCGAGGGTCACGCCGATCGCCCCCGCTCCGGCCAGGGACACCCGGCCCGTGGGGCCGGCTGTCAGCGTCACGCAGGAGGCCAGGGCGAGGGCGGCGGCCGACGCCATGGACCCGCGGCGGCCCAGTCGCTGCGGGAGCCCACGTACCCCGCTCGCGATGTCGTCGTCGAGGTCGGGGAGGACGTTGGCGAAGTGGGCGCCGGTTCCGAGGAGCGCTGCCGCGGCGGTCAACCACAGGGGTGGCCACGGGCTGGCCGGAAGAGTCAGCGTCAGGAACGCGGGGAGCAGCCCGAAGGCGGCGGTGTACGGCAGCCAGGAGAGGACCGTCCGTTTGAGCCACAGGTTGTACGTCCATCCGGCGGCGACGCCGCCGAGGTGCACGGTGCCCGCCAGGAGCCCGCAGCCGAGCGACAGAGAGACGCAGACCAGCAGGGCTGTGCAGGCCGCCGCGCCCACCGCGCCCGGCCGTGCGGCTCCCGTGGCCAGCGGCTTGTCCCGGCGTCCCGCGGCGCGGTCGCGCCGGAGGTCCAGTCGGTCGTTGGACCAGCCGATCGACAGCTGACCCGCGGCGACAGCCGCCACCGCCAGGGCCGCGGAGGCGAGATCCAACCCGAAGGCAGTGGCCAACAGCGCCGCGAGGACCGTCACCGTCGTCGCCGGCACCGGGTGACTCGCCTTCAGCAGACCGAGGGCGAAGGAGTGTTCCGTCGGGCCGGGGACCGCCGGGGTGGCGAGGGGGTGGGGTCCTTCGTCGGTGGTGGGGCGCATCGCACCACGCTAGGCGACGGCGCGCCCATGATCTCGGGGTTGAGGGTGTCGACGCCTCACCGTCCCTATGTTGGAGCAATGACCCGCGTCCTCGCGGTGAGTACGGCCTTCCCGCCGCACCGCTACCTGCAGCACGAGATCACCGAAGACCTCGTCTCCAGCCTGCCGCCCGGATCCGACCGGGCTCTCGTGCGCCGGCTGCACGCCGCGGCCGGTGTGGAGAGTCGTCATCTCGCGCTGCCCCTCGACCGTTACCGAGATCTCGGTACGTTCGGCGAGACCAACCGCCTCTTCGTCGAACTGGCCGTCGCGCTGGGCGCCGAGGCCGTCGAGCGGGCGCTCCACGAGGCCGGCGTACACCCCGAAGACGTCGACCTGGTCGTCTCGACGACCGTGACCGGCATCGCGACCCCCTCTCTGGAGGCCCGTCTCGCCGGACAGATCGGTCTGCGGCCCGACGTCAGGCGCACGCCCCTGTTCGGGCTCGGTTGCTCCGCGGGCGCCGCCGGCCTGGCCCGCGTCCACGACTTCCTCGACGGCCGGCCGGACAGCACCGCTCTGCTTCTCTCCACCGAACTGTGCTCGCTCACCTTGCAGCGCGCCGACACGTCGACGGCGAACCTGGTGGCGGGTGGCCTGTTCGGGGACGGAGCGGCCGCTCTCGTGGCCGTCGGGAGTGACCGTTCCGTCGGCCGTGACCTTTCCCCCGCGTCCTCACGGACGACATCACGCCCGTGCGGATCGTCCGTGCCGAGCGTCGTGGCGGCGCGCAGCCGCCTGTACCCCGGGACGGCGCACCTGTTGGGGTGGGACGTCGGTGACTGGGGCTTTCGCATGGTCCTCGGTCCGGAACTCCCCGAACTCGTCAGGTTGCAGGTGGCCGAGGAGGTCGAGTCCTTCCTCGCCGTGCACGACCTCAAACCCGGGGACGTGGGGGCGTGGATCTGCCATCCCGGCGGCCCGAAGATCCTGGACGCGCTCGCCGACGGGCTCGGTCTGCCGGACTCGGCCCTCGCGGCGAGCCGCCGCGCCCTGGCTGCCTACGGCAATCTGTCCTCCGCGTCGGTACTGCAGGTCCTGAAGGACACCCAGGCCGAAAGGCCGCCGTCCGGAACGACCGGCCTGGTGATCGGCTTGGGGCCCGGCTTCTCCTCCGAACTCGTCCTCCTGGTCTGGTGAGGCTCTCGTGACAGTGACGGTGACGCTGTACACCATGGTGGTCCTTCTGGTCGTCGCCGAACGCTTCGCGGAACTCGCCGTGGCGCGACGCAACGGGGACTGGAGCCGGGCCCGGGGCTCCCGCGAGCACGGCGCCGGGCACTACCCGGTCATGGTCGCCCTGCATGCCGCACTCCTCCTCGGCTGCCTCGTCGAGCCATGGGCGGCCGACCGGCCCTTCCTGCCGCTGCTCGGCTGGGTCGCCCTCGTCCTCACTCTGGCTGCCCAGGCCCTGCGGTGGTGGTGCATCGGAACGCTGGGGCCTCGCTGGCACACCCGGGTGCTGATCGTCCCCGACCTGCCGCTCGTCGCCTCCGGCCCGTACCGCTTCCTTCGGCACCCCAACTACGTCGCGGTCGTCGTCGAGGGCATGGCCCTGCCCCTGGTGCACACCGCCTGGCTGACAGCCCTGGGCTTCTCGCTGCTGAACGCGGCTCTGCTCACCGTCCGCATCCGCTGCGAGAACACCGCGTTGGCGCCTTCACGTGCCCTTGCCCCCGCCGGGGCCGCGTCGTGATCGACCTCCTCGTCGTCGGGGGCGGCCCGGCGGGTCTGGCCACCGCGATCCACGGAGCGCGACGAGGCTTCGACGTCATGGTCGCCGAGCCTCGGCCCGCGCCCATCGACAAAGCCTGCGGAGAGGGACTGATGCCCTCGGCGGTGCGCGCTCTGGACGCCCTCGACGTGCGGGTGCCCGGCCGACGCCTCCGGGGCATCCGCTACGTCGACGCCGAGGGCGGCCGGCGTGCCGAAGCCGCGTTCCGCACGGGGCCCGGTCTCGGTGTACGCCGGACCGTGCTGCACGAGGCACTCGCCGCCCGGGCCCTCGGGCTCGGCGTCCACGTCGTGCCGCACCGTATCCGTCAGGTGTCCCAGTCCGATGCGTACGTGACCGCCGACGGGATCGCCGCCCGCTATCTCGTGGCGGCCGACGGACTGCACTCGCCCACCCGGCGCGCGCTCGGCCTGACCGTACGGCCGGCCGCCACCCGGCGACGCACGCCCCGGTACGGACTGCGGCGCCACTACGCCGTCGAGCCGTGGACCGACCTGGTGGAGGTGCACTGGTCCGCCGACTGCGAGGCGTACGTCACTCCGCTCGGACCATGGCAGGTCGGCGTCGCCATCCTCACCTCGAGCCGACTGCCCTTCGACGAGCAGTTGACCCGCTTCCCCGCGCTGGCCGCCCGTCTGCGCACGGCCGACGGGACACCGGTCAGGGGCGCCGGGCCGCTGCGTCAGCAGGCCCGCGCTCGTACGGCCGGCCGGGTCCTGTTCGTGGGCGACGCCGCCGGGTACGTCGACGCGCTGACCGGCGAGGGCCTCACCCTCGCGCTGACGGCGGCGGACGCCCTCGTACGCTGCCTTGACGAGGGCCGTCCGCAAGCGTACGAACAGGCCTGGTGCCGTTTGTCCCGCAGCTACCGCCTCCTGACGAGGTCCCTGCTCTGGATCCGGAACCAGCCGTCCATGGCCCCCTTGATCACGCCGGCCGCCGCCCGGTTTCCCGGCCTGTTCCAGAGCACCGTGAACCTGCTGGCCTGAGCACCTGTGTCGCCGCTGCGCAGCGGCGTCCGAACCCGGGCCGCGGGTCGCACCCGTCGAACGGGTCGGTGCCGGAAGCGAGCGCAGCAGCTTCTCTCCCTGGGCCGTCAGTCGCCCGCCGCACCCGGCGACGTCCGAGCCGCGGCCGCCCTCCGACCCCTGCGGCGCGAGCGCGGACGCCCCGGCGCCGTGCCCGTCGACAGCTGGAACGTGACCGCCACGCGGGCACCGCCCAGGGGGCCGCGCGTGATGCGGACGGCGCCGCGGGCGGCGAGGGCCGCGCGACGGGCGATGTCGAGCCCGAGGCCGGTGGAGCCCGTACTCCCGCCGCGGGCGAGGGCACCGTCGGGGTCGGCGATGCCGGGGCCGCCGTCGTGAACGGTCAGTTCCACGGTGTGGGCGGTGCGGCACACGGAGACCTCCAGGGCGGTGCCCCGGGAGGTGTACCTGAAGACGTTGCCCACGAGCGCGTCCACGACGGCCGTGATGTCCGCTTCGGGGAGGCGGACGGGGGTCGTCTCGTCCGTGATCTGCAGTGTGCAGGGGCGGTCCTGCTGACCCGCGAGCACGGCCCAGAAGGCCGCGCGCCGACGGACGACGTCGGCGACCTCGCAGTGGGACCCGCCCTCCCGCGGCCCGTCGGGCGATTCCTCGCCCCGCAGGGCCCGGCCCATCGGGCCGACGGCGAGCGGGGTACGAGCCTCGGCGATGATCGCGTTGAGCTCCCGCTCCAGTTCGGCGACGGCCGTCTGGATGCGTCCGGTGTCGGCGCTCGGCGCGATCCGCTCGACCGCCAGGTGCAGGGCGGTCAGGGGGGTGCGGAGCCGGTGGGACAGGTCCGCGACCAGTTCGCGTTCGACGGCGAGCAGGTCCGTCATGCGGTCGGCCATGGTGTTGAAGGCCGTGCCCGCCTCCTTCAGTTCCGGCGGCCCCTTCGGCTGGACGCGGGTGTCGAGGTTGCCCGTGCCGAGCCGGCGTGACGCCTCGGCCAGCCGCTTCGCCGCCGTGACGACGGCGGAGCCGAGGCGGTCGGCGACCAGGACGGAGCCGCCGAGCAGGACGACCGCCAGACCGGCCATGACGCTCCACGACAGGGCGACGCCGCGGGTCAGGTCGTCGTCAGGCACGAAGTTCTCCACGACCGCGACCCGGTCCTGGGGCAGGATCACCGGCTGCAGGTAGATCCAACCGCCGGGCACGTCCCGGGAGATGGACTCGCGTTCCTCCTCGGCCCGGCCCAGCAGATCCGGCGGAGCGTGCCCCGTGCCGCCGACCGTGCTGTGGTCCGGCAGGTGGATGACCATGTGCTCGGCCGCGCGCAGCCCCGCCCCCGCCTCGCGCAGCTCGGCCGCGTCCGTGGTGAGGGCCAGGATCGGCGCCATCGCCGCCGCGCTCTGCTCGGCCGCCGTGATGCTCTGCTCGCGGGCGAGCGACATCACGAGCAGCCCCAGCGGGATCAGGAACGACAGCGCCACCATGGAGGTGACGGCCAGGGCCACCCCCGCCAGGGAGCGCCTCACCGCGGGGCCCCGGGCTCGGCGCGGCGTCTTCGGTGCCCTCGGTTCACGGGTGCGGCGCTCCAACGGGTAGCCGTGCGCCCAGCGCCACGGTGGGGGGATTCGGGTCCGGGGTCCGTGCGACGGGCCGCCGGAGGGTCTCCCGGTACGACGTCCTCCGGGAGTGGCGCATGCCGTCACCGGCCCCGTGGTCCGGGACGACGGGCCGTCAGGAGGTGCCGAACGACAGGCCGTGCTCGCCGGTGCGCAGGGACACCGCCCGGTCGGCCACCGGGATCGTACACCCCTCGGTCGAACTGCAGCTCGCATAGCCGATCAGCACTTTCGCCTCGCCCGGAGCGGTCGCCCGGATCGGCAGCGTCACCGTGACGGGGCCGTCGGGGTAGACCGGTACGGCGGCGCGCACGCCCGGCACCGTGATGCTCTTGACCGGCTTGTCCACCGTCATCTCCCCGGCGGTGGCGACCGAACCGACGGGACGGACCTCGGTCGGCCGCCCCACGCCTTCGACGCCCTCGGCGCGGAGCGTGGTGCTGTAGAGGTGGAAGCCGGCTTCGTCGGGCGTGAACGTGGCGACCAGGGTCCCCGCTTCGGACTTCCAGTCGGCCACGCTCAGCCGGACGGTGACGCCGTTCTCGTTGAACTCCGTCACGGCGACGGCGTGCGGCGGCGCGGCCTCCTGGCCGCAGCCGGTCAGCGAGATAGCGGCCAGCAGTGAAGCCGCGGCCCAGGCGAGGCGCGTGCGCGCGGCGCGGGGGAGGCGGTGGGCCGGGCGGGGAGAGGCCATGGGGTGTCTCATGTCGTCTTTCCGGGTCTTTCTCGTGTTTCGGGGAGGTGGGCCGCACGCCGGGGGCGCGACCGGCCCTCTTGGGTACGGGGGAGTGGAGCCGTCCTGCGCGCAGGGGGAGTCGAGCCCTCGCGGGCGCGTGGCGCCGGTACTCGCGTACCGCCGCTCACAGGGCCGCGGTCGTTCCCTGCAGCCGTACCTGCAACGCGTACACCAGGTCGGACCACAGGCCGGTGACCAGCAGGACGCCGACGAGGACCAGAAGTGCGCCGCCGGTCCGCATGACGGTCCCGTGGTGTTTCCTGACCCAGCGGAAGGCGCGCAGGGCCCGCTGGAAGGCGAGCGCGGTGAGCAGGAAGGGCGCGCCAAGACCCACGCAGTAGCAGACCATGAGGAGGGCGCCGCGCCCGGCGCTGGCCTCGTTCCAGGCCAGGGCCTGCACGGCGGCCAGGGTCGGCCCGATGCAGGGGGTCCAGCCCACGCCGAAGACGACGCCCAGCAGGGGCGCGCCGGCCAGGCCGAAGGAGGGCCGGCGGCTGCTGCGCAGCTCGCGCTGGGTGAAGCCGGGCAGCCAGCCCGCGAACGCGAGGCCCATGACGATGGTGAACAGGCCCAGGACCAGCGTGATGCCGTCCTGGTAGGCGAGCAGGTTGCGCCCGACGAAGCCGAACAGGGCGCCCCCGGACACCAGGACGCCGCTGAAACCCAGCACGAACAGCGCCGCTCCTGCGACCATCCGCCCGCGCCGCCCGCCGTCCGCCTCGGCGAGGTCGGACACCGACAGGCTGGTGACGTAGCTCAGGTAGCCCGGCACGAGCGGCAGGACGCATGGGGAGAGGAAGGACGCCAGGCCCGCGGCCACTGCCACCGGCACGGCGAGGAGCAGGGTGCCCGACACCGCGCCGGCGGCCGGCCCGGCGGCGAGCGCCGCCCACGTGGGGCCGGTCATGCGTCCTCCCCGGCGACCCGGTCCACGAGGGGCTCCAGGCGCGCGCGGGTGACCGGACCGGAGACGGCGACGGCGATCCGGCCCTGCCGGTCGATGACCAGCGTGGACGGGATGGCCTGCGGGTTGAGCAGCGCGGGAGGGAAGGCCAGCAGCAGCTTTCCGTCGGGATCGTGGATGCTCGGGTACCGCAGACCGTAGGTCCTCTCGAACTCCCGGGCCGGCCCGGTGGAACGGTCGCGGACGTTGACGCCCAGAAGCTCCACACCGCGCGGCGCCGCCGCACCGCGCAGCGCCTCCAGGTCGGCGGCCTCGGCGCGGCAGGGGGCGCACCAGGAGCCCCACACGTTCAGGACGACGACCTTGCCGCGGTACGAACGCAGCGCCAGGTCCCGGCCCGTGAGATCCCGGCCGGAGGTGTCGGGCGCGGAAGGGCGTTCGGCGACCGGCAGCACCGCCGCGGTCTCGACGGTGCCCGCTCCCGGCGCGCCGGCGTCCGCTCCCGCGACGGCGCCCCCGCCGCAACCGGTGGCCGCGAGGGCGAGGAGGAACAGGGCGACCGTCGCCGACGCGCCGCGTCTGTGGGTGCGGGCCGTCATCAGGCCCACTTCCGCAGGAACGCGCCGAGGCCCGTCTCGGTCAGCTCGGGGTTGCCGGTCGAGTGCGTCTCGGTCACCACCTTGCCGTTGCCGTCGAGGACGACCAGGACGGGCATCTTGTACGCGCCCTCGCCGGAGCAGTAGTCGCGCAGGAGGTCGAAGGCCGAGGAGTCCTGGCTGCCGATGTCCACCTTGACCACGTGGTACGAGGCGTCCAGGAGCGCCCCCACGCCGCTCGTGGCGAACACCCGGTCGGCGGCCTTGCAGTTGCCGCACCAGTTGGCGCCGAAGTCGATCAGCACCTTCTTGCCGTCGGCCTTGGCGGCGGCGACCGCGGCCTTGACGGCCCCACGGGCGTCCGCACCGGTCGGGTAGCCGCTGGTGAAGCCCGAGGAGCCGGAGACGGGCGCGCTCTTCTTCACGGCGGGCTTGGCCGGGGCGGGAGCGGCCGTCGTCCTGGCAGGGCGACGGGCGGCATCGGTCGTCGCCGCGGGCCGCTTGGCCAGGGGCGAGGACGCGGAAGGGCTCGGCCGGGTCGTCGGCGGGACCGACGTCGCCGCGGTGGTGGGGGACGCGGATGCCGTCGCCGCCTCCATGGGCGCCGGGGCGCCGGTTCCCTGGTCGGCGGGCGCGTCCGGGGCCGCCGCGGCCGACACGTTCTGCGCCGCGTCGTTGTTCGAGCCGCCCACTCCGCAGGCCGTGGCGACGGCGGCGGAGGCGAGCGTGAGGGAGACGGCCGAGAAGCGGACGAGGCCCTGGATGCCGGCGGTGCGTTGTTTGCGCCGGTGTGCGGCCATGACGGATCAACCCCTTGTGTCGGTGAGCTCTCCGGGGCCTGGAGGCGGCCGATGCCGGAGTGGGCGCAGGACACGGCCCGGCGTCCTGTCCGCCGGGGCCGGAGCGATCGTCCTGACCGACCGTGAGCTTAGGTGCCGAAAAGGCGTCCTGGACCGTCCTGATGCCACCCATCAGGCACGCTTAAGGAACTGCTCAGGTTCGCGACCGCAAGCCCTTCACCAGGGGTTCTCCGGCCGTCCGCGGTGCCTGCCCGAGGACTCACAACCGGGTCTCGCGCACGCTTGCCTGCGCCGTCGGCACGACGGTCGCCGTGATCTGCGAACGGTGGTCGTCGCTGGTGAAGACGACCACCAGCGTGCCGGGATCGCTCTGGCCGGTGCTCGTGCGGAAACCCGGATCGGGAACGGCCGAGACGAAGCACACGCTGTCGCGGCCGTACTGGACGGTGACCTTGCCCCCCTCGGAGGGAACCGTGTGCAGCCCGGGGCCGCCGCTGCACTTCGAGGCCGACGGCCGGGGCGTGGACGTGACGGGCGCCCGCGTGACCGAGGGCGACGGCGAGGGCGTACGCGTGGTCGGCGGCGGTGACGAGGGGGACGCGGGCGTGGTGGAGGACGCCTTCGGCGTGGTCGCGACGGACGAGGCCGGCACCCCGACGAGGACGGACGGGGAGGGGTACACCGCCTGGACCGACCGCGCGGTGGGCGGGGTCGGTCGGGTCAGGCCGATGACGAAGTACACCGTGAGCATCACCGCGGTGACGCTGGCCGCGGTGCACGACAGCCATAGGAGGAGATAGCGCAGGAGGCGTGGCACCGCATCAGTGTGGCCGACGCCCACCGCCCCACCCACCCCGCCCTCGCTCACGGAGAGGCGCACGCGTCCCGTACGGGCCGACGCGACCGGCGGCCCGACCTGGCGACCGCCCCGAGCCGGTCCCGAACCTGAGCTGTTGCTTAGGTCCTCCTGAGCGCATCCCTCAGAAGGCGTTCTCGCCGCTTCGGCACGCCTACGCTCCCGTCTCGGCGCCGGCGGACCCTCTCCGCCGCACGAAACCCGCCCGAGCCGACGCGGACCTGGGCCGGCCCCGCCACCGCACCCGTACAGCCCCTGGAGGAAACCGAGATGAGTGCCCGAGCCGCCCACGGACGTCGTGGACACCGCGCCCCGCGTCGCCCGCGCGTCACCGCCGCCGTGGCGGGCCTCAGCACCCTGGCCGTCGCCGCCGTATGCCTGGCGGGCGCCGAGCTCGCCGGCTCCGCGCACGACAAGGCCGAATCCGTCGCCCTGGACGGCGGTTCGCCCGACCCGACGCCGACCACCGGACCGCCGAACACCGCACCGCCCACCGCACCGAAGTCCCCGTCGGCCGCCCCGCACACCCTGACGACCCTCTCCACCACGCCGACGGCCCCCTCGGCCACCCCACCGTCCTCGGCCACCGCCAGGGCGACGAGACCTTCCGCGTCCCCGGGCGCGCAGAAGCCCAGGTCCGCGCCCCCGGCCACCGCGAAGCCGCCGGCCACCGAGCCCGACAGCGGTACGCGCCCGGCGGGCGGCGGCGAGGTCGAGGAGGTCGTACGCCTCGTGAACGTCGAGCGCGCAGCGGCGGGCTGCAAGGCCCTGGCGGTCGACGCGGACCTCACCGAGGCGGCTCAGGACTACACCGACGACATGGCCGCCACCGGCAACTTCTCCCACACGGGAACCGACGGCTCCCAGCCGCAGGATCGCATCGAGGCGGCCGGATACACCTGGTCACGATCCGGCGAGAACATAGCCAAGGGACAGACCGACGCGGCCGCCGTCATGGACGCCTGGATGCACAGCCCCGGCCACCGGGCCAACATCCTCAACTGTGGTTTCACCGAGATCGGCGTCGGCGTCAGTACCGACGGAGGCCCCTGGTGGACCCAGGACTTCGGCACCCCCTCCTGAGCTCTCCTCAGTGCGGCGCCACCAGCTTGATGCCCACCCCGCGCACGGTGCGCAGATAGCGCGGTGCCGAGGCCCGCTCACCGAGCTTGCGGCGCAGCGCGGACACGTGCACGTCGATCGTCTGGTCCTCGATGTAGGCCTCCCGCCAGACCTCCGCGAGCAGCCGGTGCCGGGACACCACCGTGCCGGCGTGCCGGGCGAGAAAGGCCAGCAGATCGAACTCCCGGCGCGTGAGAACCAGTTCACGCCCCGCCAGATAGGCCGAACGCCCCGGCGGATCCACGGTCAGCTCACCGACCGTCACCAGACTCGACGGATCGGCGGTCGGGGCCTGTCCGGCGACCGCGGCGGGCACCGCGGTGCGCCGCAGCACCGCCGAGAGCCGGGCCAGGAGCTGTGCCCCGGAGAACGGCTTGACGAGGTAGTCGTCGGCGCCCGCGTTCAGGAGCTTGACGATCTCACTCTCGTCGTCGCGGGCGGTCGCGACCACCACGGGCACGTTCGATATCCCGCGGATCATGCGCAGCGCGTCGCCGCCGTCGAGATCGGGCAGGCCGAGGTCCAGCACCACCGCGTCCAGCGATCCCTGCGCGACCTCGCGCAGCGCGCCGAACCCGTCGCCCGTGCTGCGCACCGCATGGCCGTGCTCCGCGAGGATCTCCATCAGCGAGGCACGGATGCTGGGGTCGTCTTCGACCACGAGTACGCAGGGCATGGCCGACACCCTACAACCGGCCGTCCGCCATCCGGACAGCCCAACCATGGCCCGATTCCGGGCGCGTGGCTCCCGGAATCGGGCACGGGTGATCCCGTGGACCGCTGCCCCGCGCGCCCCCGTACCGGAGAAGGCGTCCGGATCCCGCAGGCATGACCCCTCCGGAGCGGGGCACCCGGAGGCCGGAGGAAGGCCCCCGAAGAGAGAGAGCCATGACCGAAGACACGAGGCGGGGCACGTCCGTACCCGCAGCCACAGGAACCGTGACCACGGCCGTACCGGCCCGACTGGACCGCCTGCCCTGGTCGCGCTGGCACTGGATGATCGTGATCGGCCTCGGGACCGTCTGGATCCTGGACGGCCTCGAAGTCACCATCGTCGGCAACATCGCCGGCCGTCTCGCCGAGAGCGGCAGCGGCCTGGACATCACCGCCGCCCAGGTGACCGGAACGGCCGCCGCGCTGTACGTCGCCGGCGCCTGCTCCGGAGCACTCTTCTTCGGCTGGCTGACCGACCGCTACGGCCGCAAGAAGCTCTTCATGGTGACGCTGGCCGTCTACCTGGCAGCCACCGCCCTCACCGCCCTGTCGATGGAATCCTGGTGGTTCTTCCTCTTCCGCTTCCTGACGGGCTTCGGGATCGGCGGCGAGTACGCGGCCATCAACTCGGCGATCGACGAACTGATCCCCTCCCTCTACCGGGGCCGCGTCGACCTCATCATCAACGGCAGCTACTGGCTCGGAGCCATCGGCGGAGCCCTCCTCTCCATCGTCATGCTGGACACCGACATCTTCGCCCTCGACATGGGCTGGCGGCTCAGCTTCGCCCTCGGCGTCGTCCTCGGCCTGGTGATCCTCCTGGTCCGACGGCACGTCCCCGAGAGTCCACGCTGGCAGTTCATCCACGGACGCGGCGAGGAGGCCGAGGAACTGGTCTCCACCGTCGAGCGAGAGGTCGAGGAGGAACACGGCCGCCCGTTGCCGGAGCCCGCCGGCGAGATCACCATCCACCAGCGACGCAGCATCGGCTTCGGGCTCATCGCGAAGACCGTCTTCCGCCGCTACCCGCGCCGCGCCGTCCTCGGCCTCTCCCTCTTCATCGGCCAGGCGTTCCTCTACAACGCCATCACCTTCGGTTTCGGCACCATCCTCTCCACCTTCTTCGACGTCCCCACGGGCCGGACGGGCTACTACTTCGCCGTCATCGCCGCGGGCAACTTCCTCGGCCCGCTGTTCCTCGGCAGGCTCTTCGACACGGTCGGACGGCGCGTCATGATCTCGTCCACCTACCTCCTGTCCGGCCTCCTGCTCTTCGGCACCGCATGGCTCTTCGGCAGCGGCGTCCTCAGCGCCACCACGCTCACGGCCTGCTGGTGCGTCGTGCTGTTCTTCGCGTCCGCCGGCGCGTCCAGCGCCTACCTCACCGTCTCCGAGGTCTTCCCCATGGAGACCCGCGCCATGGCCATCGCCTTCTTCTACGCGATCGGCACCGCTGCCGGCGGCATCAGCGGCCCGCTGATCTTCGCCAAGCTCACCGAGTCCGGCATCCCGTCGCAGACCGTCCTCGCCTTCCAGATCGGCGCCGCCCTCATGTGCGCGGCCGGAATCGTGGCGGCCTTCCTCGCCGTCAAGGCGGAACGCCGCTCCCTGGAGGACATCGCCGAGCCCCTCTCGACGGCCCCCGCCGAGGTGTCAGCCACCCCCGACGCGGCTCCGCCCCGAGCCTGACGGAACCCCACGCGGACGCCGCAGCCCCGCTCTCCCGCACACGTGCCTCCCCGCCGCGGCGGGGAGGCACGCCGATGAGTGGCAACGGCCGTGCCGTACGCGGGTCTCCCCTCTCCCGCCTACTCAGGAACGGGGCACCCAGGGGGCGCAGCAGGGTGGCGCGGGCCCCGACGGCCGGCTGCTGCGTGCCGTCCGCGTCAGGACGGGAGCCACGCCCGCCAGGTGGACTCGTTGTCCTTCACCCACCGGTCGGCCGCCTCCTGCGGCGACAGCTTCTGTTCGGCGATCATCAAGGCGACGTCGTTCTGCATGTCGGTCGACCAGCGGAACCTCTTCAGGAAGGCGGCGGCGTCGCCCCCGCCCTCGGCGAAGCGGGCGTTGAGGAACTTCTGCAGGGGCGTGTGCGGGTACGCGCAGGACACCTTCTCCGGGTCGGCGTCACAGCCCTCCTCGTAGGCCGGCAGCTTCACCTCCGTCATCGGGACCTTCTCGAACAGCCACTGCGGTTTGTACCAGTAGGTCAGGAACGGCTTGTGCTCCTTGGCGAACTGCTTGATCTGGGTGATCTGTGCCGCTTCCGAGCCGGCGAACACGACCTGGTAATCGAGGCCGAGGTTGTCCACGAGCGCCTTGTCGTTCGTGACGTAGGACGGGGAGCCGTCCATCAGCTGGCCTTTGCCGCCGCTTTCCGCGGTGCGGAACGCCTCGGCGTACTTGTCCAGGTTCTTCCAGTCGGTGACGTCCGGGTGCTGCTCGGCGAAGTAGGTGGGCACGAACCAGCCGATGTGACCGGTCACCCCGAGATCGCCGCCCCGCTCGATCGTCCCCTTGCCGTCGATGTACCGCTTCTCCTGGTCCGGGTGGCCCCAGTCCTCCAGGATGGCGTCGACCCGGCCCTGGCTGAGCGCGTCCCAGGCCGGCACCTCGTCGATCTGGACGGTGTCGACCCGGTAGCCGAGTTCGTGCTCCAACAGGTACTGGGCGACGGCGACGTTGGCCTGCGCGCCCACCCACGACTGCACGGACAGCGTCACCGTGCGGGAGTCGTCGGCGGCGGCGTACGGGGAGGCCTGGCGGGTCATGTCCGCTGCGCCGCAGCCGGTGAGTGCCGTCAGCGCGACGGCGGTCGCGAGAGCGGCGAGACGTGTGCGAGCCATCTCAGGCCCCCTTTCCTGTGAGCTCACGGCGTTCCGTCGGCTGGGTCACCCGGTCCAGCGCCAGACCGAGGCAGACGATCGCCGCACCGGCGACCAGACCGGTCGCCAGGTCGCCCCGGGCGAGACCGAAGACCGCGTCGTAGCCGAGTGCGCCGCCGCCTACGAGGCCGCCGATGACGACCACGGCCAGGACGAGCACGACCCCCTGGTTCACGGCGAGCAGCAGCGCGGGCCGGGCCAGCGGCAGCTGGACCTGGAAGAGCTGCTGACGCCCGGTCGCTCCGAGCGACCGGGCGGACTCCAGGGCCGCCGGGTCCACGGCACGTACGCCTTGGGCCGTGATCCGCACCACCGCGGGCAGCGCGTAGACCACGGCGGCCGCGGCCGCCGGGGCACGGCCCACTCCGAACAGGGCGACCACGGGGATCAGGTACACGAACTGCGGCAGCGTCTGGAAGACGTCGAGCATCGGACGGAGTACGCGTCCCAGCCGGGTGCCACGGGCCGCGGCGACCCCGAGGGCGACGCCGAGCACCAGGGTCACGGCGACGGCCGCCAGGACCTGGGACAGCGTGTCGAGCGCCGGATCCCAGACCCCGAGCACGCCGATCACGCCCATCGCGAGGACGGCGGTCGCCGCGGTGCGCCAGGTACCGATGAGCAGGGCGAGCGCGCCGACGCCCAGGAGGACCGCCCACCAGGGCAGCCACTGAAGCCCGTCCCGCAGCGGGTTGAGGACGCCGGTGGTGAACCGCCCCGCCCAGTCCGCGGTGCCCCCGATGACGGGCACGCCGGAGTAGAGGTGTGCGGTCATCCAGTCCACGGCCCGGTTGACGGGCTCGGCGACGGCCACCGTCCACGCGGCCGGCCAGGACAGGCGGCCGGACAGGCGGCCGGTGAGCGCGACGGCGGCGGTCGCCACGAGGACGACGGCCCAGCCGAACCCGGCGCGGGGGACCGGCGGCGCACCGATCCGCGCTCCCGCCGCGGCGGTGACGCGGTCCAGGACGACGGCGAGCAGCACGACCGGCACCCCGGCGGTGAGCGCGGCACCGACGTCGACCGAGGCCAGCGCCTGGTACACGCGGTCACCGAGGCCGCCCGCGCCGATGACGGACGCGATCACGGCCATGCCGAGGGCCATCATGATCGACTGGTTGACACCGAGCATCAGCTCCTTGCGGGCCAGGGGCAGCCGCGCGGTCAGCAGCCGCTGCCTCGCGGTGGCGCCGAGGGACGCAACCGCCTCCATGACACCGGCGTCCGCGCCGCGCAGTCCGAGCGCGGTGAGCCGGGCCATGGGCGGGGCGGCATACACGACGGTCGCCAGGACGGCCGCCGGCACGCCGATGCCGAAGACCAGGACGACGGGCAGCAGGTATGCGAAGGCCGGCAGCACCTGCATGGTGTCGAGCACCGGTCGCAGGATCCGGTGCATCCGGTCCGACAGGCCCGCGGCGAGTCCGAGGAGACCACCGAGCAGCACCGACGCGGCGACGGCCACCACCATCAGCGCGAGGGTCTGCATGGTGGGCACCCACATGCCGAGAAGTCCGCACACGGCGAAGGCGGCGACGGAGGCCAGCGCGAGCCGGACACCGGCGACACGCCAGGCCACCAGGCCGGCGGCCGCGATGACGCCGCCCCACCCGGCGGCCAGCAGCGCCAGGTACACCGCGCGGACCGACACGACCACCAGGTTGCTCACGTGGCCGAGGAAGTAGAGGAACAGCGGGTGGCTGTCGCGGTGGTCGATGATCCAATCGCTGCCGCGCCCGAGCGGCGCCGACACGTCGACGGTCAGCGCTCCCGGCCAGCTGCCGCCGCCCAGGAGGACGGCGCCGAGGAGCAGGCCGAGGGCCGTGCCGACGCCGACCAGGCGGCCGCGGTGCCGCGCGAGCGCGCGCAGCGGGCCGGGCCGTGTGTCACGGGTCGCGGCGCCGGCGGCGTCGGCGGCCGTCCGGCCGGAAGGAGCGGGGGTGACGGTCACGGTCATCGCACCCACCGCCCCGGGCCTGCACGAGCCGCGGCTTCACGAGTCGCCGAGCGTCGAACGGCGCCTCTGTGTTGGGGCGTTCGAGCGCGCAGGCGACGCCGAGACGTCGGCCTCCCTGGTGCGCGCCAGCCGCCCGCCGTCCGGAATGCCGCCCCGTCCTCAAC